>DAIMGZ010000021.1:0-22207 GCA_036723535.1 Gaiellaceae bacterium
CCGACGACGTCCTCCGCCAGGGCGTCCAGGGCATCTGCGACCTGATCACGATGCCCGGGCTGATCAACCTCGACTTCGCCGACGTGCGGACGATCATGTCCGACTCCGACACGGCTTTGATGGGCATCGGCTTCTCCTCCTCGAGCAGCGACGGCCGTGCGAGGGAGGCGGCGGAGAGGGCGCTGCGCTCGCCGCTCATCGACGCGGAGATCACCGGCGCCCGCGGCATCCTCCTCTCGATCGCGGGAGGCGAGGACCTGACGCTCGTCGAGGTGAACGAGGCCGCGGAGGTGATCCGCGCCGCCGCGACCGACGACACGAACATCATCTTCGGCGCCACCGTCGACGACCGGCTCAACGGTCAGGTCTGGGTGACCGTCGTCGCGACCGGCTTCGGCGGCCGTGGCCGCCGCCCGCGCGGCGACGGCTGGGCACCGCCGGCCGAGCTACGCCGCCCGCCGAGCAGCGAGGGCGGCGGCGACCTCGACGTCCCGTCCTTCCTCCGCACCTGACGCGCGCGGCCGGCGGTGGATCCCTACCTCGCCATCGTCTCGAAGCGCGACGAGCGCGCGTACGCCGACACGCCGGTCCCCGGTGAGGTGCGGCAGCGGATCCTCGACGCCGGCCGCCTCTCGGGCAGCTCGAAGAACCGGCAGCTGTGGGAGTTCGCGGTCGTATCCGGCCAGGCGCGAGACAACCTGGCGGAGGCGGTCTACGCGCCGGAGAACGTCCTCGGGGCCGCGCTCGTCATTGCGATCGTCGGCGAGGCGGGCAGCTTCGACGCCGGCCGCTGCGCGCAGAACATGATGCTCGCGGCGTGGGGCGACGGCGTCGTCTCGTGCCCGAACGGCGTGCGGGAGCCGGACGCGGCGGCCGAGATTTGCGGCGGCGAGGTGCGCGCGATCGTCTCCTTCGGCTACCCCGCTCGGCCGCGCGACCCCGCGAGCCGCAGCGCGGAGGAGTGGTCGGCGCGGGCGAACCGGAAGCTGCTCTCGGAGCTCGTCCGCGAAGTCGGCTAGCCGGCGCCTGGCCGGCAGCTCGGCGCAGTGCCGGCGAAGGCGTCGAACAGGCTGGTCGCGTCGACGTCGAACGCGATCCGGACCGTTGCCGCCGCCCGTGTCCGCAGCCGGAGCATCCCGTCGGGCATGCGGGCGAGGCAGCCCGTGGACGTGTGCCAGTACGGCGACCAGCGAACGGCGACGCGGTACGTTCCGCCGCGCGAGACGCGCACGAGGAGCCGCGACTCGCGCAGCGCCAGCACGGCGGGCCGGCCTGGCCCGGTGACGATCGGCTGCGGTTGCGGCACGGCGTAGATCGAGACCTCCGGGGTCGCGAAGACTTGCCTCAGCCCGTTGTGCCCGCTCCGGACTAGGCGGGCCTCGCGCCGCGAGCTGTGATCCGGGGGTGCGTTCGTGAGGACGACGTACGCGACGCCGAGACGATGTAGCCAGGCGACGTACTCGGCCTTGGTGTACGGCCGGTAGAGGAGCGCGGCCACGGGACGGTCGTCCTGGCGGAACCAGCCGCGCACGAGCGGGATTCCTCCCTGAGCGAGATAGAGCGCCGGCCAGTGCTCGGCCGTGTCCACCGCCTCCACGCGGTAGCCCGTGCGGAGGTGCGCGTGCAGGTAGCTCACGGGAGCGGTCCACACCTTTGCGCTGGCGGAGCGGTCGGCCGCGCTGCTCGCCCAGCTGCTCGCAAGCGGGAAGACGTTCCAGGCGCCCGCAAGCGCGACCGCCGGGAGCACGATCGGCCATGGCCGCCAACGCCGAAGCGCCGCGACGAGCAGCGCGATTGGGAGGGCGAGGAGGCGCACGCGCGCGATGTCGTGGCCGAGCCCAGACGGGATCGCGTAGGTCACGATGACGACGAGGAGATAGACGGCGAGGAAGCTGTGCAGGCCCCGGGCACGTTCGAGGCGCCACGTCAGCCCGAGCAGGGCGACGCAGAACGCCACAGCTTGAAACGCCTCGACGGCGGGGAAGCCCAGCCTGCCCGTCGGGAACAGGTGCAGCATGAGCAGCTCGGCCGCCGCCGCCAGCACGACGGCAAGGGCCGGCACGGTGGCGCCGCGAAACGCAGGGCGGCGCCCCAGCGCCATCCCCGCGAGCACGACTGCGAGGAGGACGAACGCGACGGGACTCGCCGCCAGGACGAGGAGGACGAGTGCCGCCGCGGTCCAGCGCCGCTGGGCTTGCAGCGCGAGGAGGCTCAGCAGCGCGAGCACGACCCCGAGGGCGAGCGGGAACTCGCCCGTGAGGATCACTCCGGGCCAGACGACCGCAAAGGAGCGGCCGGCCCAGCGTGCGGTGCGGCTCCACTCCCGCTCGAGCAGGTGCACGAACGCGCCCGCGGCGAGCGCAACCGTGAGCACGGCGAGCAGCCGAATCCCGAGCAGCGCGGCCAGCGGGTAGTAGAGAATGCTGTAGCCGACGAAGGCGTAGCGCCCGGCGTACCAGAAGTTGTCCCAGAGCGTGAAGCCGTGGGCGAGGAAGAGCGACCGCTGGTACTCATGGCCCGCGAGGTCGCCGCCGGCTGGGGCGAGCCACGCGAGCAGCGACGCGATCGTTGTCGCGATCCCGGTGCAGAGCACGGCCTCGCGCACGGCCGGCAGCCGCAGCCGCCACCACGCGCGTTCCGCGACGGCGATGGACACGTCGGCCATTCGGCAAAGCGTACGCTCGCTTCATGAGAGGCGCGCTAGCTGCAGGCCATCCGCTGACCGTCGAGGCCGGGGCCGACGTGCTGCGTGCCGGCGGGAACGCGGTGGATGCGTGCATCGCCGCGGCCGCGGTTTCCTGGGTCTGCGAGAGCTCGCTCACCGGCCTTGGCGGAGGTGGCTTCCTCCTCGTCCACGAGGCCGGAGAGGCGCGGACACGGCTGCTCGACTTCTTCGTCACGGTGCCTGAGCGGCCGGCTCCGCCGGAGGAGCTGATCGACGTCTGGGTCGACTTCGACGGCGACACGCGGCAGCTCTTCCACACCGGCCCGGCCGCCACCGCGGTGCCCGGTGCGCCACTCGGGCTGTGGGAGGCGCACCGCAGGTTCGGGAGCGTCCCCTGGGCGGAGCTGCTCGCGCCCGCCGTGCGGCTCGCGCGAGAGGGCGTCGTCCTCAACGAGGCTCAGGCCTACCTGCACCGGATCCTCGACCCACTGCTCCGGTCCTCGCCTGAAGGCGATGCGATCTACGGACCGGGCCGACCGCTCGAGGTCGGCGAGCGGTTCGCCGTCCCCGAGTTCGCAGAGACGCTCGAGCGGCTGGCGGCGGAAGGCGGCGAGTGCATCTACCGGGGCGAGCTCGCGGAGCGGATCGCCGCGCACGTCCCCGTCACACTGGAGGATCTCGCCCGCTACGAGGTGATCGAACGAGAGCCTCTCGCGGCGTCGTATCGCGGCTGCGAGTTCCGCACGAACCCGCCGCCGGCGAGCGGGGGCCGGCTCCTCGCGGTCGGACTGGGCACACTCGGGGACCTCGAGCCGACGCCGGTTGCGGTCGCGCGCGCGATGGAGGCGCAGGCGGATGCGCCCGCCGGAAGCATCCTCACGGGCACCACGCACATCAGCGTCGTCGACGGAAACGGAGACGCGGCGTCGCTCTCGTGCTCGCTCGGCTCGGGCAGCGGCGTGGTCGTGCCGGGTACGGGCATCCACCTCAACAACATGCTCGGCGAGGTGCACCTCGCCGGCGACGTGCGGCCCGGGGAGCGGCTCAACTCGATGATGGCGCCGTCGCTGCTGCTGAGGAACGGACGGCCGCGGCTCGTCATCGGCTCGGCCGGCAGCACCCGGCTGCGCAGCGCGATCCTCCAGGTGGTGGCGAACGTGGCGGCCCGCGGCCTCGGCGTGAGGGAGGCGGTCGATGCGCCGCGCATTCATGTCGAGGGCGGGATCGCACACTGTGAGGACGCTGCGGCGGCGGACGAGCTCGCGGCGGCCGACTATCCGGTCGTCCGCTGGCGGGAGCGGAACCTCTTCTTCGGCGGCGTCTCGGCAGTCGAGGTGCTGGAGGACGGGACGCTCGCGGCAGCAGGGGACCCGCGGCGAGGCGGCGCGGAGGTAGTGGTGGAGGCGTGAGCTTCCTGATCCGGCACGCCGACGCCACGGACGCCGACCAGCTGACGCTGCTCGCCGACTCGGTGAGCGCCGAGCCCGAGGGCTGGCTGATCAGCGTTGCCGGAGAGTGGCGGAGCGCCGGCGACGAGCGCCGCTTCCTCAAGGCTCTGCGGCGCTATCCGCACGCGGCGGTCTTCGTCGCGGAGCGCGAGGGCGGGACGCTCGTCGGGCGGCTCTCGGTCGGGCGGGACCCACACCCGGCGAGCACGCACGTCGCCGACGTCGGCCTGATGGTCGCGCTCGACGCGCGCCGGCAGGGGGTGGGAACCGCCCTCCTGCAGGCGGCGGTCGACTGGGCGCGCGAGGCCGGCGTCCGCAAGCTCGAGCTGCACGTCTTCCCGTGGAACGAGGCTGCGATCGCCCTCTACGACGCCTTCGGCTTCGAACGCGAGGGCTTCCGCAAGCGCCACTACCGCCGGGGCGACGACTTCGTCGACGCGATCCTGATGGCCTACGAGCTCGAGTAAGAGAAGTCCACGGGGACGCCGGCTGCGAGCGTCTGGCCGACGACGCAGTAGCGCTCCGTCCGCTCGAGCAGCTTCGCGAGCTCCTCCTCCGTCGAGTCCGAGGCGAGGTCGAAGCGGAGCCGGATCGCCGTGAAGCCGACGGGTGCCTCGCGATCGACCCCGAGCGTGCCGCGGAAGTCGAGGTCTCCCTCGGCGTGGACGCTGCCCGAGACGTCGAGCTCCATCGAGGTCGCGACCGAGCCGAGCGTGACGCCTGCGCAGGCGACGAGCGCCTCGAGCAGCATGTCGCCGGAGCAGGCGAAGGCGCCGGTGCCGCCGGTGGCTGGGTGGAGGCCGGCCTCGACGAGCGCTCGGCCGGTCTCGACCGAGCACGCGATCTGCTCCTCGTCGAGCTTCCCGTCGGCGCGCAGCGTGATGAGGGCCGCCTCCGGCTCCTTGCGGTAGCGCTCCTTGAGCGGCGCTTGCAGCGCCTGCAGCTCGGCCTTCTCCATCCGCGCATCTTGCCCGTTTTCGGCCGCCGCCCTCTATGGTTCCGGCATGCGCAGGGTTGTGGTCTCAGCAAGCCGCCGAGCGCTCGCGCCCCTCGTGCTCCTTCTCTCCGTGTTGGCAGCGATCTGGGCGGGGCTGTTCAAGGTGTGGCATCCGGTCGGGAACATCGGCCCGCTGGGCGCCCGCGCCATCTCCTGTACTCCCGGCGTCCCGTGCTACTCGACGAGCCCCGGCTGGACGATTCTTGCCGCTGTTGCGATCGGCCTCGTCGGGGTGGTCGTCGCCGTCTTGCTCTATCGCCCGCGGCCGACTAGCGGCTAGCACTCGTGGGAACGCACTCGCTCGTGGCCGACCGGGTCGCACTCGTCACGGGCGCGAACACCGGGATCGGGCTGGCGATCGCCGAGCGCCTCCTCGCCGACGGCTGGAAGCTCGGCTACGCGACGCAGGACAACGCGCAGCTGCACGAGGGGCCGTTCGTCGACCTGCGCAAGCGCTACGGGGACGACCGGATCCACTGGGTCTGGGGCAGCATCGCCGACCCCGAGGTGCCGGCCAGACTCGTGTCGGAGACCGTGGACGCGCTCGGCGGCCTCGACGCGCTCGTCAACAACGCGGGCCTCTCGACCGCGAAGCCGTTTCTCGAGCTGACGGTCGACGACTTCGACCTCACGTTCGACGTCGACGTGCGCGGCAGCTTCCTCGCGGCGCAGGCGGCGGCGCGGCTGATGAAGGATCGCGGCGGCGGCTCGATCGTGAACATCACGTCCGTGCACGAGCACATCCCGCGGCCGGGCTTCGCCGTCTACGCCGCGGCGAAAGCAGCGCTCGGGATGCTGAGCCGCAACCTTGCGCTGGAGCTCGCCCAGTACGGGATCCGCGTCAACTCCGTCGCGCCGGGCGTGATCGCGACGCCCCGGAACGAGGCGGACGCCCACCGGCTCGACCCGGAGGTCCCGCTCGGCCGGCCCGGCAAGCCGGAGGAGGTCGCGGCGCTCGTCGCCTGGCTCTGCTCGGAGGAGGCGACGTACGTGACTGGCGCGAGCTACGTCATCGACGGCGGCATGATCCAGCAGGTCGTCGACGTGCCGGCCTGACTTTCGTGTGACGAGTCGCTCGGCTGGGCGAGCGTCCTTACGCCTGAACCATCGCTAGCGCCGCGCGACCCAGACGCCCGTGCCCGCAGCGGCGACCGCGGCGGCTGCGCCGGCCACCGTCCACGCCAGGCCGTGGTTCGGCGGCACCGCGGACAGAGCGACGACGAGTGCCGCCACAGCAAGAGCTGAGAGCGCGAGGATCCCGAGCGCCGCGCCGCGGCGCCAGCCGAGCCCCGCGTCGAAGCGCATCCGCCACCGCTCGTCGAGCGACCACGCCGAGAACTCGCCGCAGAGGAGGAGCAGCACCGCGACGAGCGGCGCGGTCGCGTCGATCCGGTGGCCGGCCACAACGACAGCACCGACGTACGTCGCGCCGCCGAGCCACAGTGCCAGGCCGAGGCCTCGACCGCGGTACACGAGAGCGGCGACGAGCAGCACCGTCCCGAGCCCAGCGCCGGGCGCGAAGAAGGTCGCGTGGGAGCCCGCACGGACGAACGAGTCGGCGAGCACGCCGCCGTACGCCGCAGCCGCTCCTGCGGCGGTGGCTACGCGGGACGGGCGAGGTGCCTGAATGCGTTCACCTCCTCGAGCGGGGCGGCGAGCGGTTCGCCTTCGCGCCAGGTGACGACGGGCACGCCCACCTGCTCGTAGCGCCAGCGCAGCGCTTCACGCGAGAGGCGCCAGAGGCGGTGGGCGAGCTCGGCAGACGAGGCCGGATCCGGTTCGAGCAGCTCGACCGGTGACACCTCGACCACGATCAGGTCGTAGCGCCGGGCGCGCAGGTCGAGCAGCGCCGCCGCCGTACGGTCGTCGAGCAGCGGCGTGATCGCGAGGACGAGCGCCTTCGGAGGGAGCGTCCGCGGCGGCAGCACTTCGACGCCGCGCAGGGCGTAGCTGTGCACGATGTCGCTCGAGAGCAGGGTGTCGATGATGGCGTAGAGCTGGCGCGTGCCCGACTCGGGCACGAGCCAGGAGAGAACACCTCCGAAGCCGACGAGCCCCACTCGGTCCTTCCGCTGCAGGTACCCGTGCGCGAGTGTCGCGGCGGCGCGCACGGCGCGGTCGTTGGTGCTCCGACCGTGGGCGCGCACCTCGGCGAAGGTGTCGAGGAAGAGGACGACGTCGGTGTTCCGCTCGGGGTACTGCTCGTTCACCCAGAGCGAGCCGCGGAGCGCGGTCGCGCGCCAGTTGACACGCCGCACGCGGTCTCCCGGCTGCCACTCGCGAAGATCCGCGAACTCGATCCCCTCGCCGCGGACCCGCGAGACCTGGTTCCCGGCGAACACCTGCGTCTCGAGCGGCGGGACAAGGGACCGGAGCGTCTCCTCGCTCGGGTAGACGCGCAGCGGCTGCGCTTCGCCCGCCTCGCCCTCCCACGAACGGAGGCCGAGGACGTCGCGGGCCCGGAAGAGCACCGGCCCGACCCAGAACGCCCCCCAGCGCTCGCTCCGCAGCCTCAGCTCGATCGTCCGCTCCTCGCCGGCGCGAAGCAGGAGCGCCCGGGCGTGACCTCCCTCGGCGCTCAGCCCCTGCGGCAACGGGACGAGCAGCTCGAAGCGGTCGACGCCACCGGAGGAGGAGAGGACGATCGTCGCCGTGACCTCGTCCCCTTCGAGCGCGCGGTCGCGGTCGAGCAACAGCGAGACGGAGATGCGCGGCTCGCGCCCGGTCGCGGCCGCGACGAGCGCGAGCACAAAGGGAGCCGCGAGCGCGACCGGCTCGACGCGGCCGAAGGCGAGGGCGGCGACGAGCCCCGCCGCGGCGAGCGAGGCATACACCGTGAGGCGCGGCGAGGTGTGGCCGGTCACACGCGGGCGCTGCGCGCGGCGTCCTCCGCGGGCGGGGTCGGCACCGTGTCGAGCGCCTCCTGCACGACGTCCTCGCCGCGGAGCCGCTGCACCCAGAGCTCGGGTCGCACCATCAGCCGGTGCGCGAGCGCCGGAACCGCGACGGCCTTCACGTCCTCGGGGGTGACGAAGTCGCGTCCGGCCAGCGCCGCCTTCGCGCGCGACAGCTTGAGCAGGGCGATGCTGCCGCGCGGGCTCGCACCGACCGCGAGCCGCTGCGACTCTCGCGTAGCGGTCACGACGTCGACGACGTAGCCCGCGATCGCTTCCGAGACGTGCACCTGCTCGAGTGCGCGCTGGAGTTCTACGAGCGTCGCCGCGTCGACCACCGGCTCGAGCTCAACCTCGTCCACGCCGCGCGCGAGACGGCGCTCGAGCATCTCGATCTCGGCGTCGCGCTCCGGGTAGCCGATCGAGATGCGGACGAGGAACCGGTCGAGCTGCGCCTCGGGCAGGGGATACGTCCCCTCGTATTCGATCGGGTTCTGCGTCGCGAGCACGAGGAACGGCGGCTCGAGCCGGTGGGTCGAGTTCTCGATCGTCACCTGGCGCTCCTGCATCGCCTCGAGGAGCGCGGCCTGGGTCTTCGGCGGGGCGCGGTTGATCTCGTCGGCGAGCAGGAGGTTGGCGAAGACGGGGCCGGGGCGGAACACGAAGTCGGTCGTCCGCTGATCGAAGATCTGCGAGCCCGTGACGTCGCCGGGCATGAGATCGGGCGTGAACTGGATGCGCGCGAACCGGAGGGAGGTCGCCTGTGCGAACGAGCGCGCGATCAGCGTCTTCGCGAGTCCCGGATAGTCCTCGAGCAGCACGTGGCCGTCGCTCAGGAGCGCGAGCAGGATCAGCTCGAGCGGCCCGCGCTTGCCGACGATCGCCTTCTCCACCTCGGCGAGGATCAGCTCGGAGCGCTCCCGCACGTCGGCAAGGCCCGTCACAAGGACTCGATTCGCTCGATCAGGGTGGCGACGCGCTCTCGCGGCACGCCCGGGCCGTGCCGGTCCGCGGGCTCGGGCCGGTCGGGACGCAGCAGCTCCCACGCCTCCTCGCCCAGCAGCGCCCGCCCCGCCTCGGGCTTGCGGTCGAGCTCGATTCCGTGTCGCGAGGCGAGCCTTGCACCCGCCGCGGCCCGCAAGAGTGGCAGGAACCGCCGGTGGGCGTAGATGGCGTCCGCGCTCCCGAGCACGAGCTCGCGCTCCATCCGCAGGAGCTCCACCGGCTGCGCGGCCGCGGGTGCCCGGCCGCGCAGGGCCGCCTCGAAGCGCGCCCGCTGTGGCCCGCAGCCGCGGGAGTGCCGGACGAGCAGGACGAGCGCGATCGCAGCGACGAGCACGACCCAGATCGCGAGAGCGCGCGACGTCGAGAGCGGCCGCAGCGCGAGCAGGACCACCAGCGCCGCGGTCGCCGCGGCCACCGGCACCGCCAGCCGCCGTGCGATCCTCATGCTGCGGTCAGCTCCGAGGCGCGCAGCTCGTCGCGCACGGCGACGAGTGCGTCGACCGCCTCGTCCCTCATCGACGGCTCCGGCTCATGGTGGCTGAACCTAGCCCATTCGAAGAGATCCGTGAGCCTGCGCACGGCGGCGGCGCTCGTGTCGAGCGTGAGGAGGGCCCGCTCCATGTACTCGAGCGGCGCCTCGGCGTGGTGTCGCGGGAGGCCGGCGGCGGCCAAGGCTCTCTCCATGCGGGCATAGGCGGCGACGATCGCGCGCCGCAGGTCGGGGTCCGTCCGCAGGTCGTCGAGCGACTCGTCGAGCGCGGCCGCGAGCACCTCCGGTGCGCGCCTGCGCGCGGTCCCCGGACCAAGGCGCTTGCGCGTGGAAGCGGCCAGCACGCCGAGCCCGACCAGCAGCCCGAGGACGACCACAAGCTCCTCCCAGCGGAAGTGCACGTGCTGCGGCGCCGTCGCCCCGGGGTGGTGCTTTGCGTTCTTCCCCTTGCCCGCCAGGGTGGGAGCGGTGGTAGTGGCCGTCCCGTTCGGATGCAGCAGGTGTTGCAGGTTGATGTGGCGCCCGATGAGCGTCACGAGAGCCGCGACGCCGATCAGGATGGCGAGAGTGCGGAAGGTCCGGCTGCGATAGGGCGGCCGCTGATCCGGATCGCGGCGGAAGATGAAGAGCGCCACGAAGGCAGCGAAGATCAGGAGCACCTCGAAGATGACGAACGTCGTGAAGACGAAGTCCCAGAACGACACAGGCAGTCCGCTGCCCGTGCCGCGGCCCGAGCCCAACGGGCGTCCGCGCGCCGCGATCGCGACGACCGCGAGGAGCAGGGTGACCACGAGGGCGAGCGGGACGAGGCGGCGCCGGATCACAGTTGAAGTCTCGCAGCACTGAGGTTCTACGCTTGAGCCGTGACGGTCGAGTCGGTCCGGCTCAGGCTCCTGCTCGTCGCGCCGCTGCGGCTCGTGCTGAGCGGCGTCTGGCTCGCCTCGGCCCGTGCTGCGGGTGGCTCCTCCGGGTCGACGCTGCTTGCGTTCGCGGCCGGTGCACTCGTGACCGCCTTTCTCGTGGCGAACGACCCGCGCGCCGGTTTCCGCCGGGCCCCGGCCGAACCGGCACAGCTTCCGGCCGACGCACGAGTCGCGCCGGCCTGGCTGCACGCCGTCCACGCGGCCTTGCCGAGCACGATCGGCGTGTCGGTCCTCGCCGGATTAGCGCTTGCGTTCCGGCCGGCGCTCACCGCGCTGCTCGCCGGAATCCTCGCCGGGCTCGGCGTCGCGGCCCTGGTGATCGCGTACGGGATCGACGGCGGGCTCTATCTCGAACGGCGGACGGGGAGCGTGTTCCGCAAGTAGGCGGGCTCAGCCGCCGACGTGGACGCCCTTGCAGTTCTGGTTGGCCCAGCGGCTGAGATGCTGCTCCGCCTGCCTGAGCTTCGGCGCATTGAAGGACCGCGCCGCCTTCGAGAGAGCCGCGACCTGTGCGGCCGTGGGCGGCGTGGTCGAGCCGGGCTTGTAGCCGGACTTCTCGAGCGCGTGGAAGAAGCCCGAGAACGCAGTCGCGAACGTCTGGAAGTCGCCGCGGATGTCGGACGGCGCCGCGTTCGCCAGCGCCTGCAAATCGTTCGCCTCGGCCCTGAACGTGGTCGCGGTGTTTCCCGACGTCGCCGTGATCGAGCTCGCGACCTTCGCGGCGAGGCCGGCGAGGTCCTGGCAGTTCTTCGCGGTTGCGAACTTGGGCTGCTCGTTCGTCCCGGAGGACGGCTGGGCCGCGGGGGCTCCGGACGTCTGCGTCGGCGTGGACGGGCTCTTCTTGCCGCCGCCGCAGCCGGCGGCCAGAGCCACCAGCCCTGCGACGAGGATCACCAAGACAACGCGCACGACTGCGATCCTAAACCTCTCCCTCGCTGCTGCCAAGGGGGAGATCGCTGTCCGCCGGAGCGCCGAGTACGATCGACTCCCCGTGCCCGAAGCGCCGTTCGTCCACCTCCACGTCCACTCCGAGTACTCGATTCTCGATGGCGCCTGCCGGATCCCCGACCTCGCGAAGCGCGCCGCCGAGCTCGAGATGCCGGCCGTCGGGCTCACAGACCACGGCTCCCTCGCCGGCGCGGTCGACCTCTACAAGGCGGCCCAGGCCGAAGGGGTCAAGCCCGTGCTCGGCTGCGAGGTCTACGTCACCGACGACCGGCACGTTCAGCAGAAGGGGCAGGCGCATCTCACGCTCCTCGCCGAGACGAACGAGGGTTACGGGAACCTGATCAAGCTCTCCTCGCTCGGCTACCTCGAGGGCTACTACTACAAGCCGCGCGTCGACTGGGAGCTGCTCGAGCGGCACGGCGCCGGTCTGGTAGCGCTCTCGGGCTGTCTGTCCGGACGCGTCTGCAAGGCGCTGGAGGAGAACCGGCCCACCGACGCCGAGGCGGAGCTCGACCGGCTCGAGCAGGTCTTCGGCCGCGACCGCGTCTACGTCGAGCTCCAGAATGCGCACCTCGACGTCCAGCAGCGGATCAACCCCGAGCTCGTCGCGCTCGCCGAGAAGCGCGGCCTGCCGCTCGTCGCGACGGGCGACGTCCACTACCTGCGGCACGAGGACGCGCGCGCCCACGAGGCGCTCCTCTGCATCCAGTCGGGCGACTCCCTCAAGAACCCGAACCACTGGCGCTTCGAGACCGACCACTTCTACTTCAAGACGCCGGAGGAGATGGCCGCCGACTTCCCCGGCCGCGAGGACGCGCTGCGGCGAACGCTCGAGGTCGCCGAGCGCTGCAACGTCGAGATCGAGCTAGGGCGGATCCTCCTGCCGAAGTTCGACACGCCCGAGGGGCGCGACGCCTTCGAGTACCTCGTCGAGCTTGTCGAGGCCGGCGCCGCGAAGCGCTACGGAACGGTGACGCCCGAGCTCCGGGAGCGTCTCAAGTTCGAGCTGAAGACGATCAAGGAGATGGGCTTCTCCGACTACTTCCTCATCGTCGCCGACTTCGTCGGCTTCGCGAAACGGAACGGCATCGCGGTCGGCCCCGGTCGCGGCTCGGCGGCCGGCAGCCTCGTCGCATACAGCCTCGAGATCACCGACCTCGACCCGATCCGCTACGACCTCCTCTTCGAGCGGTTCCTCAACCCGGGTCGCAAGTCGATGCCGGACATGGACATCGACTTCGCCGTCGACGGCCGCGAGCGCGTCATCAACTACGTCCGCGAGAAGTACGGCACCGATCGCGTCGCGCAGATCATCACCTTCGGGACGATGGCCGCGCGCGCGGCCGTCCGCGATGCCGGTCGGGTGCTCGAGCACCCGTACGGCGTCGTCGACCGGATCGCGAAGCTCATCCCCGAGGGGCCCGGCCAGACGCTCGCGGAGTGCCTGAAGCCGGGCGGCGAGCTGAAGCAGGCGTACGACTCCGACCCGGCCGCGAAGGAGATCGTCGACCTCGCCAAGCCGCTCGAGGGCCTGACGCGCCAGGACGGGATCCACGCCGCGGCGGTCGTCATCGGCGCCGAGCCGCTCACGAACCTCGTCCCCGTCCAGCAGAAGGGCCGCGACGAGGAGGTCCTGACGCAGTTCTCCGGCACCGTGATCGAGGCGATCGGGCTGCTGAAGATCGACTTCCTCGGCCTGCGCAACCTCGACGTGATCGTGAAGGCGGTCGCGCTCGTCCCGGGGCTCGACATCTCGACGATCCCGCTCGACGACGCCAGGACGTACGCGATGCTCGCGCGCGGCGAGTCGACCGGCGTCTTCCAGTTCGAAGGCTCCGGCATGCGCGAGGCGCTGCGGCTGATCAAGCCGACCGAGTTCGACGACCTGATCGCGATTGGCGCCCTCTACCGGCCGGGGCCGATGCAGTACATCCCCGGCTACGCGAAGCGCAAGAACGGCCAGGAGGTCGTGACGTATCCCGACCCGCGGCTCGAGGCGATCACGTCCTCCACGTACGGCATCTGCATCTACCAGGAGCAGTACATGGAAATCGCGAAGCAGATCGCCGGCTTCTCGCCCGCCGAGGCCGACGACCTGCGCAAGGCGATCGGCAAGAAGATCCACTCGCTGATGGCGTCGCTCAAGAGCAAGTTCCTCGAGGGCTGCGCCGCGTCGGGGACGGCGTCCGGCGTCGCCCAGCAGCTCTGGCAGGACATGGAGCAGGCGCAGGACTACTCCTTCAACAAGTCGCACGCCGCCTGCTACGCGCTCATCGCCTACCGCACGGCGTGGCTGAAGGCGCACCACCCGAAGGA
The DNA here is from genome assembly GCA_036723535.1 of Gaiellaceae bacterium. Lineage (GTDB taxonomy): Bacteria > Actinomycetota > Thermoleophilia > Gaiellales > Gaiellaceae > Palsa-739. The sequence goes on from DAIMGZ010000021.1 coordinate 13,687, forward strand.
GTACATGGCGGCGCTCATCTCCTCCGTCATGAACACGAAGGACAAGGTGCCGGTCTACGTCGCCGCGTGCGACGAGCTCGAGATCGAGGTGCTGCCGCCCGACGTCAACGAGTCGCAGATCGACTTTGCGGTCGTCGAGGGCAAGATCCGCTTCGGCCTCAACGCCGTGAAGAACGTCGGCGAGGCCACGTGCCGCGCGATCGTCGCGGCGCGGGAGGAAGGCGGCCCGTTCGCGTCGATCTGGGACTTCACCGAGCGCGTCGACCCGTCTGTCGCGAACAAGCGCGCGCTGGAGTCGCTCGTCAGCTGCGGCGCTCTCGACTCGACCGGCGCGTCGCGGCAGGGGATGCTCCACGTCCTCGAGGACGCGCTCTCTTTCGGCCAGAGGCAGCAGCAGGACAGACTGCTCGGCCAGGCCTCGATCTTCGACCTCGGCGACTCGCCTGCGACGTCGCGTCACCACGCCTCGATTCCGGAGGGCGAGTTCGAGAAGGCCGAGCTGCTGCGGTTGGAGAAGGAGAGCCTCGGCCTGTACGTCTCCGAGCATCCGCTCAGCGCGATCCGCGACCAGCTGCGGCGGCGCACCGACTGCACGCTCGCCGAGCTCGAGCGGAGGCGCGAAGGCGAGACCGTCCTCGCGGGCGGCATCGTCGCCTCGCTGCGGACGACGACCACGAAGAAGGGCGAGCCGATGGCGTTCGTCCAGCTCGAGGACGTGACCGGCTCGGTCGAGGTCGTCGTCTTCAACTCGACCTACGCGGCCGCGCGCGAGCTGCTCGTCGAGGACGCTGTCCTCGTGGTCAAGGGACGCATCGACCACAAGCAGCAGGGGGAGACGAAGCTCGTCGCGCTCGAGGTCTCCCGCTTCGAGGCGACGCCCGAGCGGCGCGAGGTGCGGCTGAAGGTGGACGCGCGGAGCGCGCCGGCAGGCGTGGTCCGCGAGCTCGCCGGCCTCGTCCGCGACTTCCCCGGCGAAGCGCCCGTGTATGTCGACCTCGTCACGTCGCTCGGGCCGAAGCTGCTGGAGCTGGGCCCCGACTACCGCGTCGACCCGCAGCCCGACTTCTTCGCCTCTGTGCGCCACCTCCTCGGCGGCGCGTCTGTCCAATAGTGCGGCGAGAATCCCCCCAGAGGGGGAGATCCAATCGGCGCTGAATCCCGAAAGTGTGAAACGGAGAGACTGCGGATGCCTGCGGCATACGAAATCGTCGAAACCGAACTCGAGCGCGTGGAGCGCTGGCGCACGAGTGAGCTCATGCGCGTGGGCTTCGCGGGCGACGACGCCGTCGCGCTCGCGGGGCGGTTCGAGGTCGACCTCCACGACGCGATCGCGCTTGTCGAGCGAGGTTGCCCGCCCGAGCTCGCCGTCCGCATCCTCGGTTGAGCTGACGCCCGCGTCTCGTCGCGGGCACAATGAGGTCTCGTGACCGGCGTCGTCCTCGGCTACATCCCGTCGCCGTCCAGCGGCACGTTCAGCCTCGGGCCGCTGACGCTGCACGTGTACGGCGTGATGCTGCTTCTCGGCATCGCCGGGTGCGTCTGGCTGACCGGCCGCCGCTGGGTGAGCTGGGGAGGCGACTGGGATCTCGTCTTCCGCGTCGCCCTCTGGGGCGTGATCGCGGGCGTCGTCGGGGCGCGCGCGTACCACGACCTGACGAGCTGGAACCAGGATCCGGCGATCCACCGGCACTGGTGGGGCTTCGCCGCGGTCTGGGACGGCGGTCTCGGGATCTGGGGCGCGATCCCGGCCGGCGTCGCAGTTGGCGCGTTCGTCGTGCGCCGCTCGGGCAACAGCGTTCGGCTGATGATGGACGCGGTCGCGCCGGGCCTCCTGCTCGCCCAGGGAATCGGCCGCGTGGGCAACTACTGGAACCAAGAGCTGTACGGCAAGCCGACGAGCCTTCCGTGGAGGCTGCGGATCGACGCTGCGCACCAGATCGGTATCCCGCGGCGAGACCAGTCCGCCGGGCAGTTCGGCTACTACCAGCCGACCTTCCTCTACGAATTCATGTGGGACCTGCTCGGCGTGGGAGTCCTGCTCTGGCTCGACCGGCGCTTCACGCTGCGCCGGCCGGCGCTCTTCGCCCTCTACGTCGCCTGGTACACGACCTTCCGCACGTTCGAGGAGGTCCTGCGGATCGACCCGTCCAACCACTTCCTCGGCATGAGGGTCAACTTCTGGGTCTCGCTCGTGGTCTGGGTGCTCTCCGTCGCGTTCTTCGTCTGGTGGCAGTTCTTGCGCGAGCGGACGGAGAAGCCGCCCGCGGTGAAGGCGCGGCCGGTGCCGAAGGGGCCGCGCATGGCCGTCCCGAAGGGCCGCGTCCGGTAACGCCGCTAGCTTCCGCGTCATGATTGTGCGGGAGCTCGAGCTCGACCTCGACGCCTTCGAGGGGCCGTTCGACCTGCTGCTCGCGCTCGTCCTCAAGGAGGAGCTCGACCTGCGCGACGTCGACCTCGCCGGGATCATCACCGCCTTCCTGGAGCGCCTCGCCGAGCGGGAGGAGCTCGACCTCGAGGCGTGCGGCGAGTTCCTCGTCCTCATAGCGGCGCTCCTCGAGCTGAAGGCCCGCGCGCTCGTCCCGGACGAGGCGGCCGAGCTCGCCGAGCTCGAGCCGGAGGAGGCCGCCGAGGAGCTTGCGCGGCGCCTCGCGGAGTACCGTCGCGCCAAGGAGGCTGCCGCCTGGCTCCGCGAGCGCCTGGCCGGCGAGGGCGACCGCTTCTTCCGCCTCGGCCCTGCGCCGCTCGCGCCGAAGGTCGAGACGCCGCTGGCGCCGCAGGATCCGGAGACGCTGGCGCGGGTGCTCCGGCTGCTCTCCCAGGATCCTCCCGACGTCTCCCTCGCGCACATGGCGCTGCGCTTCCCGCCGGTCTCGCAGTTCCTCGAGCAGTTCCGGGCGCTGCTCCGCCGGCGCTCGCGGTTCGACTTCGAGACCGAGGTGGCGGAGCTCACACGACTCGAGCAGGCGTCGGCCTTCCTGGCGCTGCTCGAGCTCCGCCGCGCGGGCGAGCTCGCGATCGAGCAGGCAGCGCCGTTCGCGCCGATCCGTGTCAGCAGAAGCACGCAGGAGAACGCAGATCCAAAGGAAAGGACAGCTCAATGTACCGTCCGCTCCGCCTGATTCCAACCGACCCGCCCCGGGTCGCCTCAGGCGACTCGATCTCCCGGCCGGGCGTCGTCGGCTTGGCCGACGACGCTTCCAGCCTTCACCGGCTCGCGCGGACGCTCGAGGCGCTGCTCGTCGTCGCCTCGGCGCCGCTCCCGGTCGAGGAGCTCGCCGCCGCCGCGGATGACGATCCGAAGCGGATTGAGGCCGCGCTGCACCTCGTCTCCGAGCGCTTCGCCGAGGAGCGGAGCGGGATCGTCCTCGAGCACGTCGCCGGCGGCTGGGCGTTCCGCGCCTCGCGCGAGGAGGCGACCGCATGTGCGCGGCTGTTCGAGCGGCCGGCCCAGCGGAATCTCTCCCAGGCCGCGCTCGAGACGCTCGCACTCGTGGCCTACCTCGGTCCCTGCTCGCGGCCGGACATCGCCCGGGTCAGAGGTGTCGCCGCGGACTCGGCCGTCGCGAACCTCCTGGAGCGCGGGCTGATCGCGGAGGCCGGTAGAGACAACGCCGCGGGCGGCGCGGTCCGCTACCGCACCACGCCGCTCTTCGAGCGCGTCTTCGGCCTCGAGAGCCTCTCGGAGCTGCCGCGCCTCGACGACGTCGGCGCCGACGCGGCCGAGATCCGCGACCGGCTCACTGCGGTTGCCGAGAGGCGCTCCGCGTAGGCGTCCCGTCGAGACACGTCCGGAACCAGGTTCCGGACGTGTCCGAAAGGGTCAGGTTGAGGGGCTCCGTTCCGACGGAACGGAGCCGATGAGCCCAGATGGGACCACGTCCGAACGCGCCACGTCCGGTACCAGGTACCGGACGTGGCCGGAAGAGACAGCTCTCAGAGCTTCTTGATGATGTTTTCCGCCTCGTCGCGGGTGAAGGCACGGAGCGTCTCGGTCTGCTCCGCGCCGTGGTGGCTGAGCTTCGTGACGATCTCGAGGGCGGTGTCGTCGTCGGGCGCCTCGAACACCTCGACTACGTCGTAGCGGCCGAGCGTCACCCACACGCCGACGAGGCGCCCGCCCGCCTCCTCGATCTCCCGCTCGCCGTCCTCGATCCTGTCGCGCCAGGCCGGCAGACCCAGGCGTCCTTGCGACGTCCAGCGCATGAGCGAGATGTAGTGCGGCACGCGCATATCTTCTCAGGATGCGCCTGAACGCGTTCCTCGCCCGGGCAGGGGTCGCCTCGCGTAGGCGCGCCGATGAGCTGATCAAGGCCGGCCGGGTTACCGTCAACGGCGAGCCGGGACAGCTCAACACCGTCGTCGGCGCGCGTGACCGCGTCGAGGTCGACGGGCGGGAGGTGGCGCGGCAACCGCTTCGGTACGTCCTCCTCCACAAGCCCTCCGGTGTCGTCACGACCGCGCGCGACCCCCAGCGGAGGCCCACGGTCGTCGAGCTCGTGCCGCACGAGCCACGCGTCGTACCGGTCGGGCGGCTCGACGCCGACACGACTGGCGTGCTCCTGCTCACGAACGACGGGCAGCTCGCCCACCGGCTCGCCCACCCGCGCTACGGCGTCGAGAAGACGTACGTCGCCGTGGTCGAAGGCGACCCGGACGACGCTGCGCTGCGAGAGCTGCGTGAGGGGGTCGAGCTCGACGACGGTCGCACGGCTCCCGCGCGCGTCCGCCGCCTCGGCCCGGGTCGCGTCGAGCTCGTGCTCCACGAGGGACGCAAGCACCAGGTCAAGCGGATGCTCGCCGCCGTCGGCCATCCCGTGACCCGGCTCCACCGGTCCGCGTACGCGGGGTTGACGCTCGGAGGGCTCGAGCCCGGCGCGTGCCGGGAGCTCGAGCCCTCCGAGGTAAAGCAGCTTGGGGCTAGTGCGGCAGTCCGGCCGCGTCGCTGATGTAGCCGTTGGCCTGGTTGATCCAGCTCGTTGCCTGCGAGTCGCTGATCGTCCCGCCGTTGAACGCGGCGTCGAACAGCGCGTTCCTGATCGTGCTGGCGAGCGCCTCGCGATTCGGCTCGAGGCTCGCCATGTCGGACGTGAAGGTGCTGTAGTCGCCGTCCGATCCCTCCAGCGCCTTGGTCGACGCCGCGAGTGTGTCGGCCGAGTAGGCGCCGAACGGCGCGTTCAGCTGCTCGTAGGCGTTCTCGAGGTCGGCGATCTTGCCGCCGCCGAGCCCCTTCGGCAGCGCCGGCTTGTTGAGCGCCTGAACGAGCACGTGCCCGTCGTCGGTGTAGTCGTCCTTCAGCCCGACGAGCGAGAGGATCGTCGGTCTCAGGTTCGTGTGGTCGGTCCACGTGTTCGCGTCGATCCCGTTCCCGTGGTGGGCGATACCGGGACCGACCATTCCGACCCACGTGTTCCCGATCTCCTGCTGGATGTCGCCGTGGTTCCAGGCGAAGCCCGAGAGGGCGCACTTCTGGATCGGGTTGGCCGTAGTCCCGCACGGCGCGGACGTCTGGAAGAAGAAGTCGGGATTGCCGAAATCGACGAACGTCGGCGTCCTGTTCGGGTCGGCGTTGACCATGTGGAGCGCCTGCAGCTCGACCGGATCGGCGAGAGCATCCGTGAGTGGGACCGTCTCCGGCTGGTTGTTCGAGTCACGCACGTACGGGTCGACCGACGTCAGCCCGCCGACGAGCCGCTCGAGCGACCGCACGGTCGAGTCCGTCGGTCCCGGCTGGCCGTTGAGGTAGAAGGCCGGCGCGTCGTCGAAGTGGATGTCGTAGCTCGTCGTGACCGAGCTCGTGAGTGCCTTCATGTTCGCGTCGATCTCGCCGATCTGGTTGTTCGAGCACTGCGAGAGGTTCGTGCAGGTGGAGTGGTTGTAGAGCAGCCAGTTCTGCCCGGACTGCGCCGTGCCCACGCCGCCGGCGAAGTGGTCGCCCTCGTCGACGGTGATGACGAAGAGCGTGTTGTGCTTGTCGATCCCGTGCTGCTTGAGGTTCTGGAAGAAGTTCTCGAAGGCCGTGTCGTACGCCTTCAACTGCTGCAGGTGCCCGATCTCGCCCGGCCCCGTCGCCGCGCTCGAGTACGAGTCGCTCGAGGCGATCGGCGCGTGGAGGTCGTGAGCGTCTGAGATGTAGCCGTAGGTGACCGGGACACCGTTCTCCTGCATCGCTTCCACGTATCCCAGCGTGTTCTGCGCGAACATCCCGTCGAAGCCCGGGAAGCCGCAGTAGCCGTCGGGATCGGTGACCGCGTTGCCGTTCGTGTCGTTGACGCAGGCGTTGCCGCCCGTGATTGCCGGGTCGACGTTCTTCGCCCCCTAGAGCGCGTCGAAGCCGGTGTAGCCGCCCCCCGCAGACCCGTCGGGCATGGGCTCGTCGGGCAGGAGGTCGGGCTTCGCGGCCGAGTTCCCCGCGCAGTTGCTCGAGGGCGACTGCGAGCAGTGGATGGCGATGCCGACGAAGTCCGTCTGCCCCTGCTGTGGGTTCGCGACCGTCTCGTTCCACTCCGGCGAGTTCTGGCCGAAGACCTGCGTGATGTCGCCGGTCGCCGCGGTCGAGTTGTTCTCGAGCTCGATGTTCGCGGTGCCGACACCGCCGACGTCACAGCCCGCGCGCGTGAACGGAACCCACGGAGCCGGCGTGTTCTTGCCGGTGTCCGTGATCATGTTCGGCTTCGGGTCGTTCGTCGGGTCGACGGGACTCGTCCAGTACTTGAACGAGCTCGAGAAGGCCGGGACCTTCGCGGTCGTCGGCGGGAAGTAGTCGTAGCTGTTCGAGACCGTCTGCCCCTGGCGATCGGGGTAGAGGCCGGTCAGCGAGCTGAGGATCCCGCCCGCCGTGTGCGAGATGAGGATCGTGTGGTCGTTCGTGAAGAGCGTGCCGTTCTGCTTGAGGAAGTTCAGCAGGTGCGGCATCTGCTCCAAATCGGACGCGACGCTGGAGTTGTCGCGGTTGAAGTGCGTGTTGTCGAACTGGAGGTAGATCACGTGCTTGACGCCGTGCGCGAGCTTGCATGACGCCGCCTTCGGGGCGGGTTTGCTTGGCGCCCCGGTCGCGCCGGCCATCTGGACGGCGACGAGCGCGGCGAGTCCGGCGGCTGCGAGCGCCGCCACGATGGTGAGCTTCTTCATCCGATCCCCCTCTGGGTTGCGGTTTCCCTCATGCCGCAGTGGCCGGGACGAGCCTCGCCGCCGCGGGCCACGGCGTGGGCATCGCCGCGGTGACGCGGTCGAAACGAAGCTGTGACCTCGGTTACCCGGAGACTTACAAACCGCGGGGCCGGGCTGCGCCGAAGAGGCGCCCTGCCTCGGCCTTGACGAAGCCCATGTGCTCGTACATCGCCTCGAGCGTCGGCTCGCTCGCCCGCCGCGCCTTTTCCGCCCCGACCGCGAGCAGGCGCTGCAGCTCTCGCTCGTCGGCGCGCAGCTCGCGGTAACGCTCCTGGATCGGCGCGAGGAGCGCCACGACCGCCTCGCCGACGTCCTCCTTGAACTGCCCGTAGCCGGCGCCCTCATAGCGGCGCTCGAGCTCCGCGACCGGCTCACCTGTCGCTACCGACATGATCTCGAGCAGGTTCGAGATGCCCGGCTTCGCCTCCGGATCGTGCCGGATCTCCTTCTCCGAGTCCGTGACCGCCGACTTGAACTTCTTCCGGATCACGTCGGGCTCGTCGACCATCCGGACGACGCCCTGCGGCGCGCCTCGCGTCGTCGACATCAGCCGCTCGGGCTCCTGGAGGTTCCTGATCCGGGCCCCCTCCTCGGGGTAGACGCCGCGCGGGATCGTGAACGTCTCGCCGAAGCGCTGGTTGAAGCGCTCGGCAACGTCGCGGGTCAGCTCGAGATGCTGGCGCTGGTCGTCTCCGATCGGGACGATCTCCGTCTGATAGAGGAGGATGTCGCCCGCCATCAGCACCGGGTACGTGAAGAGGCCGGCGGAGACGAAGTCCTGCCCCTCCGACTTCTCCTTGAACTGCGTCATCCGTCGCAGCTCGCCGAAGCTCGTGACCGCGCCGAGTAGCCACGCGGCCTCGGCGTGCGCGACGACGTGGCTCTGCGCGAAGACGGTCGAGCGGTCGGGGTCGAGGCCCGTTGCGAAGAGCATCGCGGCGCCCGCGAGGGTGTACTCGCGCAGCTCCTCGGGCCGGAAGGACGTCGTGATCGAGTGGAGGTCGACGATGCAGAAGAACGCATCGCCCTGCTCCTGCGTCGCCACGTACTGCCGGTAGCCGCCGGAGTAGTTTCCGAGCGTCTTGTCGCCCGACGCGCGGATGCCCGAGAAGACGCGCGGCTTCGCCGGTTCGGTTGCGGGGGACACGTCGGCCATGAAGGCTGATTCTGCCTAACCGCCTCTAAGCTGTCCCGATGGCGATCACCGGCGCACCCGAGCTGCTGATCGTGATGGGCGCGAGCGCCACTCAAGAACAGGTGGACGAGGTGGTTGCGCGGCTCGACGAGGCGGGCTGCTCGGCGTTCGTCACGCCCGGCCGCGAGGCGACGGTGATCGGCGCGATCGGCGAGCGCG
>DAIMGZ010000022.1:0-22113 GCA_036723535.1 Gaiellaceae bacterium
GTCGGCGGATGGAAGCCGTAGTCCATCAGGCGCTTCGCGACGTCGAGCGCGGTGCAGCCGTGCTCCCGCTTCAGCGTCCGCGCAGAGAGGACGAACTCATGCATGCAGAGGCGGTCGAACGGCAGGTCGTACGCCTCCTTCAGCCGCGCGAGGACGTAGTTCGCGTTGAGCACCGCAACCTCGGACATCTCGCGCAGCCGCGGCCCCCACATCCGGATGAAGGCGTACGAGCGGACGAAGACGCCGAAGGGGCCCGTGAAGCCGCGCACCTTTCCGATCGTCTGCGGGCGGTCGAAGTCGAGGCCGAAGCCGCCGTCCTGCCGCCGGACGACCGCCGGCACCGGTAGGAACGGCTCGAGCATCTCGCGCACCGCGACCGGCCCGCCGCCCGGGCCGCCGCCGCCGTGCGGCTGCGAGAACGTCTTGTGGAGGTTGATGTGGACGATGTCGAAGCCCATGTCGCCCGGCCGCGAGATGCCGCAGACGGCGTTGAGGTTCGCGCCGTCGTAGTACATGAGCGCGCCGGCGCCGTGGAAGATCCGTTCGATCTCCTCGATGTTCTCGTCGAAGAGGCCGAGCGTCGACGGGTTCGTGAGCATCAGCGCCGCGGTGTGCTCGTCGACCTTGCCGCGCAGGTCCTCCACGTCGATGTTCCCGCGTGCGTCGGTCTGGACGTGGGTGAGCTCGTAGCCCGCCATCGTCACCGAGGCCGGATTCGTGCCGTGCGCCGTGTCGGGGATGACGACCTTCCGCCGCTGCTCGGACTCACCGCGCGAAGCGAAGTACGCGCGCACGAGCATGAGCCCTGTCAGCTCGCCCTGGGAGCCGGCGGCCGGCTGGAGCGAGACCGCATCGAGCCCCGTCACCTCGGCGAGGATCTCCTGCAGCCGCCACATCAGCTCGAGCGCACCCTGCGCCCCGTCCTCCTCCTGCAGCGGATGGAGCCGCGCGAAGCCCGGCAGCGCGGCCAGGCGCTCGTTGATCCGCGGGTTGTATTTCATCGTGCAGGAGCCGAGGGGATAGAAGCCCGTGTCGACGCCGAAGTTGCGCGTCGAGAGCTCGGTGAAGTGGCGGACGAGCTCGAACTCCGGCACCTCGGGCAGCCGCGCGGCCTCGCGGCGGCGGAGCTCTTCCGGGACCTCCGGCTGCGGCAGGCCCTCGTAACGCGGCAGCGCCGAGGCGCGGCGGCCGGCCTGCGACTTCTCGTAGACGAGCTTCATCCGGCCACCTCGGCGAGCACGTCGGCGAGCCGGTCGATCTCGGCCGGCGTCCGACGCTCCGTCAGCGCCACGAGCAGAACGTCGTCCATCCCCGCGTAGTCGCGACCGAGCGCATAGCCGGGATGGACGCCGCGCTCCCGTGCCGCCGCGACGACCTCGCGTGCGTTCCGTCCGACGCGGACGGCAAACTCCTTGAACGTTGCCTGATCGGCGAACAGCGGCTCGAGTCCCGCCCGCTCCTGCAGGCGCTGCTTCGCGTATGCGGAGAGCGACAGGCAGGTCTCCCCCACCTCGCGCAGCCCCTGCGGCCCCAGCCACGTGAGATAGACGAGCCCGCCGAGTGCGAGCAGCGTCTGGTTCGTGGTGATGTTCGAGGTGGCCTTCTCTCGCCGGATGTGCTGCTCCCGGGTCTGCAGGGTGAGGACATAGCCGCGCTCGCCCGCGGTGTCTACCGTCTCACCGACGATGCGTCCCGGCATGCGCCGGATGAACTCTTCGCGTGCAGCGAGGAAGCCGTAGTGCGGCCCGCCGAAGGACGGGAAGTTGCCCGCAGCCTGGCCCTCCCCCAGCGCGAGTGCGGCGCCGTAGTTACCCGGCGCTTCGAGCACGCCGAGCGAGAGGAGGTCGACATGCGCGACCGGCAGGGCCCCGGCCTCGGTGGCTCTCGCGACGAGGTCCGGCGCCGGCTCGAGGCAACCGAAGAAGTTCGGCTGCTGGAAGAAGACCGCCGCCGCGTCGGCAGCGGCACGTTCCAGCTCGTCCGGGTCGGTCGTCCCGTCGCGGTGCGGCACCTCGACGATCTCGAGCCCGAACCCGGCGGCATACGTCTTCACGACCTGACGCACCTGCGGATTCGTCGCCTCCGTCACGACGACCTTGGTCCTGCCCGTCGCGTGCTTTGCCACGTAGCACGCGTCCGCGGCGACGCTCGTGCCGTCGTAGCCGGACGCGTTCGAGACGTCCATCCCGGTCAGCTCGCAGATCGCCGTCTGGTACTCGAAGATCGCCTGGAGGACGCCCTGGCTCATCTCCGGCTGGTACGGCGTATAGGCCGTCAGCAGCTCGCCGCGCTGAAGGATCGCGTCGACGACCGCGGGCACGTAGTGGTCGTAGATGCCCGCGCCGAGGAAGGACAGCTCGCGACTCGCGTCGGCGTTCCGGTCGGCGAGCGCCGCGACGTGCGCGAAGACCTCCTGTTCCGACAGCGCCGGTTCGAGCTCAAGCTCGCGTCCGAGGCGGACCCCCTCCGGCAGGTCGCGGAAGAGCTCGCCGACCGTGCCGACGCCGATCGTCCCCAGCATCTCCTCCCGGTCGGAGTCGGTGAGCGAGAGGAACGGATGCGTCACTGGTTCTCGAGAAGCTGCCGGTAGGCGTCCGCGTCGAGCAACGCCGCAACCTCGTCCGGGTCGCCGAGGCGGATGCGGATGAGCCAGCCGTTGCCGTACGGATCCTCGTTCACGGTCTCGGGCCCGTCGACCACCTTCTCGTTCACCGCGAGCACCTCCCCGGAGAGCGGCGCGATCAGATCGGAGACCGCCTTCACCGACTCGACCTCGCCGTAGGACTGGTCCTTCGTCACGCTCGAGCCGACCTCGGGTGGCTCGAAGTGGACGAGCTCGCCGAGCGCGTCGCCGGCAAACCAGGTGATCCCGAGCACCGCCTCGTCGCCCTCGAGGCGAGCCCAGTCGTGCTCCTCGTGGTACTTCAGATCCTCGGGATAGCTCTCGGCGGCTGCCACTCAGTCCTCCCTCTTGTAGATCGGCTTCTTGACGACGCGCGCCCGGCGCGCGCGGCCGCGGACGTCGATCGTCAGGTCGGTCCCGGGCTGCGCCTGCGCCGCCGGCACGTACCCCAGGCCGATCCCGACCTCGAGCATCGGCGAATGCGAGCCCGACGTCACCTCGCCGCCGCCCTCGGTGCGCATCCCCTGCCGCGGGATCGCCTTGTCCTCCATCACGAAAGCGACGAGCCGGCGCTCGGGGCCGTCCGCCTTCACGCGTCGGAGGACGTCGACACCCTCGAACTCCTTGTCCAGCGCGCACGCCCACCCGAGCCCCGCGGAGATGGCGTCCGTGTCGGGCCCGATGTCGTTGCCGTGCAGCGGGTAGCAGACCTCGAGGCGCAGCGTGTCGCGCGCGCCGAGGCCACAGGGGACCGCGCCGCGCTCGAGCACTGCGTCCCAAAGCTGCACCGCGTCCTCGCTCATGCACAGCAGCTCGCAGCCGTCCTCGCCCGTGTAGCCGGTGCGGTTCACCATGACCTCGACGCCGTCGAGCGAGTTCTCGGCGAACGTGAACGGCTTGGCCGCCGGCAGCCCGAGCCGCTCGATTGCGCGCGGCCCCTGCACGGCGAGGAGCGCGCAGTCGTCGGAGACGTCGCGGACGTCAGAGCCGGGGATCTCGCGCTCCTTCAGCCAGGCGTAGTCGATCTCGCGATTCGCGGCGTTGACGACGAGGAGATAGGAGTGCTCGCCGACCCGGTAGGCGATGAGGTCGTCGACGATCCCTCCGTCCTCGTTCATGAGCAGCGTGTACTGCGCCTCGCCGGGCGCGAGCCGGTCGAGCTCGTTAGAGAGCGTGGCCTGGAGAAGCTCGTGGGCGCGCGGTCCCTCCACTTCGAGCTCGCCCATGTGCGAGACGTCGAAGACGCCGGCATCGGTCCGGACGGCTCGGTGCTCCGCGATGACTCCCGCGTACTGGACGGGCATCTCCCAGCCGGCGAACGGCACCATCCGCGCCCCGAGCTCGACCTGCCGATCGTGGAGCGGCGTGTGCTGGAGCGTCTCGGGCATCGGCAGGGCCGATCCTAGTGCGTTACAACGCCGCTCCGGCTCAGTCGAATTGCCCCCGAAACGGAGCCGCCCCGGCTCCTCCGAAGACGGGCCGGGGCGGCGGACCGGGTCGTGGGGTTGACTCTTACGGTCAACCCTGTTGAGGGCACCGACCGTGTGCCCCGTTTCGGCAGACCCAAACCTGCCGGGCGGAAAAGAACGCGAACCTGCTGCTCGCCGCTATTCGCTGCGCATGAAGGGCGGCACGTCGAGCACGTCCTCGCCCTGCTCCGGGCTGCCGGAGGAGGAGACCGTGACCGGCGCCTCCCCGCTCCCGCGGCGGCGGCGGCGCTGCGCGCCGAAGCCGGTGGCGATCACGGTGACACGGATCTCGTCTCCCATCGCCTCGTCGATGACGGCGCCGAAGATGATGTTCGCGTTGGGATCGGCCGCGCTCGTCACGACCTCCGCCGCCTCGTTGACCTCGAACAGGCCGATGTCGGGGCCGCCGGTGATGTTGAGGAGGATCCCGGTCGCACCCTCGATCGACGACTCGAGCAGCGGCGACGAGACGGCCGCGCGCGCCGCCTCGGCCGCGCGGTTGTCTCCGCTCGCCGCTCCCATGCCCATGAGCGCGGAGCCGGCGGCCTCGCGCATGATCGTGCGCACGTCCGCGAAGTCGAGGTTGACGAGCCCGGGGACGGTGATCAGGTCGGTGATCCCCTGCACGCCCTGGCGGAGAACGTCGTCGGCCAGCCGGAAGGCGTCGACGACCGACGTCTGCTTCTCAACCACCTGGAGCAGGCGGTCGTTCTCGATCACGATGAGCGTGTCGAGACGGTCGCCCAGGCTCGCGATCCCCTGCTCTGCCTGCTGCGCACGCTTCCTGCCCTCGAAGCCGAACGGCTTGGTGACGACGCCGACGGTCAGCGCGCCCAGCTCGCGGCCGAGCTCGGCGACGATCGGGGCGCCGCCGGTTCCCGTGCCGCCGCCCTCGCCGGCCGTGATGAAGATCATGTCCGAGCCCTTCAGCGCTTCCTTCAGCTCGTCGCGGCTCTCCTGCGCGGCCGCCTGACCCACGGCCGGATCCGCGCCGGCGCCGAGGCCCCGCGTCGCCGCCGAGCCGATGTGAATCTTCACGTCGGCGTCGCACACCATCAGCGCCTGCGCGTCGGTGTTCACCGCGATGAACTCGACGCCTGCGAGCCCGGCATCGACCATCCGGTTGACGGCGTTCGTGCCGCCGCCGCCGACGCCGACGACTCTGATCAGGGCGAGGTAGTTACCGGCCGCTTCTTTCGCACTCATTCGCTCGAGCCTGAACCTTCAGTAGAGGATTGGGGCTGACTTCAGCAACAACGGGCAGGAGCGTACGTGCACTCAGGCTCGGTGTCAACCGGAGCCCGAGGGCACAAGCATCAACCTCTACTAGAGCCTTGCGGTAAGGTGACGGCGGGAAGGCCCGCTCCGGACACCACCCGCCCAGGGACGCTGACGTCGAGGAACGTCGATCCGGTCGGCAGCACCGCGAGCGCGCGTGCCGCTACCGCGACTTTCACCTTGACCTCGCGACCGTCGCCCAGCAGGAGCTCGATGCCGGACCGCAGGTGGAACACCAGCGCTCCGTCGACGTACGACGCCGCGGCGACGCGGGCTGCAAACGCCCCGGCCCGGCCGACCGCGCGAGCGGCCGATCCGGCCCCCGCCTCCGCGACCTCCGCACCGTTCCGCACCGGCGTACGCCCGGAGACCCAGATCCGCGGCAGGCTCGGGTCGGCGGCGGACGGAAGACGCTCGATCACGCGGCCGCGAGCCGAGACGAGCCAGCTGTCCGGACCGCGGCGCAGGACGGCCGCCGGTCGCTCCGGCACGATCGTGATGCGCAGGGTGTGCGGGAAGGCGCGGTCGTAGCGCGCGCGCACGACCGTCGGGAGCGCATCGACCCTCCGCACGACCACCGAGCCGTCGAGCCCGACGAGGGGCGTTCCCACCAGCGACGCGAGCGCCTGGTGCACCTGGCGGGCGACGCGAGGCGAACCTCCCCGGACCTCGATCCGGCTGATCGCGAAGAGCGACGTCTCCCGCGCGAGGACGTACGCGCCGAGCGCGAACGCGAGAATGCCGAAGCCGAGTACGAGCGACCGCCGCGTCGGGACGAACCGGGCGAGCCACGCCCGCGGACGCACCTCGGGCCATCTGGCCGGCCACGGCAACGTGGCGGCAGCCACGCGCACCATGGACCGTGGGGAACGAGCCCTCGCAGGCACCCTTCGATGTTCGTCGCCGAAGCGGCGCCTCCTACACGTCGGGCAGCGCGAGCTCGCCGAGGAACTCGACCTCGTGCTCGAGCCGGACTCCGAACTGCTCGTGGGCGCGCCGCCGCGCCTCGGCCATGAGGGCAAGGGCGTCACGCGTCGTGGCGGCGTCCGCGTTCTCGATGAAGTTCGCGTGCTTCGGCGAGATCTGGGCTCCACCGATCCGATGGCCCTTGAGCCCGCACGCCTCGAGCATCCGGCCCGCGCTCAGCTTGTGGTCGGGATTCTTGAAGACGCTGCCGAAGGTGCGCCGGTTCGTCGGCTGGGCTGCCTTCCGGCGCGTGTTCAGCTCTCGCACCTCTGCCTTGATCTCCTCGGGGGGCCGCGGCCGCAGCCGCAGTTCCGCACGCAAGACGACCTGTCCGTGCCGGAGCTCCGAGTGCCGGTAGCTCAGGCCGAGCTCGCCGGAAGCCAGCCAGCCGCTGCCGTCGGCCGTCGCGACGAGCGCTCGCTCCAGCACTCCGGCAAAGTCGCCGCCGTAGGCGCCGGCGTTCATCCAGACGCCGCCGCCGATCGTGCCGGGAATGGCGCAGGCGAACTCGAAGCCGCCGAGCCCAGCCGCGCGTGCTCGGTGGAGCGCCACGGCGTTGGCCGCTCCGCCGCCCACACGGAGGACGCCTTCGGCCGCTTCGACCACGGCGAGCTCCCCACCGAGCTTGAGGACGAGGCTGTCCACGCCCGCGTCCGCCGCGAGCAGGTTCGAGCCGAGGCCGACAACCGCGACGTTGAGGGAGCGCTCCTGCGCCCACCGAAGCAACTCCCCCAGCTCCCGCTCCGACTCCGGCCGCGCGAAGGCGCGCGCGGGCCCGCCGGTGCCGAGAGTCGTGAAGCGCGCGAGCTCGACTCCCTCTTCGACCTTCATGCCAGCGCCTCGAGGATCAGCGGCGCGGCGCGGTCGACGTCGCCTGCGCCGAGCGTGAGGACGGTGTCCCCCGGCCGGGCCCAGGCGGCGACCACGCGGGCGGCATCGTCGAGCGCAGGCGCCCAGCCGATCCGCATGCCAGGACGGAGACGCGCGAGCTCGTCGACGATCGATCGTCCGCTCACTCCGGGGATGGGCTCTTCCCGCGCGGGGTAGATCTCCGTCACGCATGCCGCGTCCGCCGCGGCGAGGGCCTGCGCGAAGCCGTGCGCGAGGTTGAGCGTCCGCGAGTAGAGATGGGGCTGGAAGAGCACGACGAGCCGTCCGCCGTTCCGGACCGCCGCGAGGTCCGCCGCGAGCTCGGCCGGGTGGTGCGCGTAGCTGTCGAGGACGGCGACGCCGCCCGCCTCGCCTTTCGCCTCGAGCCGCCGCCCGGCGCCGCTGAACTCGACGATCGCCGCCTCGGAGTCCTTGCGGGGCACTCCTGCGAGCTCGAGCGCCGCCAGCGCAGCCGCCGCGTTGCGCCGGTTGTGCTCTCCGGGCACGGCGAGGTCGAGCGTCGCAGGCTCGAGCTCCTCGGCGCGCACGACGTGCGGCACGGCGCGCAGCCAGTCCTCGAAGAACGACGCCAGCTCGACTCGTGAGGCGAACGTCGTGTGGTGATCGAGCTCGACGTTGAGCAGCACGGCGATCTCCGGCCGCAGGGCGGCGACCGAGCGGTCCGACTCGTCCCCTTCGACGACGAGCCAGCCGGAGCCGGCGCGCGCGTTGCCGCCGAGCTGCGGCACCTCGCCGCCGATGAGGAAGGCCGGGTCGAGGCCGAGCCGATCGAGGCAGAAGGCGATCATCGCGCTCGTCGTCGTCTTCCCGTGAGCGCCCGCGACGACGATAGCCCGCCGCCCGCCGACGAGCTCGGCGAGGAGGTCGGCGCGCGGCCGGCCCTCGACGCGTCCCGCGAACGCCGTGGAGACGTACACGTCCCACCCCGGGGGCGGTGCGGGTGGTTCCGGGGAGATCTCGACGGCGACGTCGTCGAGGTGGCGGAGGTACGGCGTCTCGCTTCGGTCCCAGCCTGCGACCTCGGCTCCCCATGCGCGCGCGAGCAGCGCGTAGCCGCTCATGCCGGCGCCGCCGATCCCGGCGATCCAGATCCGTCTACCGGTTAGTGGACTCTGCGAGGGAGACGAGCTCATCCGCGATCTCTTCCGCTGCGTCGGGTTTCGCGACGGCGCGCATCGCCGCCGCCATGGCGGCGAGGCGGTCGGCTGCGTCGAGCAGCTCCTCCACCACCTGTGGCGCGCGCGCCGCCTCCGCTTCGGGCACGACCACCGCCCCGCCGGCGTCGGCGAACCAGCGGGCGTTCTTGTCCTGGTGGCCTCCGGTCGCGAAGGCGCCGGGCACGAGCACAGCCGGTAGCCCGGCGGCGGCGAGCTCCCAGACCGAGCCGCCGGCGCGCGCCAGGGCGACGTCCGCCGCCCCGTAGGCGAGGCCGATCTCGTCGACGAACGGCCGGAGGAGGTAGTCGGGCCGGGAGACCCGGCCGCGCAGGTCCGGGTAGTCGCGCTCGCCGCAGAGGTGGACGACGGCGGGGCCGTCCTCGGCCCACGCGTCGAGCGCCACCTCGTTGAGGAGGCGCGCGCCGAGCGAGCCGCCGAAGACGAGGACGACGCGCGCGTCGGTGGGGAGTCCAAGCCGGCTGCGAGCCTCGGCGCGTTCGACCGCATGCGACGCGGCCGGAATCGGCCGCCCGACCGTGCGGTACTTCTCGCCGTGCAGGCCGAGCGGGAGGGCGAGGAAGACGCGCTCGGCGAGCGGCGCGGCGAGCCGGTTCGCCAGCCCGAGATGCGCATCCGCCTCGGTGAGCGCGCACGGGATCCGGCTCAGCCGCGCGGCGAGCACCATCGGCCCCGCGACAAAGCCGCCGGCGCCGAGCACCGCGTCCGGCCTCCGGCGCCGGAGGATGCGGAGACAGGCGACCGGCGCCGCGAGCGCCTGGCCCGCCGCGCGGACGAAAGCCAGCCCCGGCCGTCGCGGCAGCCCCGAGACGGCGAACGCGTCGAACTCGTAGCCGAGCTCAGGAACGAGCCGCGCCTCGACGCGATCCGGCGACCCGGCGAACGTCACCAGCGCGTCTCGGCGCCGCAGCGCCTCCGCGACGGCGAGTGCCGGCGCGACGTGTCCGACCGTCCCTCCGGCCGCGATCAGGAACCGCAGCTGCCGCTCGTCCGCCATTGCCACGAGCGATGTTAAGGAGGACGCCGACTCCGGCGAGCATCACGACGAGGCTCGAGCCGCCGTACGAGACGAACGGGAGCGGGATTCCGGTCAGCGGCGCAACGCCGAGAGCGGCGGCCATGTTGATCGCCGCCTGCCCGCAGACGAGCGCCGTGATCCCCGCTGCGAGCCGTTTCGCGAATGGGTCGCGGCAGGCGATGGCGAGCCGCACCCCCGCGTACGCGAAGGCGGTGAAGGCCATGAGCACTAGCGTGACGCCCACCAGTCCGAGTTCCTCGCCGATGACCGCGAAGATCATGTCCGTGTGCGCCTCGGGCAGGTAGTAGAGCGGCTCGATCCCCTGCCCCAGCCCGCGCCCGAAGATCCCGCCGGAGCCGAGGCTGATCAGCGCCTGAACGTTCTGGAGGCCCGCGCCGGTCGGATCCTTCCACGGGTCGAGGAACGTCAGGAGGCGGTCGCGCTGGTACGGCGACGACCACGCGGCGATCGCGGCCAGCCCGAACACGAGGCCGTACGCGGACCCGAGCAGGGGCAGCCGCGTCCCCGAGACGAGCAGGATGGCCCCGACGACGAGGAGGAGGGTGAGCGCGGTACCGAGGTCCGGCTCGACGAGGACGAGCACCGCGAGAAGAAGGACGACGAACCCGATCGGCCGGCCGAGCTCCTTCAGCGTGCGGGGCGGCTTGTGGCGCGAGAGATACGCGGCAGTCCAGACGACGAGCGCGAGCTTCGCGAGCTCCGACGGCTGGAAGACGAGCGGCCCGACGGCGATCCAGCGCCGCGCCCCGTTGATCCGGTCGCCGACCGCGAGCACGGCGAGACAGAGGACGAGCGCAGTGGCGACGAGAGTCGGCGCGAGCGAGCGGATCCGCTCGAGCGGGAGACGTGAGACGACCACGAGCACCGCGACGCCTACGATCGCGTACACCGCCTGCCGCTCCAGATAACCGAGCGGGTTGGCATTGCCGAGCGCAGCGGATCCCGAGCTCGCGCTGTACACCATCACGAGCCCGAAAAGGACGAGCGCCGCCGTGACGAGCACCAGCAGGTTCCATTCCAGCTGGAGCTGCTTGGGGCGGCCGCTCACGTCAGCTCCTCGACGAGCCGCCGGAAGGTGTCGCCGCGGTCCTCGAAGTTCGTGAACTGGTCGTAGCTCGCGCAGGCCGGCGAGAGGAGAACGATGTCGCCTGACACGGCGTCGGCGGCGGCGCGCGAGACCGCCGTCGGGAGATCTCCCGCCCGGACGTAGCCGCGTCCCGCGGTGTCGAGGGCGGCAGCGAGCTCGTCGGTTGCGGCGCCGACGAGGTAGATCGACCGGACGTTCTCCGGCAGCGCGCGGGCGAACGGCCCGAAGTCCTCCCCCTTCAGCGAGCCGCCGAGGATGAGGCGAAGCGGAGCGTCGTAGGCAGCGACGCCGCGGGTTGCGGCGGCGGTGTTCGTCGCCTTCGAGTCGTTGACCCAGCGCACGCCATGCAGCTCGCGGACGAGCTCGAGCCGGTGAGGAACGCCGGGAAACGTGCGGAGCGCCTGCGCGATGGCGTCGTCGGGCACGCCGGCGGCGCGTGCGGCCGCGGTGGCGGCGGCGGCGTTCTCGCGGTTGTGGCGGCCCGGGATAAGCGGCTCGGCGGGAAGCGCGTCGTCGGCTGAGAATTCGGTCCCGTCGAGCCCCGACCCGCGCGGGACGACCTTCGAGCGCGCGCGCTCGAAGATGCGGAGCTTCGCGGCGCGGTAGGCGTCGAAGGTCCCGTGCCGATCGAGGTGGTCGGGCTCGAGGTTCAGGAGGACGGCGACGTCGCAGGCGAGCGTCTGGACGTCCTCGAGCTGGAAGCTCGAGAGCTCGCAGACGATCCACGAGTCGTCCGCGGCGGCCTCGGCCACGTCGGTGAGCGCGCGGCCCACGTTGCCCGCGACCTCGACGGGGCGGCCGGCGGCGCGGAGGATCGCGCCGAGCAGCTCGGTCGTCGTCGTCTTCCCGTTCGTGCCGGTGACGCCGATGAGCCGCGAACCGGTCGGTAGCAGCCGGTAGCCGAGCTCGATCTCGCTCCAGATCGGGACGTCGCGCGAGCGCGCAGCCGCCACGAGCGGCGACTCCGCCGGAACGCCCGGGCTCTTGACGACGAGATCCACCCCTTCGAGCAACGCCTCCTCCTCCGTTCCGAGTCGGAGTTCGACGCCGAGGTCGTCGAGCCTGCCGCCGTCGGCGTCGGGAGAGCGGTCGGCGACGACGACGTCGACGCCGCGGCGGGCGAGCGCGGCCGCGGCCGCGCGGCCCGACCGGGCGAGCCCGACGACGAGCGCCCGCCGCGGCAGCCATGTCTCGTTCGTAGACGGCTCGTCGAGACGTGTCCCGCTCACGACAAACGCTCCCCTCCAATGGGGGGCGCGGGTCCCCTGGGATCAGCGTAGACGCCCGACGATGCCGGAACTGTGGAGGCTTTCTCGACGATGCGATACGAGTTCGTCGTCCGGCTCCAGGGTCCTCAGGGCAGCCGGCCGCTCACCACGGCCTCCCCGCCGGCCAGCGCGACCTCGACTTCCTCGAACCCCGCCGCCACGAGCGAGCCTGCCAGCTCGTCCCCCGCCGTCGGGTCCGGCTCCGCGAACGCGACGCGACCGCGAGCCGACAGCACCCGCGCGAGCTCCTCCGCGGCTGCCACGAGCGCCCCGTTCTCCGTCACGATTCGCCCCAGGGCCGCCGCCACCGCGCCGTCCGGGAGCGGCAGCACCGGCGCCGCCCCTACCAGGTACGCGACACCGCTCGCGCCCATGGCATGCGCCTCCCCGAGCAGCTCCTCGAGCTCGTCCACCTGCGACCGGACGACGTAGACCCAGCCGTCGCCGATCTGCTCGTGCGCGGCCAGCGCGAGCGACCCGCCTCCGAGCACCAGGATGTCCTGCTCCGGCTCCAGCTGCGCGGCGTCCAGCAATGCCTGCTCCACCTCGCCGGAGCTCATACCTGGGCGAAGTAGTAGCGGTAGTAGAGGGCGAAGCCCACCGCGCACAGCAGCCCCGCCACGATCCAGAACCGCACCATGATCTTCGTCTCGGACCACGCCTTCATCTCGAAGTGGTGGTGAATCGGAGCCATGAGGAAGACGCGCCGACCGAGGTACTTGAACGACGCCACCTGGATCATCACGGACAGCGCCTCGATCACGAAGATGCCGCCGATCAGCAGGAGCAGCACCTCCGTCTTCGTCATGATCGCGAACGTCGCGAGCGCGCCGCCCAGCGCCATCGAGCCCGTGTCGCCCATGATCACCTGGGCGGGGAACGCGTTGTACCAGAGGAACCCGACCAAGCTGCCGATGAGCGCGGCCCCGATGATCGCGAGGTCGAGCTTCGTCAGGTTGCGGTGCGACGGGATGGGGCTCGAGCGGACGTACGAGACGACCATCATCGCCATGAAGGTGAAGAGGGCGATGATCCCGGTCCCGGCGGCGAGGCCGTCGAGGCCGTCGGCGAGATTCGTCCCGTTCGACGCGCCGGCGATTATGAAGAACAGGAACACGTACCAGCCGTACGACAGCGGCACCGTGACGTCGATTACCGGGATGTAGACGTCGGTGCTGAGGTGCAGGTGCCGGGCGACGATCGCGACCACCACCGTGACGCCCGCGAGGAGCAGGAGCTTCCAGCGCCCGGACAGTCCGAGCGACCGCTTGTGCGTGAGCTTGATGAAGTCGTCGAGGAAGCCGATCGCACCGCACGCGAGGGTGGCGAACAGCACGGTCAGCGACTGGAGCCGGAAGTGGCTGACCGGCAGGAAGCCGACGGTCGCCGCGAACAGGATCAGCAGGCCGCCCATCGTAGGAGTCCCCTGCTTGACGAAGTGGTGCTCGGGGCCTTCCTCGCGGATGTGTTGCCCGAACTCGTTACGCCGGAGGAAGTCGATGAACTTCGGCCCGATCGCAACCGAGACGGCCAGCGCGACGGCGGCGGCGATGAGGACGCGGATCACGCGCCGGTCCCCGCGAGAGCGTCCACCACGACCTCGAGCCCGACCGACCGCGACCCCTTGACGAGAACGGCGTCGCCCGGTCGGACGAGACGGCGCGCGAGCTCGACCGCCTCCGCCGCCGTTGCCGCCCACTCGTCGGGCGCGTAGTGGCGGGCGAGCTCACCGACGCCGAGCACGACGTCGACCGCCTCGGCCTCGCGCCCCACGTCCTCGTGGTAGTGCGGAGCCGCCGGCCCGAGCTCCGCCATCTCGCCGAGGATCGCCACCGTGCGGCGGCCGTTCGCGTGCTCGAGCAGATTTGCGAGCGCCGCACGCATCGCCACCGGGTTCGCGTTCCAGGCGTCGTTGATCAGCAGGCCGCCGCCCGGCGGCTCCGTCTCCTGCGAGCGCCAGCGTGAGAAGACGACCTCCACCGGCTCGCGCGGCGGCTCGACCCCGAGCGCCTCGGCCGCGGTCAACGCCGCCGCCGCGTTCGTCGCCTGGTGACGCGCGGCGAAGCCGAACACAACGTCCTGGCCGTGCCAGCGCACGTGCGTGCGGCCGTCGCGGATCTCAGCCTCGGGCGGCGCGAAGCGGCGCACGTCGAGACCCTCGGGCACGAACGGCTCGAGCTCCGGCGCGTCCTCGGGCAGGACGGCTACCGCACCGGCCGGGAGCTCGTCGAGGAGCTCCGCCTTGGCGCGGGCGATGTTCTCGAGGCTCCCCATCTGCTCGAGGTGCACGGGCGCGATCGACGTGATCACGCCGAGGTGAGGCCGTGCGATCCGGGCGAGGTCGCGGATCTGACCGGCGCCGCGCATCGCCATCTCCGTGACGACGACCTCGGTCTCCGGCTCGATCCTGCAGAGCGTCAGAGGCAGGCCGATCTCGTTGTTGAAGCCGTCCTCGGCCGCGACCGTGCGCAGGCGAGGACGTAGGAGCGCCGCGAGGATGTCCTTCGTCGACGTCTTGCCGACCGAGCCGGTGATCGCCACGACGCGAGCATCGCTGCGGGCGCGGACGGCATTGCCGAGTGCGGCGAGGGCGGCGTGGCCGTCGTCCGGCAGGAGCGTCGCAGCAGCGCCCCGCGCGCGGGCGTCCTCGAGGTACGCCTCGCCGCCCGAGACCGCGACGAAGAGGTCGCCCGGCTGGATCCGGCGCGAGTCGACCTCGACGCCGGTGACCGTGTCTGCGTCGCCCTCGAGCCGTCCCAACGAGAGCGCTCGCACCTCGGCGAGAGGCAGCGGAATCAGGTGCTCGCCTCCAACGCTCGCAAGGCCTCTTTCGCCGTCTCGCGATCGTCGAACGGAACCGTCCGGTCGGCGAGCTCCTGGCCTTGCTCGGCTCCCTTCCCGGCGATGACGACGACGTCGCCCGGCCGTGCCAGCTCGATCGCGTGCCCGATGGCCGCAGCGCGATCGAGCTCGATCTCGACCTCGCCCGCCGCTCCGGACACGATCTCCGCCGCGATCGCCTCGGGATCCTCGCTGCGCGGGTTGTCGGAGGTGATGATCGCAACGTCGGCGAGCTCCGAGGCGAGCCGTCCCATGAGTGCCCGCTTGCCGCGATCTCGGTCGCCGCCCGCCCCCACGACGCAGATCACGTGGTTCCCGGCGGCGAGCTCGCGGGCCGCGCGCAGCACGTTCTCGAGCGCGCCGGGCTTGTGTGCGTAGTCGACGATCACGTGGAACGGCTGGCCGGCGTCCACGGATTCGAAGCGGCCCGGCACGCCGCGGACGGATTCGAGGCCGCGCCGGATCGCGTCCTCCTCGATGCCGAGCAGCCGCGCAGCGAAGAGAGCTGCCAGCGCGTTCTCGACGTTGAAGCGACCGCGCAGCTTCAGATCGACGTCGGCCAGCTGGCCGGCGTCCTTGGCGCTGAAGGTGATCGCGTCCGGCAGCTCGGCGGCCAGCCTGCTCCCCCACTCGTCGCCGACGTTGACGACCGCGACCGGCCGCGGCTCGGCGAGGAAAAGGCGCCGCTTCGCCTGGAAGTACGACTCCATGTCGCCGTGGAAGTCGAGGTGATCCTGGCTGAGGTTCGTGAAGACGAGCACTGCGAAGCGGACGCAGTCGAGACGGTGGAGGACGGAGGCGTGCGACGACGCCTCCATCGCACAGGAGCGGTCGCCTGCGTCGAGCATCTCGCGGAACAGCCGTTGCAGGTCGATCGCCTCGGGCGTCGTCCGCACGACGCCGCGCCGCTCGCCGCCGACGCGCGCCTCGACCGTCCCGAGCAAGCCGGGACGCCGCCCGGCCGCGGCGAGGATCGCGAAGAGGAGAAAGCTTGTCGTTGTCTTGCCGCTCGTGCCCGTGACGCCGACGACCTCGAGCTCGCGGGTCGGCTCGCCGAAGAAGACGTCCGCTGCCGGCGCCATCGCGGCGCGCGAGTCCGCGACGACGACCTGCGGCACCGGCAGGTCGAGCCCACGCTCCACCACGAGCGCGACCGCTCCACGCTCGACCGCCTCGGCAGCGAAGTCGTGGCCGTCGGCGCGCTCACCCGGAACGGCGAAGAAGAGAGCGCCCGCCGTGACGGCGCGAGCGTCATAGACGAGATCGCGCACCTCGACCGAAGGGCGCCCGAGCACCTCCACCGGCTCGAGCGCTGCCACGAGGCGCTCCAGGTCCATCGTCGCCGACTCTACCGAGCGAGACCTGCGGTCTCGCTCGGTGTGCAACGGAACTCCGCCAACGGGAGAGCGTGGTCTCCCGTTGGCTCCGTGCTGAAAGCACATAGGGGCTGACGCAAGGTTCAGACCGTACTTCCGTCGCGGGCGAGCAGGCTAAGGGTGCTCGCCGGCTAGTCCGGCGGCGTCGTAACGCACCGTTACGCCGCTGCCCTGGCCGCGATCAAGGTTCGAAACGTTTCGAACCTCATCCAGGCCAAGGGCCGGAGGCTAAGCCTGCCGCGCACCGGGGCTTAGCCGCAGGCCGAACCGCGCTCGCGCCGGCCTCTGCCGCGCGCGAGCGCACCAGGCAGCCATCTCGTCCAGAGCATCGAAGCCAAAAACAGCACGGAGCTGCCGGGAGACCGCGCTCTCCCGGCAGCGGAGTTCCGTTCCCCAGCGAGCGGGTGCGAAGCACCCGCGAGCTACCGGATCCGCAGATCCGGAGGAACCTCGAGGTACTGGAGGTCGAAGGAGGCGATCTGCGCGAACGCGGGCGCTGCGACGATGCCGCCGAAGATCGCGCCGTGCGGCTCGTCGACGCTCACGAGCACGAGGAGGTGCGGGCTCGTCGCCGGCACCATGCCGACGAAGGTCGCCACGTACGCACCCGGGATGTACCCGTGCGACCCTGGCTTCTGCGCCGTCCCGGTCTTGCCGGCGACGGTGTAGCCGGGAATCGCGGCGAGCTGCCCCGTCCCCTGGTCGGAGACGACGCCTTTCAGCATCGTCCGGAGCTCGCGGTCGATTCCGGGCGCGAGGATCCTCCGCCTGTGCAGCCGCGGCGACGGCTGGCCGAGGACGTGGTCGAGGAGGTGCGGCTGGATCCATTCGCCGCCGTTCGCGATCGCCGCGTAGGCGGAGGCGAGCTGGATGGAGGTGACCGAGACGCCCTGTCCAATCGGGACGTTGCCGATCGTCGACCCGGACCAGTACGAGGGGAGCAGGCCGGGGCTCTCGCCGGGGAAGTCGACGCCCGTCCGGCGGCCGAACCCGAAGCGCGCCATCCACCGCTTCAGGCCGGCCTCGCCGAGATACCGCTCGGCGATCGTGATCGCGCCCACGTTCGACGAGCGCTGGAGGATCTGCGCGACCGTCATCCGCTCGGTCGGCCGGATCTCGGCGTCGTGGATCACGCGGTCGGCGACGTGGATCGAGTACGGCAGCGTGAAGGCCGTGCGCGGCGTCACCACGTGCTCCGACAGGGCGCCGCCGATCGTCACCACCTTGAACACCGAGCCCGGCTCGAAGACGTCGCCCACCGCATGGTCGGTCGTGAGACCATGCGCCGTCGCCCCGGGGTAGTCGTTCGCGTTGTAGCCGGGCTCCTGCGCCATGGCGAGGATCGCACCGGTGTGCGGGTCGATCACGATCGCCGTCGCGTCCCTCGCATGCCACTCGCGCACCGTCTGCTCGAGCACTTGCTCCGCGTTCGCCTGGATGTGGCTGTCGAGCGTGAGAAAGACGTCGCGGCCGTCCCGAGCGGGGCGCTCCTGGATCGTGTTGACGGCCTGGCCGAGCGCGTCCCGCACCACCGTCGCACGACCGGTGGTCCCCGACAGCTCCTTGTTCAGCTCGAGCTCGAGCCCCGCGAGGCCGGTGTTGTCGGTGCCGGCGTAGCCGAGGACGGGCGCGGCGACCGTGCCCTGCGGATAGACGCGACGCTCGTCCGGCTGGAACGTGAACCCCGTCAGGTCACGCTTCGCGAGCGCCGTCGCACGGCTCGACGGCGCCTTCCGCTCGACGTAGACGAACCCGCGGCTGCGGTCGGCGAGCGCCCGGTACAGCGGCCGGAAGGGAATCCCGAGCACCCTCGCAGCGATGCGCGCTTCACGCCGCGGGTCGGAGATCTGCATCGGGTCGGCGATGACGTCGGTCGCCTGCTCGCCGATCGCGAGCGGCGTCCCTAGCCGGTCGAAGACCGTACCGCGCCCGGCGGGGAGCACGAGGTCGGCCTTCGTCTGCGCCTGCGCCCGCGCGGCGAGCGACGACGCGCGGACGGTCTGGATCCACGCTGCCCGAGCGCCGAGGGCGGCGAAGGTGAGGAGGATGATGAGGAGGAGAAGACGGAGCCGCGAGTTGACGACGCGCACCCTCAACGGCGCGGCAAGAGATCGAGATAGCTCGTGTTGGCGGCCGGCGCCTGCACGAGGCCGAGCCGGCGTGCGGCCGCCTCGATCCGCGGCGCCGAGCTGGCAGCGGAGAGCCGGGAGGCGAGCGCCTGGTTCTGCGCCTTGAGCTGTGCCTGCTGCTGGTCGAGTCGCGACATAGCGACGTGCGCCCGCAGGACGGCGACGTTGACCGCGACGATGCCGACGAGGAGGAGTGCGAAGAGGATCATCCAGACGATGTCGCCACGAACGCGGCGGCGAGCAACCCTGCGCCGCGAGCGTACGGGCGCCGCCGGACGCTCCACGGCGCGCCGTGTCCGGCGCGGCGGGGCCGGCGCCGGCTCGGCGACCGCCGCCTGCGCGAACCAGTCGACCGCCGCCATCAGCCCTCCTCCGCGCCGGTCTTGACCGCTGCGCGCAGCCGCGCCGAGGCGGAGCGTGGGTTCGCCGCGATCTCCACCTGACCCGGCCGGATGGGCCTCCGCGGCAACGCCCGGAGCTCGGGCTCGTGGCCGCAGACGCAGATCGGGAAGTCGGGCGGGCACGTGCAACCGCGCTCTCGGTCGCGCAGGAACCGCTTCACGATCCGGTCCTCGAGCGAATGGAAGGAGATGACAGCGAGGCGGCCGCCGGGGCGCAGGATCTCGAGCGCGGCCGGCAGCGCGGTCTCGAGCGAGTCGAGCTCGCCGTTGACCGCGATCCGCAGCGCCTGGAAGACCCGCTTCGCGGGATGGCCCTCGCCGAAGCGAGCCGGCGCCGGAATCGCCGCCCTGATCGCATCGACGAGCTCGCCGGTGCGCTCGAACGGCTGCTCGCGCCGGCGGCGGTCGAGCGCCCGCGCGATCTGTCTCGCGTACCGCTCCTCGCCGTACCGACGGAAGATCGTCGCGAGGTCTCGCTCGCTCCAGGTGTTGACGACGTCGCTCGCGCTGACGTCCTGGGTCGGGTCCATCCGCATGTCGAGCGGCGCGTCGACGGCGTACGAGAAACCGCGCTCGGGCCGGTCGAGCTGCATCGAGGACACCCCGAGGTCGAGGAGGATCGCGTCGGCACGGACGCCGTTGTCCGCGAGCTGCGGTAGGTCGACGCCGAAGTCGCCGCGCAGGAGCCGAGCATTCACCGTCGTGCGTTTCGCGAGCCGCTCGAAGTACGTCCGGGCCGTCGGATCGCGGTCGATCGCGATCAGCTTTCCTTTGCCGCGGAGGTCGGCGGCGAGGACCGCCGCGTGCCCGCCGGCGCCGAAGGTGGCGTCGATGATCGTCTCACCGGGCTGCACGGCGAGACTCGCCCGCACCTCCTCGGCGAGGACGGGGACGTGGTCAGCTTCCCTGGGCTGCAAGACGTTCGGCAACATCCTCAGCACTCCCTTCGACCTCGGCGAGCTCGCGCTTCCAGGCGGCGCGGTCCCAGATCTCGAGGTGGTCGTTGACCCCGGCGACGACGACGTCGCGGCCGAGCTTCGCGTGCGCGAGCAGCGCGGGCGGGATGCTCACCCGCCCCTGCTTGTCCGGCGTCGTCTCGCTGGCGCCGGAGAAGGCGTAGCGCTGCATCCGCCGGCCCTGCTGGCTCAGCGGGTGCAGGGTGGCGAGGGTCGAGTCGCGGTAGTTCACCCAGGCGTCCGGCGTCCACGCATAGAGGCAGCCGTCGAAGCCCCGGGTGACGACGATGCCGTCCTCGAACGCCCGCCGGAACTTCGCTGGAAGCGTGAGGCGGTTCTTGTCGTCGATCGTATGCTCGTGCTCGCCGAGAAGCATGGGGCGTTCTCCCTATCGAACCACTGCGCCCCACCTTACCCCACCAAACTCCACCTGTCTACCTCAAGTAGTCCACGCGGACGTGCCGGGTGCAGGCCGCGCCTCAGCCCACGTGTACATCGTCGGCCGTGAGCTGGTGCCCGTAGGCGCCACGGCCGGTGAGGACGGCCGCACCGCACTGGGCGCCGATGGCGACCGCCTCGTCCACCGCCTTCCCCAGCGCGAGTCCGTACGTGAGGCCGGCGGCGAAGCAGTCGCCGCAGCCGTAGGCGTCGGAGATCGGCCCCGTCAGAGGCGCCGCTCGGAACGGCCCGCCGGGACGGATCCAGCCGCCGAGGGCGCCGGCCGTGGTGACGACGATCTGCGGGGCCGGTTCGAGCTCGCCGGATTCGATCCGCTCGGCCGCGTCCTCGCCGCTGCCGACGAGCACGTCGACCTGCACGGCCGCCCGGCGGAGCGTCGCGAGCTCGCGAGCCGTGGCGACGAGCGCGGCACAGCGGCGCGCCGCGCGCAGAGCGGGGATGTCCCCGCTCACGAAGTAGACGGCATCGCAACGGCCCAGCAGCTCCCACGGCAGCGAGCCGTCCTCCCCGGGAGGGAGCAGCTTGTCGCCGAGGACCGTGATCGTGCGCTCGCCGGCTTCGTCCACGTGCGTGAGGGCCCGGCGCTGCGTGCCGCGTGCCTCGCCCGCGTGCACGGTGACGCCGCGCGCCTCGAGCTCTTCGCGCGATCGCCGCCCGAGCTCGTCGCCGGCGAGCGCCGTGAAGAGGAGGCATGAGCCTGCGAGGTTGGCGAGCTGGACGGCCGCGACTGCGCCGCCGCCCGCCGGCTCCTCCCACGTCTCGAGCGCGTGCACGATCTCGCCCGGCTCGGGAGCGTGCTCGACGCGGGCGAACTCAACCCATTCGACGTGGCCGACGACTGCAAGCTGCACGCCTCACATCTTGAACCCCCACTACGTTTCACTGGATGGTGACCGGCGTCCCTCCCTTCGAACGGTTCTACGAGTCACACCAGGGCGAGGTGCTCGCCTTTCTACGCCGGCGCGCCGGCAGCGACCGCGCCGACGACCTGTTCCAGGAGACGTTCCTGCGCGCGCTGCGCGCCTACGGCCGGCTCGAGCACGGCGAGCACCTGCGCGCCTGGGTGCTGACGATCGCCACGAACGCGGTCATCGACGCCGCGCGGCGCGAGCGACCCACGGCGGAGCTGACGGTCGAGCCCGCGGGCGAGGACGAGCGTCCCGCCGTCGAAGAGCTCGCCCCGCTGACCGACGGCCTGCCACCGAAGGAGCGCGCAGCGATCGTCCTTCGCTACGGGTACGACCTCGACTACGACGCGATCGGCGCCGCGCTCGGCTCGAACGAGCAGGCGGCGCGACAGGCGGCCTCCGCGGGAGTGCGGCGGCTGCGGAAGGAGAAGGAGCAGCGATGACCGGAGTCTCGACCGTTCTCGACGAGCGCTTCCGCGCGGCTGCGGTCGCGTCCGGCGACCTTGATGTCGCCTACGACATCCTCGACGACACGCCGATCGGGTCGCTGCTCGTGGGAGTGAGCGAGCACGGCCTCTGCCGCGTCGGCTTCGACCCGGAGCCCGAGGCGGAGCTCGAGCGGCTCGCCCGGGACTTCGGCCCGCGCGTCCTGCGCGCCCCGAAAGCGCTCGACGGCGCACGCCGCGAGCTGGACGAGTACTTCGCCGGCCGCCGGCACGCCTTCGACCTGGAGCTCGACCTCCGTGCGGTGCCGGAGTTTCACCGGCGCGTCCTCGACGAGCTGAGCCGGATCGAGTACGGACACACGACGACGTACGGCACGCTCGCCGCCCAGGTGGGCGCCCCGCGCGCGGCACGGGCCGTCGGCACGGTGATGAACCGGAACCCTCTGCCGATCGTCCTCCCTTGCCACCGGGTCGTCGGAGCGAGCGGGAGCCTCACCGGCTACGGCGGCGGCCTCGACCGGAAGGAGTGGCTGCTGCGCCTGGAGGGGGCGATCCTCTAGCTTGCAAGAGCTTCGCTCTTGCAAGCTGGGAAAAGGAACTCCGCGCGCCCGAGATTGCGATCTCGGGCGCTCCGTGCTGTCTTTGCTTTCGATGCTCTGGACGAGAGGGCTGCCTCGTGCGCTCGCGCGCGGCGAAGGCCGGCGCGAGCGCAGTCCGGCCTCCAGCTAAGCCCCGCTACGCGGAGGCTTAGCCTCCGGCCCTTGGCCTGGACGAGGTTCGAAACGTTTCGAACCTTCACCA
>DAIMGZ010000023.1:0-22011 GCA_036723535.1 Gaiellaceae bacterium
CCGATGGCGCCTACGTCAATTACCTCGACAACGATGACGCGAGCAGAGTCCGAGCCGCATACGGTCCCAACTACGACCGCCTTGCCCAGCTCAAACGCAAATACGACCCGGACAACACCTTTCGGCTCAACCAGAACATCATTCCCTGACGATCCGCGTGAACGGGGTTCTCTGGGATGAACGTCGCCTAAAAGGACAAGGTCGCTCGCCTGGGCCAGTGTTCAGCGATGCCCCCGATGCAATGCGCGAGAGTGGCTGCTATTCGTCGTACTCGTACGTTTGCTCGAACTCGAGCGGAAACGATGACCACAGACTTCGTGCTCCGGGAACGCAGTGGACGCACGGTGTCGTGAATGCTTCGATCGCAGCAAGTTCGTCGTCGCTAGTCGCGTCCGGGATCTCGGCGATCCGCCCCGCGCGCTTCCTCGCTCCGCGGTCGGTGTCAGGATCGTCGATGTAGCGAGCTGATAGATCGAGCGCGCGGCACCGCGGATCGCGGTGGCGGACGGCGAGCTGGTCTGGTGCGGGGGAGGGCGAGCAGCTCTGGTTTCCTCGGCACGTTGGCAACGATCAAGGTGGCGGGTGAGGCAAGTGACGGGCGCTTCGCGTTGATCGAGTTCCTCTTCCCCCGCCACACATCCCCACCGCTTCACACGCATCCGCAAGACGAGAGTTACGTCGTGCTCGAGGGGCGGCTCACCATTCAGGCGGGTGAGCAGCGCTTTCACCTCGAGGCGGGCGCAGCTGCAGTCGTCCCGATGGGCGTGGCGCATACCTTTCGCGTGGACAGCGACAGTGCGCGGGTGCTCGTGCTCAGCACCCCGGCGGGACTCGAACGAATGATCCGTGACGGCTCGATCTCGGCAGGTGCGCCGACACTGCCGCCCAGCGACGCGCCTCGACCTTCGCCGGAGCGGCTGGAAAGCATCTTCCGGGCCCACGGTCAGGTCAACCTCGGTCCGCCGCTGGCGGTCGGCGACTGAGCCTCGTCGGTGGGATCTACGGTGTCGTCGAAGATCGGTTCGAGTCGCTGCGCTGGTGGCGGAGCCGGCGAAGGTAGTCGTCGAACTCGTGGCGTGGAACGAGGCCGGGCCGAATCCCGCAGGCGACCGTCCGCAGCTCCCCGGCGCGGATCAGAGCGCGAACCTCGTCCTCGGAGCAGCGGAGCTCGGCCGAAAGCTCGCGGACGGTCAGGGGTGCCGGCCAGTCCATGCCCGAACCTTACGCCGGGCGGCCATAGGATTGCGCCGTGCCGTTCACGCTCAGAAACATCAAGGAGGATCTGGAGGACATCGGCTCGCGGTTCGACGGCCCGCCGGACCTCGAGTTCCGCGCGGCGACCGCGGCGCTCGAGCTCGAGGAATCCAGCCTGAGCTATCAGCGCGTGCCGCCCGGCTATCGCTTTCCGTACGGCCACACGCACAAGAAGCAAGAGGAGGTCTACGTGGTCATGCACGGGAACGGGCGGATGAAGCTCGATGACGAGATCGTCGAGCTCAAGGAATGGGACGCGGTGCGCGTCCCGCCCGGTACGTGGCGAGGCTACGAGGCCGGGCCGGAGGGCCTTGAGATCCTCGTGATCGCCGCGCCCAGCGAGGCTCAGCGCGACGACGTCGATGGCCAGCGCGATTGGTGGGCTGACCAGTAGAGCTGCAGCCCTAACTAGCCCGCGCCTCGCTCAGGGTCGGGACCTGAACGGACGAGCGCGCGTGCTACGAGCTGGCTAGCTGCCGAGACCGGCGGCGGCGACTGCGACGAGCTCGACGCGAGCTCGCGGAGTCCACCAAACAGCAGGCAGCGGGAGATCTTTCGGGTAGCCGTGCTGGCTGAGCCGAGCGCGCTCATCCGCGAGCGCCTCGCGCACGTCCGAGTTGAGATCGCCCAGCGTCTCGAGGAGTGCGGGGCCGATGGGCCAATTACGAACGCGCTCCTGGGTCTCGGGATCCTCACCTACCCAAAAAAAGTGCGGCCTCGCAGCTGCAGTCACCATGTGCCTACCTCGCTCCGTGTAGCCATGCGTCAGTCAGTGCCGTAGTCACGTTCGTTTCGTAGGTCGACGCCGTTGCGATCGCACACCCCGTTCGGATAGGTGCGTGCAGCCGGAGGTCCATAACGCGCCGGATTGCCGGCGGAGCCGCCGGTAGGCTGACCGCCGATGGGCGACGAGCGCCGCGAGTTCGGATTCCACACTCGTGCCGTGCACGCCGGACAGCGTCCGGATCCCTACACCGGTGCCAGCGCGACGCCCATCTACCAGACGGCGGGCTTCGTCTTCGAGGACACCGAGTCGGCGTCGGCGTACTTCAACCTGCAGGAGTACGGGAACATCTACAGCCGGATCATGAATCCGACGGTCGCCGCGTTCGAGGAGCGGATAGCGAACCTCGAGAACGGTGTCGGGGCCGTCGCATTTGCAAGCGGACTCGCAGCGCAGGCTGCGCTCTTCTTCGCGCTGCTCGAGCCGGGAGACCACATCGCAGTCGCGAAGGCGCTCTACGGCGGCTCGACGGCGCAGCTCAACCATCTCGCGCGGAAGCTGCAGATCGAGCTCGACTGGGTCGACATGGACGACTCTGACGGCTGGCGGAAGGCTGTCTCGCCGGCCACGAAGATCCTCTTCGCGGAGACGATCGCGAATCCCGGGGGCAACGTGCTCGACCTCGAGACGGCCGCGACGGTCGCGCAGGAGGTGGGAGCACCACTGATCGTGGACAACACGTTCGCGACGCCCTATCTCTGCCGGCCGCTGGAATGGGGCGCCGACATCGTCGTGCACTCGGCGACGAAGTTCATCGTCGGCAACGGCACGACGATCGCCGGCGTCGTGGTCGACTCGGGCGAGTTCAACTGGTCGAACGGCCGCTTCCCGAACATCGCGGAGCCCTCGAGCGCCTATCACGGCCTGCGCTTCCACGAGACGTTCGGCGTGTACGGGCTGCTGATGAAGCTGCGGGCCGAGACGCTGCGCGACCTCGGTGCGGTGCTGGCGCCCTTCAACGCATTTCTGCTGCTCACCGGGCTCGAGACGCTGCCCGTGCGCATGGAGCGCCACGTGCAGAGCGCGCTCGCCGTTGCGCACTGGCTGCAGGATCAGCCCGGCGTGAGCCTGGTGCGGCATCCCGCGCTGTCGGACAGCCCCTATCGGAGTCTCGTCGACAAGTACCTGCCGCTGGGTGCCGGCTCGGTCTTCTCGTTCGACCTCGAGAGCGGCCGGGACGGCGGCCGCCGCTTCATCGAGGCGCTGACGCTGTGGAGCCATATCGCCAACGTCGGCGATACCAAGAGCCTCGTCATCCACCCGGCGTCGACGACGCATCGCCAGCTTTCGGACGAAGAGCTCGTCACGGCCGGCGTTGCGCCGGGCACGGTGCGCCTCTCGGTGGGGCTCGAGGACGTCGATGACCTGCTGTGGGATCTCGAGCAGGCGCTGAGGGCGGCGCGCGAGGCCACGGTCGTCGCGTGAAGGAGTTCCAGGACCCGCACACGATCCTCGAGCTCATCCTCAACGCGCGCACGGTTGCGCTCGTGGGCCTCTCGAGGAACGAGCTGCGCGCGAGCCACTTCGTCGGCTACTACCTGAAGCGGCACGGCTACCGCATCGTCCCCGTGAACCCACACGAGGAGCGGGTGCTCGGCGAGCGCGCGTACCCGACGCTCGCCGACGTGCCGGAGCACATCGACGTCGTCGACGTGTTCCGCAATCCCGCGGCTGTGCCGGAGCTCGCGCAGGAGGCCGTCGACGCCGGTGCCGGCGCGCTCTGGCTCCAATTCGGCGTGATCAGCCCCGAGGGCGCCCGGATCGCGAGCGAGGCCGGTCTCGACGTCGTCATGGACCGCTGCATGAAGGTCGAGCACGCGCGCTACCTGGGCCGCATGCACTGGCTCGGCTTCAACACCGGCGCGATCAGCGGCACGCGCGCCAGGTGAAGACGATCGACTCGCCTACAGGGGCGCGAGCACGGTGGCCATGAACGGCATCCCGGCGGTCTTCGTCGTGAACGTCGCGTAGAAGACCTCGACCGTCCCCCGACCGTCGAACCGCTTCACGACCGCATTGCCCGAGGCGAAGCCGGCCGCGAGCGCGTCGTCGACGGCGTTGGGGCCGTCGAGCGTATGCGCTCCGACCTGCTGGCCCAGCAGCTCGTCCAGCGTCGTGCCCAGGATCTCGCATGCTGCGGCGTTGGCCGCGATGTAGCGCCGGTCCTCGTCCCAGACGAGGAAGCCGACGTTCGCCGAGCCGAGCGCCTCGGAGATCAGCTCGGCCTGGATCTCCGGGCGCGCGAGCGACGGCGATGTTGTCATGACCGCATTGTCGTCTTTCGGACCGCGCCGCTCAACCCGTTTTCGAGGCGTATTTCTTCAGGAGCTTTTCAGGTGGAAGTACGCCTGGTAGATCCGCTTCACGGTCGGCGCGGCCGCCTCGGCGCCGAAGCCGCCGTGCTCGATCATCGCGACGACGACGAGCTTCGGGTGGCTGTACGGCGCCCACGACGCGTACCAGGAGTGGTCGCCGGAATTCGTCACGGTCGGCGCCTCCGCGGTCCCCGTCTTGCCGGCGACCGGAATCGGGAAGCCCGAAAAGACGGAGGCCGACGTGCCAGCCGGATTGTTGGCGGCCGCATAGAGCCCTTCCTTGATCGCCCAGGTGTACGGCGACAGCTTCAGCTTGCGCACCGGCTTGAAGCGCAGGAGGTGGCGGACGCCGTTCCGGATCACTGCCTCGCCGACGTGCGGCCGCACGACCGTACCTCCGTTGATCAGCGCCGAGTACGCGACCGCGAGCTGGAGCGGGCTGACCTGCAGCGCGCCCTGGCCGATCGCGAGGTTGATCGTCTGCCCCTCCGTCCACGGGAAACCGAACAGCTTCTGGAACGAGTGCGGCGCGGGGACGTAGCCCGGGAAGGCCCCGGTCAGGTCGATCGGCGGCCGCTTGCCGAGACCGAGGTTCCGCGCCCAGCGCTGGATCAGCGTTCCTTGCGCCCTCGGGTCGGCCGCCCAGATCCGGTCGCCGAGGCGGTAGAACCACGTGTCGCACGACTGCTCGAGCGCCGTCGGCAGCGTCATCGACTCGTACGCGCCGCGCTCGACGTTGAAGAAAGTGTGGTTGCCAAGGGTGAAGGAGCCGCTGCAGAGCTGCGGCGTGTACGGGGTGATGACCCCGCCGCTGAGCGCGGCCTCGGCGATGATCGGCTTGAAGGTCGAGCCCGTCGGATAGACGCCGGCGATCGCCCGGTTCAGGGTCGGCGTCGAGATCTCCTGCTTGTAGAGGCGGGCGAGGTAGTTGGTATTCATGGCCGCGACCTTCTCGTTGAAGGTCGGATAGCTCACGAGCGCCTTGATCGCGCCCGTCCACGGATCGATGGCGACCGCGGAGGCGCCGGTCGGCGAATGGCCGTTGAGGCGCGCCTGCTCCATCCCGTAGACCAGCGCGTTCTGTGCGGCCTTCTGGAGCCGCATGTCGATCGAGAGCTGCAGCGTCGGGGGCTGCTTCTGCCGCGGCACGCGGAGGGCGCCGGCGATGCGGCCGAGGGAATCGACTGGGATCTTCGCCTGCACGAAGCCCTTGTTGAGGAGCGAGTCGTACGCAGCCTCGACGCCGCTCCGGCCGACGACCTCGCCCGGCTGCGCTGCCTTGTAGGCGCCGGACTTGAGCTGCTGTTCGTCCACCTGGCCCAGAAGGCCGAGGAACTCGCTGCCGAAGGCGCCCTGCGGGTAGCTCCTCGCCTCGTCAACGCCTACCTTGAAGCCTGCGTACTTGCCGCTCCGCTCCTGCAGGTAGGTGGCCAACGCAGCCGTTGGCCGCGGGATGACGACCGCGGGCGCGAAGGGGGAGTGGAGGATGTCGTTCGTGATTCGCTTGACGAGGAGGCTCCGGCGGGTCCCCGTGAGGCGCGCGAAGCGGCCGAGGGCGAGGAGGCCCGCAGCGGTCGGGTGCCAGACCCCGTGTGCGTCTCGACTGCCGAACGAGGCGGCGTCGGCCTCGACGACGACGTGTCCGGTCGTGCCGGCGAGCAGCCGTCCCTGGTCGTCGACGATCGCGCCGCGCGCGCCGAGGAGATCGACGGTACGAAACGCCTGCGTCCGCGCCGCCTTCGCGTACTGCTTCCCGTGCAGCACCTGGATCGACCACGCGCGCAGAAGCAGGAGCGAGAGCCCCGCGGCGACGATGACCGCCAGGCCACCGACGCGGACGTAGAAGCCCGGGCTGCGGAAGTACGGCGCGTCGACGCGTGAGTACGGCTGGAGTCGGCGCCCGCGCGGCAGGTTGCGGGGGAGCTTCAACCGACGGCGAGGATCCGGTCTCGAGATCGCCACGGAGTGGCTCCAGAGTAGTCGGTTTTCGGCTCGGCTACTCAGCCGCGAGCTCGTCGGCGAGAAGCGACAGTGCGAACGAGCGCCACGCGAGCTCGGGGTCGGAACGGAGCGACTCGGCGGCGGCGGCCACCGCCGGGAGATCGTCCGCAGGGAGGTCGTCGAGCGCGGCTGCGAGCTGTGCGCGCCGCTCCGGCGTGTCGAGCTCGTCGGCGAGCCGCTCCGCCGCGACCGATTCGAGGCCGAGATCGCGGTGCGGGTCGCCGCCGGCTGCAAGGACGAACATCGCGCGGCGGCGGGCGGCCTTCAGCTCCGCCTCGTCGACCGATATGTGGTCCCGAACGAGCCAGCACAGAACCACGAGCAGCTCGCTCGAGCGCGGGTCGGGCCCCGACCGCTCGAGCTCTTCCAGCCTAGGCCGGATCGCGGCAATCACCCGTCTCGCCCTCACAGCAACCAATTTTCAAGCGGCACTTCGGGCACTGGAACGTGCCGTGGCGCCACTCCATCTCGGCGCTGCAGCGCGGGCAGATCTCCTTCACGACGAAGAGCGTACGGACTCGAGCCGACGGAACTCGAGCACCCGCTCGAATCCCAGGCGCTCGAGGATCGGCCGGGACATGGGGCCGGCGCCGACCGCCAGCGCCGGAGTGCCGCGCCGCACGGCCTCGTCCCAACGAGCGCGGACGACCGCGCGGTACGCGCCGCGCCCCCGGGCCCAAGCGGCGGTGGTGCCGCCCATCAGGTAGGCGCCGGCCCGGGTATAGAAGGCGCGGCCGACCGATGCCATCCGGCCGTCGAGCCACGCCGCGAAGATCGGGTCGACTCGGTGCTGCCACTCCGCCGCGAGGTCGTCGTCGCTCGGGTTGCGCTGGTGCGGCTCGGCGAACGCCTCGATCGCGAGCCGCCGTGATTCGGTGTACTCCTCGACCGTTGCGATCGGGCGAACCTCGATCCCTTCGACCGTCGGCGGCTCGGCCGTCAGCACCATCGCGGCGAAGAGGTAGTCCGCCTCGTTCAGCACCAGGCCGGCGGCGAGGAAAGCCTCCTCGTCCGGCGTCGAGCGTTCGGTCAGCCACCAGCTTGCGCGCTCGGTGCCGCTCTCGTGCATGAATGCGTCGACCGCCGCGATCGACTCCGGCAGCTCGTCGGCGCGCAGGCGGACCCGCTCGACCGCCGCCCACGTGTTCCCGAGCTGAGCGGAGAGGACGAAGCCGTCTGTGACACGCAGCAGGCGGCCTGAAGCAGGCTCCAGGAACGGCCCGGCCGCCTCGGCGAAGTCGACGAGCTCCGACACCCGGCTAGGCTACTCGGCATGACCGAGACGGTCGACGCGCCCACGGCAACGCGGATTCCGCACTGGATCGGCGGCCGGCGCGTCGAGGGCGGCTCCGGCCGCAGCGGCCCCGTGTACAACCCCGCGACCGGCCGCCAGACCGGGGCCGTCGACTTCGCGACCGCCGAGGAGGTGGACGCCGCTGTACGGGCCGCGCGGGACGCCTTCCCCGCTTGGCGCGAGATCTCGCTTGCGAAGCGGGCGGAGCTCTTCTTCCGCATCCGCGAGCTCCTCCACGCGCGGCGCGACGAGCTGGCCGAGATCCTCGTCCGCGAGCACGGCAAGGTCTTTTCCGACGCGCTCGGCGAGGTGACGCGGGGGCTCGAGGTCGTCGAGCACTGTTGCGGCGTGCCGACCCTGCTCAAGGGCGAGCACTCCGAGCAGGCGTCGACCGGGATCGACGTCTACTCGCTTCGCCAGCCGCTCGGCGTCGTCGCGGGCATCACGCCGTTCAACTTCCCAGCGATGGTGCCCATGTGGATGTGGGCTCCGGCGATCGCGTCCGGCAACTGCTTCGTGCTCAAGCCGTCGGAGAAGGATCCGTCGGGGTCGCTCTGGGTCGCCGAGCTGCTCCACGAGGCGGGCCTGCCCGACGGCGTCTTCAATGTGATCATGGGCGACCGCGTTGCCGTCGACGCGCTGCTCGAGCATCCCGAGATCGCCGCGATCTCGTTCGTCGGCTCGACGCCGATCGCCCGCTACGTGTACGAGAAGGCGACCGCGAGCGGCAAGCGCTGCCAGGCGCTCGGCGGCGCGAAGAACCACATGATCGTCCTGCCTGACGCGGACGTCGACGCCGCCGCCGACGCGGCCGTCTCGGCGGGCTACGGCTCCGCGGGCGAGCGGTGCATGGCCGTCTCCGTCGTCGTGGCCGTGGGCGACGTGGGCGATCGGCTGGTCGCGGCGATCGGGGAGCGGATCCCGAAGGTGAAGGTCGGCGACGGGATGGACCCCGCGTCGGAGATGGGGCCGCTCGTGACGCGCGAGCATCGCGATCGGGTCGCGTCGTACGTCGAGAACGCGCCGGCCGAGGGCGCGACGGTTGTCGTCGACGGCCGCGAGGGCGTGCCGGAAGACGGCTTCTTCCTCAATCCGAGCCTGCTCGACGACGTGACGCCGGGGATGAAGGCGTACGTCGACGAGATCTTCGGCCCGGTGCTCGGCGTGACGCGCGTCGCGACGTACGAGGAGGCCGTGCGGCTCGTGAACGAGAGCCCGTACGGGAACGGCGTGGCGATCTTCACGCGCGACGGCGGCGCCGCGCGGCGCTTCCAGTTCGACGTGCAGGCGGGGATGGTCGGGATCAACGTGCCGATCCCGGTGCCGGTCGCGTACTACTCCTTCGGCGGCTGGAAGTCGTCGCTCTTCGGCGACCGGCACGTGTACGGGCCCGAGGCGATCGACTTCTACACGCGCGGCAAGGTCGTCACGCAGCGCTGGCCCGATCCCGCGACCTCGCAGATCGATCTCGGCTTCCCCCAGACGCGATAGCGTCCGCAGGCGTGCCGGACCCGCCGCACCATAGGCCGCTCGACGCGCAGGTCATGCCGCGCTTTGCGGGGATCCGGACCTTCATGCGCGCTCCGCACACGACGGACCTGGCCGGCGTGGACGCCGCCGTCTACGGCATCCCGTTCGACACGGCGACGAGCTACCGGACGGGGCCGCGCTTCGGTCCCGAGGCGATCCGCTCCGCGTCGGCGCTGCTGCGGCCGTACAACCCGGCCCTCGAGGTCGACGTCGTCGAGGCGCTCTCCATCGTCGACTACGGCGACCTACCCGTCTCGCCGGGCAACACCGAGCGCACGTACGCGCAGGTCGAGGAGGCGCTCGCGCCGCTCGTCGACGCCGGCGTGTTCCCGCTCGCCCTCGGCGGCGACCACTCGGTCACGCTCGCCGAGCTGCGCGTCCTTGCGCGCCGGCACGGGCCGCTCGCGCTCGTCCAGCTCGATGCGCACGGCGACACGTGGGAGGAGTACTTCGGCCAGCGCTTCTTCCACGGCACGACGTTCAAACGGGCGCTCGAGGAGGGGCTGATCGCGCCGTCTGCGTCGGTGCAGGCCGGGCTGCGCGGCTCGCTCTACGGCGCCGAGGACCTCGAGTCGGCGCGGAAGCTCGGCTTCGCAGTCGTCTCCTGCGACGCGCTGCGGACCCTCGGCCCCGGCGGCCTCGTACGTAGCCGTGTCGGCGCGCGTCCCATCTTCCTCTCCTTCGACATCGACGTGCTGGACCCCGCCTTCGCGCCCGGGACGGGCACGCCGGAGGTCGGCGGCCTCTCGACCGCGGAGGCGCTCGCTTTCCTCCGGGCCTTGCGGGGGATCGACCTAGCCGGAGCCGACGTCGTCGAGGTCTCGCCGCCCTACGACGGCCCCGGACAGCAGACGGCCCTCGCGGCCGCGAACGTGGCCTACGAGCTGCTCAGCCTGCGCGCTCTGTCTCAGGGGTAGCGGAACCGCAGCGTCAAGGCGCGGCGCCGGCCCCACGGATCTAGGGCGACGATGCGAAGGCTGTAGGCGCCGGGCCGCCAACCGCGGACATTGAGCCGTAGGCGCACCAGGACCGTGCCGGGCCTGGGGCGGTAGGCCTGTGCGACGCGGAACGCGCGGCCGGCCGGAAGGGGCACGCCGAGACGGCTGCCCTTGCCGAGGATCGGAACGACTCTCCGGCCGGGGCCGGTCACCGAGGCGGAGATGCGGGCCTGCGCCTGGAGGGAGAGCCGTGTCAGGAGGAGGATGCTGCGGTCGGAGGGATGCGGGAGGACCTCGAGCGGCACCTGCCGTGTCAGCACAGGCCCGTTTGCCCCCGTGTAGGTCGGGTCGCCCCACGCGCCCTGCTTGAACAGCGCGAGCTGGAGCGG
Organism: Gaiellaceae bacterium; assembly: GCA_036723535.1. Taxonomy (GTDB): domain Bacteria; phylum Actinomycetota; class Thermoleophilia; order Gaiellales; family Gaiellaceae; genus Palsa-739. Next base: position 10,506 of record DAIMGZ010000023.1, read on the forward strand.
CGTCCGCGTCAGCACGTGCGTGAGGTTCTTGGAGTCCACGTACCACCCGACGGCCGTTCCCGCTGGAAGCTGCGCCGGCTGGAGCGCCGGGAGGGAATGGTAGACCTTCCCGTCGGTGGAGTAGCCGAGCACCGTCCGGTTCGGCTGCGGCTGCGCGTACATGAGGTCGAGAGGCCATTTGAAGCCTTTCGACAGCCCCGGCACGGCGAGCGAGACCTCGCTTCCCGGCACGGTGAGGGCGCCGCTGAAGGTGCCGAGCGAGACGGTCCGTCCCACTGGAACCGCCCCCGGCTGCCAGGTGACGATGGCGCGCCCGTCCTCGGTCTGGAGGTTTCCTGCGATGCCGCGGCGCACGGTCTGCGACCCGATTGAGACGGGCGGCAGCGGCGCCGCCACGACCACGGCGGTCGTCGCCGCGGTCGCCGACGCAGCGCCACCCGCACCGGTCGCGGTCACGACGAGCGAGAGGGTGGAGCCGATGTCGTCGGGCGTGAGCGTGTAGTGCAACTGTGTCGCGCGGGGGATCGCGACACAGGACGCGCCGCCGGAGTTGCAGCGGCGCCAGCGGTAGGTGAACTTCTTCGGCGAGCCGGTCCAGGTCCCGACGGAGCCGGTCAGCAGCTGTCCGGCCTGCGCCGTGCCGACGATTTGCGGCGGCGCGAGGTTGCTGGGCTGCGCCGTCGGCGGGGTGCCGGCGGGGGAGACGGCGGCGGTCGGAGCCGAGGCGGCGGTCGCGCTCCCGGCGGCGGAAGCGGCGGTCACGACGACTTTGAGCGAGTGCCCGACGTCGGCGCTCACCGGCCTGCGCGACTCGGCGGTCGCGCCCGCGATTGCCGTGCAGTTGGCGCCCGCCGCGTCGCAGCGAATCCACTGGTACGAGAACTGGAGCGGCTTCCCGCCTTCCCACGCGCCCGGCACGGTGGCCAGCAGCTGGCCCGCCTCGGGAGCCCCCACGACCGTCGGTGGGGTCGAGAGGAGGGGTAGTCCGGTCGCGTACGGAGCGATGGCGACGGAGGCCGGCTTAGCACCGTTCATCCGGTCGGCGTCGGAGCAGTGCTTGATCCCGGGAACGGAGATGCAGTCCGTCCACTGCCAGAAGGTCCAGCTGTTCCCGTTCCAGTTCTGCGCCGGAACCAGCGGCCGGCTCGCAGTCGTCCAGTGTGCGATCCAGAGCTCCGTGCCCGCGGCCGCGGCCGACGTCGAGTTGCCGAGGTTCGCCTTCCAGAAGTTCGGCGACGTGTACAGGAACGGCTCGACGCCGGTGCGGGCGTAGATCTGCTCGAGCCAGGCGAGCGTCCAGGTCAGGAGCCGGCTCTTCGTGAGCTTTCCGGTCGCCTCGAGGTCGAGCACCGGCGGCAGCTCTCCCGGCTGCGGCGCCGCGACGGCGAGGAAGTGGTTGGCCTGGGCGATCGCGCTCGCGGTCGCCCCCGCCGTGCTCCCGCCCGCCGGCCGCGCGAAGTGGTACGCGCCGAAGACGAGGCCGGCGGTCTCGCTGCCGTTCCGGTTCGTCGAGTAGGTCGCGTCGGCGTAGGTCGTGCCCTCCGTGGCCTTGCCGAACGCGAAGCGGTAGCCGGCGGAAGCGACCTTCGACCATCTGATGGTGCCGTTCCAGTTCGAGACGTCGAGGCCCTTAGCGCGTGCAGTGGCGGCCGCCGACCCGCTCGCCGCAAGAAGCGCCGCGAGCGCGAAGGCGAGACTCGTGAGCAGCCCAAGGCGCCCACGCCACGCTTCGATGGGGGACCCCACGACTCGCATGAGGCTAGCGCAGCTTTTGTTCGTCCGAAGTAAAAGAAGCCCTGCTAGAGGCGGTCGAGGACGGCGCCGGTCTCGAGCGGCTCTCCGAACCGCGCTCGCCGCACGAACCGGCCCGTGCCGGGCGTTCCCACGAGCTCGCCGTCCTCGACGAGGACGGAACCGCGCAGGAGCACGACTTCGGGCGCGCCCGCCACTTCGGTGCCCTCGTAGAGGTTGTAGTCGCACTTCGAGTGGTGGGTCGATGCCGAGAGCGTCTCCCGCCGCTCGGGGTCGAAGACGACGAGATCGGCGTCGCCGCCGACCGCGATCGTCCCCTTGCGCGGGTAGAGCCCGAACAGCTTCGCCGGCTGCGTCGCCAGGAGGTCGACCATCCGGTTGAGGCTTATCTTCCCGCCGCGGACGCCGAAGTGGTGGATCATCTTCAGCCGGTCCTCGAGCCCCGGCCCGCCGTTCGGGATCTTCGTGAAGTCGTCCTTGCCGAGCGTCTTCTGCCCGTCCCAGAGGAACGCGCAGTGGTCGGTCGAGATCGCGGAGAGCGCGTCCGTGCGCACCGCGTCCCACAGCACGTCGTGGTTCGACGGCTCGCGGGCCGGGGGAGAGTAGACGTACTTCGCGCCCTCGAAGCCCGGTTGCGCGAGGTCGTCTATCGACCGGAAGAAGTACTGCGTGCACGTCTCCCCCCAGACGTTCCAGCCCTGCTCGCGCGCCCGGCGGATCGGCTCGACCGCCTCCCGGCAGGTGACGTGGACGACGTAGAGGGGGCTGCCGGCGATGCGCGCGAGCTGGATGGCGCGGTTCGTCGCCTCGCCCTCGAGCTCGGGTGGCCGCGTCAGCGCGTGGTGGATCGGCGCGGTGTCGCCGCGTGCGAGGGCCTCGCGGACGAGGACGTCGATCGCATCCCCATTCTCAGCGTGCACCATCACGAGAGCGCCGCTCGCCGCGGCGACCTCCATCGCGCGGAAGAGCGTCTCGTCGTCGACCTGCAGGACGTTCTTGTACGCCATGAAGAGCTTGTACGAGGTGATGCCCTGCTCTGGCAGCGTGGCGAGCTCCTCGAGCCGTTCCGCGTCAGCGAGATCGGTGATCGCGATGTGGAAGCCGTAGTCGATCAGCGCCTTCCCGTTCGCCTTCGCGTGCCATCCCTCGAGCGCCTGCGCGAACGTCTGCCCCTTCGCTTGGATGCAGAAGTCCACGTGGCAGGTTGTGCCGCCGCAGGCAGCAGACCCCTGTCCCGACTCGAAGTCGTCGATCGTGACCGTGCCGCCGAAGGGCATGTCGAGGTGCGTGTGCGGGTCGATGCAGCCCGGCAGGACGTACTTGCCGCTCGCATCGATCGTGCGGTCGGCTGCGACGTCGAGGTCGGCGCCGAGGAGTGCGATGCGCTCGCCCTCGACGAGGACGTCCGCGACGAAGTCGTCGGCGGCGGTGACGATGCGCCCTCCCCGAATCAGGATCGACATCGCCTCCGAGTTTAAGCTCGTGCGGTGAGCCTGTCACCGGAACGGACGGTCTCCGAGCTCCGTGAGCTCCAGGAGCTGACGGGCGACGAGAACGGCGCCCAGCGCGTCGCGTGGACCGAGACGTGGGAGCAGGCGCGGGCCTGGCTGCGGGAGAAAGTCGCTCCGACCGGCGCCGAGGAGGAGATCGACGAGGCGGGCAACCAGTGGTTCACGCTCCCTGGGCAGTCCGAGCGCGCGCTCCTGATCGGCGGCCACATGGACTCGGTGCCGAACGGCGGCTGGCTCGACGGCTGTCTCGACGTTCTCGCGGGAGTCGAGGTGCTGCGCCGGTTCGCCGACGAGGGGACGCCGCCGCTGACCGTGCGGCTCGTGAACTGGGCGGACGAGGAAGGCGCGCGGTTCGGCCGCTCGCTCTTCGGCTCCTCCGCGGCCGCCGGCTCGATGAGCGATCAGGACGAGCTGCGCGAGCGCCGCGATTCCGACGGGATCGCGCTTCCGGAAGCGCTCGCCGCGCATGGAGTCGACCTCGGCCGCGCGCTCGAGGCGAGCAAGCAGCTTGCCGGCGCGGCCGCGTACCTCGAGCTCCACATCGAGCAGGGGCCGGTGCTCGAGTCGCTCGACCTGCCGCTCGGGGTCGTCCTCGGCACCTTCGGCGTCGAGCGCCACCTCGTCACGTGGCGCGGCCAGGCGGCGCACGCCGGCTCGACGCCGATGGACAAGCGTCGCGACGCGCTCGCCGGCGCCGCGAAGCTGGCCCTCGAGATCCGCCCGATCGCAGCGGAGGTGGGGGACGGCGCGGTCTGCACATCCGGCGGCGTGGTCTGCCGACCCGGCATCGTCACGTCCGTCGTCGAGACGGCCGAGCAGCTCCTCGACCAGCGCCACCTCGACGCCGCGAAGCTCGCGCGGCTGCTCGAGCTCGCGCGGGAGGCGAGCGAGCGATTCGCGCAGGAGGAGAACGTCGAGGTCGAGTGGGACAGGATCTGGAGCATCGAGCCGATCCCCTTCGACGAGCGGCTGATCGAGCTCGCGGACGAGTCGGTGCGCGAGGTCGCGGGCTCGTCGCACCGGCTCCCGTCGGGGCCCCTCCACGACGCTGCCGAGGTGGCGCGGGCGGGAATCCCGACGGTGATGCTGTTCGTTCAGTCCCTACGTGGGCTCTCGCACACGAAGCTCGAGGACACGAAGGAGGAGCACCTCGAGCTCTCGGTGCAGGCCCTCGACAGGCTGACGACGAAGGCATTGGAGGCATTTGCATGAGCAGCACTGAAGCCCAGCAGCTCTTCGGTCAGGAGCACGTACGCCGCTACCGCGAGACCGACGGCGAGGTCGGGCACGAATGGAAGGAGGGCGCGACGATCCTCCTCCTGACGACGACCGGCCGCCGCACCGGCCGCGAGACGACGACGCCGCTCATCTACAACCTCCACGGCGACACGCCGGTGATCGTCGCGTCGCAGGGCGGCGCGCCCGACCATCCGGGCTGGTTCAAGAACCTCGCCAAGACGCCGGAGGTCGGCGTCCAGATCAAAGGCGACCGCTTCCGCGCCCGCGCTCGCGTGGCGGAGGGCGAGGAGCGCGAGCGGCTGTGGGAGCTGATGAACGAGATCTGGCCGCACTACGACGAGTACGCCACGAAGACGGAGCGGGTGATCCCGGTCGTCGTCCTCGAGCGCATCTAGAGAGCCCGCGAAGCTGAGCTTCGCTCACTGCGAGACTCGCCCACGCGCGCGGAACGCTGTCTCGTGCGGACACGTCCTGGTGCCAGGCACCGGGGCATGTCCCGTCTGGCCCCGTGCGAGCTCCAACCGGCCTACAAGACACCACGTGCGGGACTTGGCCCTCCCTTCCGGGCATGTCTCCGTGCCTGGCACCGGGGCATGTTCGCTCCAGCCAGGGCTGTCGCCGCGCTGGTCACGACCGCGGCGTGGCGATAGGCTCGGGTCGTGGACTTCGGCGTCACCGTCCTGCCTGATCCGCCGATCTCGCGCTGGCTCGAGCTGATCCAGCTCGCCGAGCGGCACGGATTCGGCTACGCCTGGACGTACGACTCGCACGTCCTCTGGCAGGAGTCGGTGCCGATGCTCGCCGTCGCGGCGCGCGAGACGTCGACGATTCGGCTCGGGCACTTCGTGACGAACCCGGCGACGCGCGACCCGACGGTGCTAGCGAGCGCGTACGCGACGCTGCACGACCTTTCGGACGGGCGGATGGCGATGGGCGTCGGCCGCGGCGACTCGGCCGTCCGCTACATCGGCCGGCAGCCGATGAAGGTCGCGGAGTTCGAGCAGGCGTGCGCGATGGTGCGCGACTTCATGAACGGCGACGAGGTCGAGTGGAACGACAAGCAGCTCCAGCTCAAATGGGTGCGCCCGGAGCTGCCGCGCATCCCGATGTGGATCGCGGGCTACGGGCCGAAGGCGCTCGCCGTCGCGGGCCGCGTCGCCGACGGCGTGATCATCCAGCTCGCTGATCCCGAGATCATCCAGTGGATCATGGAGACGGCGCGCCGCGCCGCCGAGGAAGCGGGCCGCGACCCGGCCCAGCTCAAGTGCATCGTCGGCGCGCCGGCCCACATCTCCGGCGACCTCGCCGACGCACGCGAGCAGGTGCGGTGGTTCCCGGCGATGGTCTCGAACCACGTCATGGACCTGATCGAGCGCTACGGCGCCGACGGGAGCGCCGTCCCGAAGGCGCTCACGGACTACGTCCAGGCGCGGAAGTTCTACGACTACGACGAGCACTCGCGCGTCGGCGCGAAGCATGGCGAGTTCGTCACCGACGAGATCTGCGACCGCTTCTGCGTCCTCGGGACGGCGGAGCAGACGAAGGCGAAGCTGCAGGAGCTCGAGGCGGTCGGCGTCGACCAGTTCAACATCTACCTCATGACCCACGGGCAGGAGGAGACGTTGCAGGCGTTCGGCGACGAGATCATCCCCGAGCTCGCCGCTGCGGCCGCCTAGCCTCCCGCCGCCACCCGGATACCATGGCCCGCGCGCGGCGCCTTGGCCGAGTGGTTTAGGCACGGGTCTGCAAAACCCGTTACACCGGTTCGACTCCGGTAGGCGCCTCTCAATGCTGCAGGGCCCGTGTCAGTCGAGTCACGGGCTAGCCGCCTCCGGCCAGCCGTGACGCGGCTGGGGCTACTCTTGATTCAGGCTCACAGGAGGTCGGGATGATCCTCGTGCCCAAGCTTGCTCGGCGCGGAGCCGGGTGGGGCTGGTTCCTCGTTTGGGCGGTGCTTGGGTCGGCTGCAGCGCTGGGCACCGTATCGCTCGGGCCGCTTCTGCTCTTGCCGGCGGCTTTGCTCGGCGTCTTCCTTTGGCGACGACCGGTAGCCCGTCGCTCAGCCTTCGGCCTGCTGACAGGGGCAGGAACGCTTCTCCTCTATGTGGCCTGGGTGCAGCGCGACGGCCCCGGCACGACGTGCGCACGGATACCGCCAGCCGGGCTCCGCTGTGACCAGCACCTCAATCCGCTGCCCTGGCTCGTGATCGGCCTAGCCCTCCTTGTTGCAGGCGTCGTTGCCCACGCCCGACGGGGCTGAGACGACTCCTACGCCGGTGCCGGCATCCGAGTTGTCGGACCGGTTGGCCCGCCGCGCGAGAATCGCGGAATGTTTCCAGGCCGTGCTTGGTCTGCCGGGCGAGCCGGTCTAGGATCGCCGTCGGGGTACGTTTACGACGCGAGGAGGGTTCGATGGCCGGTTTGGAAGTGGGGAACTTCTCTGCGCCCGACGAGACGCGGGCGCCCGACAAGACGAAGGTCGACATCGTCCGGATGGGGGGGACGAGCGCGTTCCGCATGTCCCTGGAGCCGGGCTGGCGGTGGTCGGAATGCATCAAGCCGGTCGTCGGCGGCGACCGCTGCCAGTTGCACCACGTCGGCGTCATCCAGTCGGGCACGATGCACGTCGCCCACGACGACGGGACCGAGCAGGACATCGGTCCCGGCCAGGCGTACGTGATCGAGCCCGGGCACGATGCGTGGGTGGTCGGCGACGAGTCCGTCGTGGCTTTCGAGTTCGACTCGCGGACGGCGGAGGAGTACGCGAAGGGCTCGTAAGATTCCCCGGCTCATGCGGCCGTTGCGGGAGGGGCGGGTCAGGAAGGGCACGTCCCCGGTGCGTACTCGCCCCTTCGCAGCCGGGCGTCAGTGGCTAGACAACGCGCCCTACGTCGATGCGCAGCGACTTCCTGACCTCTCTCTCAAGGGGAATAGGCGGAGCGCTCGCGCCCGTCGTCCCCTGGACGGCCGGGATGCCTTAGTACGTCCGGGTCGGCTGGCGGCCCGTCCCTCGATCGAGCCACGACGGTCGGCGGCCCCGAACCTGGCCGTCCCGCCAGTGCACGGGCCACGCCGGTCGCCCACGATTCGCCCACTGGACGGGTACCGAGTTCGCGCACACCGCCCCCGTAGGGCGCAACGCGACCGGCCCAATCGATATCACTACGGCGACAGGCGGACTCGATCGCGAGTCCGCCTCCGCGTGTCTCCACCTCGGTCAGTCGATCTTGATCGCGACGTGCTTGAGCTGCGTGTACTCCTCCATGGAGTAGATCGACATGTCCTTGCCGTAGCCGGACTGCTTGTAGCCGCCGTGCGGCAGCTCCGAGGAGAGCGGCAGCAGGTGATCGTTCACCCAGACGCATCCGAACTGGAGCTTCCGCGCCGCGTTCATCGCCCGGCCGACGTCGCGCGTCCAGACCGAGGCCGCCAGCCCGTAGCGGACGTCGTTCGCCCAGCGGATCGCCTCGTCGTCGTCCGCGAACTTCTGCACGGTGACGACCGGTCCGAACACCTCGCGCTGGACGATCTCATCCTCCTGCTTCACGTCGGTGACGATCGTCGGCTGGACGAAGAAGCCGCGGTCGCCATTCGTCCCGCCGCCGGTGAGAATCGTCGCGCCCTTCGCGCGCTCGAGGAAGCCGAGGATCCGCTCCTGCTGCTCCCCTGAGATCACCGACCCCATCTCGGTCTCGTCGTTGAGCGGGTCCCCGACCTTGAGCGACTCGACGGCGGGGACGAGCTCTTCGAGCAGCTTGTCGTAGATCCGCGGCCCGGCGATGACGCGCGAGCCGGCGGTGCAGTCCTGGCCGGAGTTCCAGTAGCCGGCGAGGCGAATCCCCTGGGCGACGGCCTCGGGATCGGCGTCGTCGAAGATCACCATCGGCGCCTTGCCGCCGAGCTCGAGGTGGACGCGCTTGAGCGTGTCGGCCGCCGTGCGGGCGATCGTCTTGCCGGTCTCGACGTCGCCGGTGAGCGAGACCATGCCGATCGCCGGATGCTCGACGAGTCGCTGCCCGACCGGAACACCGTCGCCGGTCACGACCTGGAGCACGCCCGGCGGAATGACCTCCTGGGCGAGCTGGACGAAGCGGAGGAGGGAGAGCGGCGTCTGCTCCGACGGCTTGAGGATCTGGAGGTTGCCGGCCGCGAGCGCGGGGCCCATCTTCCAAACCGCCATCATCAGCGGGTAGTTCCAGGGGCAGATGCCGCCGACGATCCCGATCGGCTCGCGCCGGATCATCGACGTGTAGCCGGCGATGTACTCGCCCGTCGACTTGCCCTCGAGGTTGCGGGCGGCGCCTGCGAAGAAGCGGAGGTTGTCGGCCGCGAACGGCATCTCGTCGCGCGAGGCCATGAGCGGCTTGCCGACGTTCACGGACTCCAGCTGCGCGAGCTCCTCGGCGTGCTCCTCCATCACGCCCGCGAGCAGGAGCTCCGAGCGATCCTTCGGCGTCATGTCGAGCCAGTCCGGCAGCGCAGCCTGCGCCGCCTCGACGGCCCGGTCGACGTCCTCCGCGCTGCAGCGCGGCACCTCGGCGATCGTCTCGCCGGTCGCGGGCGCGATCACCTCCATCGTCTCGCCGGAGGCCGCGTCGGTGAGCTCCCCGCCGATCAGGATCCGGTACTGCTCCGTCGTCGTGCTCATGCGAGACCTCCTTGTGCCTGCTGTGCCTGTGCGGCCGGCGCTGCTGCGCTGACTCTGATGCCACTGTCGCGCATGAGCCGCTGCGCGAGCAAAACGGGAATTGCCGTCAACAGGATCATCGCGAACGCGATCACGTTGACGACGGGGAGCTGCTGGCCTAGCCGGATGTAGCCGAGGATGAGCAGCGGGAGCGTGTTCTGCGCACCGGCTGTGAAGGTGGTGACGATGACCTCGTCGAACGACAGCGCAAAGGCGAGTAGGCCGCCGGCGACGAGTGCGGTGGAGAGGACGGGCCAGACGACGAAGCGGAACGTCTGCCAGCCGTCCGCGCCGAGATCCTGCGAGGCCTCGAGCAACGAGGGTGAGGAGCGTCGGAGCCGCGCGAGCACGTTGTTGTAGACGACGACGACGCAGAACGTCGCGTGGCCCGTGACGATCGTCCACGTCGAGAGCGTGATGTTGCCGGCGATGAAGGCCGAGTTGAGGGCGATGCCGGTGACGATCCCCGGCAGCGCGATCGGCAGCACGAGCAGGAACGAGATCGTCTCGCGCCCGAAGAAGCGGAAGCGCGAAACCCCGAAAGCGGCCATCGAGCCGAGCACGAGCGCGATCCCGGTCGCGGTCAGGCCGACGCGAACGGAGAGCCACAGCGACGTGCGCACTTCGGGCGTCCACGCGGCGTGGAACCAGTGCGTCGTGAATCCCGGGATCGGCCAGCTCTCGACGTTCGACGTGTTGAACGCGTAGAGCATGATCAGCGCGAGCGGGATCCAGAGGAAGAGCACGACGAGCGCGGACCAGACGGTGAGCGCAACGCGGGTCGAACGGGTCTCCATCAGAGGGCCTCGAACGCGCCGAGGCGGCGCGCGATCAAAAGGTAGACGCCCATCACGGCGAGCGGCACGGCTGCGAACGCAGCCGCGAACGGCGTCTGCTGCGATCCGATCGAGTCGTAGACGACGTTGCCGATGAACTGCGACGAGGCGCCGCCGGCGAGGAGCGGGGTGATGTAGTCACCGAGCGTGAGCGAGAACGTGAAGATCGAGCCGGCGATCACGCCTGGCAGCGCCAGCGGCAGCAGGACCCGGCGGAACGTCGTCCAGCCGTCGGCGCCGAGGTCGCGCGACGCCTCGAGGAACGAGTCGGGCACCCGCTCGAGCGCGCCGTAGACGGGCAGGATCATGAACGGAAGCCAGATGTACGTGAAGATCAGCCAGACGGCCCAGTTCGTGTAGCCGATGTTGGCCGCGGGCAGCCCGACCTTGCGCAGCGTCCAGTTGAGGACGCCGTCGTGGTCGAGGATGAGCCGCCAGATGTAGACGCGGATCAGGTAGCTCGACCAGAGCGGCAGCAGCACTGCGACGAAGACGAAGGCTCGCGAGCGGCCGCCGGCGATCCGGGCCATGAAGTAACCGAGCGGGAAGGCGAGGACCGCGTCCGCGGCCGTGACAGCGGCGGCGATGCCGATCGTCCGTAGCGCGATCGAATGGTAAGCGCTCGAGTCCCAGAGCAGCCGGTAGTTGTCGACGTTCCAGATGTGGCGGACCTCGGACGTGAACGGGTCGACCGTCCAGAACGAGGAGAGGAACAGGGCGACGAGCGAGGCGAGGTAGACGAGGGCGAAGGCGAGCAGCGGCGGCGTCAGCAGCAAGAGTGCTTTCGCCCACCGGTGGCGCCAGAAGAAGCCCGTGAACCGCAGCCGGGCCGCCCGCAGGGGACGGCCCGGCTCGGTGAGGTCAGCAGCTTGGGCGGACAGGGCTCAGCCCTTCATCTCCGTCCATGCCTGCTGCCATTTCGTGTAGTCCATGCAGTTGTTCTTGCCGTTGCCGCAGTTGGCGATGGGGGTCTTCCAGAACTTGATCGAGTTGAAGTACTTCCTCGAGGCGCCGCAGTGGTAGAGCTTCGCGGAGCCCGGCGAGAGCTTGTTCATCAGCACGCATGCCTTCGTGTTGGCGGGGGTCTCGCCGAAGAAGATCGCCTGTTCGGCCTGCACCTTCGGGGTCGAGACCCAGGCCATCCACTTGTACATGCAGTTCGGGTGCTTGGCGTGTGCCGACATCATCCACGTGTCTGCCCAGCCGGTCGCGCCCTCTTTCGGGATCTCGTCCTTCACGGGCGTCTTGTCCGCCTTCAGCGTGTTCGTCTGATAGGGCCACGAGGCGCCGACGACCGCGTCGCCGTTCTTGAAGAGACCGATCTCGTCCGAGGCGAGTGCCCAGTACTTCTTGATCAGCGGCTTCTGCCTCTTCAGGAGGCTGATCGTCGCGTTGAACTGCGTCTGGTTCAGCTCGTACGGATCCTTGATCCCGAGCGACGGCTTCGCCTTCGACAGGTACAGCGCCGCGTCGGCGATCTG
>DAIMGZ010000024.1:0-21848 GCA_036723535.1 Gaiellaceae bacterium
GGATGTGCGGCGTGCGGCCGAGGAGGACGTACTCCGCGACGGTCAGCGCCTGCGGTGTCTCGGGCTTCTGCGGGACGAAGGCGACGAGGCGCGCGAGCGCGCGGCGCCCGAGCCGGCGCGCTTCCCGTCCGTCCATCAGCACCTCGCCCTCGTACGAGACGAGCCCCGCGAGCGCGCGTAGCGCCGACGTCTTTCCCGCTCCGTTCGGCCCGATCAGCGCCGTCCAGCCTCCCGTCTCGGCGCGCAGCGAGAGCCCCCGTACCGCCGCGACCGGCCCGAACCGCACCCACAGGTCGCGCGTCTCGATCACCGCGACATCCTCGACGTCCGCAGGACGACGGCGAAGAACGGCGCGCCGAAGAAAGCCGTGACCACACCGATCGGCAGCTCCGCCGGCGAGAGCACCGTCCGCGCGAGCACGTCGGTGAGAACGAGGAAGCCCGCACCGGCGAGGAGCGAGAGCGGCACGACGGCGCGGTAGCTCGTCGAGACGAGCAGCCGGACCGTGTGCGGGACGATGATCCCGACGAAGGCGATCAGGCCGCTCACCGCGACGGCGGCGGCCGTCCCGAGCGTCGCCGCGACCACGATCGTCAGCCGGGCTCGCGAGACGTCGACGCCGAGGCTCGCCGCCTCGTCGTCCCCGAGGCTGAGGACATCGAGCACCCGCCGGTGCAGGACAAGGACGAGCGAGCTCGCGGCGATGTACGGCGCGCAGACCGCGACGTTGCTCCAGGTCGCAGTCGAGAAACCGCCGAGCAGCCAGGAGTAGACGTTCTGGAGGACGTCCGTGTGCCGCTGCTGAACGAAGGTCTGCACCGCGGCGGTGAAGGTCGCGACGGTGACGCCGGCAAGCACGAGGGCGCCGCTCATGTGCACGGCGCCGGCCGAGCGGCCGAGGACGTAGGTCGCGATCACAGCGGCGATCGCGCCGCCGAAGGCGGCGAGCGGCACCGTCCAGTTCGTCCCCGCCACAGCCGCGGAGGCGTAGACGATCGCCAGCGTCGCGCCGAGCCCCGCGCCGCCGGCGACGCCGAGCAGGTAGGGGTCGGCGAGCGGATTCCGGAAGACGCCCTGGTATGACGCGCCCGCGACCGCGAGCATGCCGCCGACGAGCGCGGCGAGCGCGACCCGCGGCGCGCGTAGCTGCCAGAGCACCGCGCGGTCGACGGCGTCGAGCGGTTGGTGGACGTGCAGGACCGGGACGTACGAGAGGGTCGAGCGCAGGATCGAGCCCGCGCCGATGTGCACCGGCCCGACCGCGAGGCCCACGGCGAGAGCCACGAGGAGGAACACGCTGGTGACGAGGCCGGCGCGGAGGCCGACGCCGCGGGCCTCGACCCGCGGCGCTGCCTCCGCTCTTCCGGCCGCTGTTGCCATCAGCCCTTTCTGGCGATCTCCGCCACCGCCCGCGCGAACTGCACGATCCGCGGGCCCCAGCGCGAGGCGATGTCGTCGTCGACCCCGACGATGCGGTGGTGCTGCACCGCGGCGATCGTGCTCCACCCGGGCCGTGCGGCGACCGTCGCCGCTGTCTGCTGGCAGCATTTCGTGTCGGCGAGGACGACGATCTGCGGGTTCTGCTGGACGATGTACTCGGCCGAGAGCTGCGGGTAGCCGCTGCCTGTCGAGTCGGCGCCGTCGGCGATGTCCCGGAAGCCGAAGAGCTTGTAGATGCTGCCGATGAAGGTCTTTGACGTGGCCGAGTAGTACGTCTGGTCGAGCTCGTGGTAGACGCGGAGGTGTCGGCGGGATCCCGGCACGCTCTTGACGATCGCCGCCAGGTGCGTCTGCATCGACTCCACGACAGCCTTCGCGCCCTTCGTGTGGCCGGTGAGGCGGCCGATGCGGAGGATCTCCCGGTAGGCCTGCGTGAGGTCATTCGCGGCCGGCTCGTTCGCGACCTTGATCCCCAGGTTCCGGAGCTGCGAGGCGAAGTTGCCGGGGTTGTACGAGATGAGGACGAGGTCGGGGTGGTACTTCGCGATCGCCTCGGAGTTGGGCGTGAAGCCGGAGAGGCTCGTCCGCGGCGCGCGCCGCGGGTAGTTCGAGTCCTGGTCGACTGCGATGACCTGCTTGCCGGCGCCGATCGCGAACAGGTCCTCTGTCACGGTCGGCGAGAGCGAGATGATGCGGTGTGGGAAGCGGTGCGTGGAGCCCGAGCGCTGGTGGGCGGCCGCCGAGAGGGAGACGACGGCGAGCGCGGCCGCGAGGGCCGCGAGGAATAGGAACGTACGGCGAAGCACGAATCCTCCTTCCGCGAGGGGTTCGGTTTGGCGGCGGGCGGCAGGTCTTCTGACTCGGGGCTCCCTCCCCCGCCGCCTTCCCAGGTCGCAACCCAGTGGCGTCGTGGCGGAAGAGCGTCTCCCCTTACAGCGGCGGGACCGTCCCGGACTTGCACCGGAGTTCCCTCACCGCTCGCCGGTATGTGGCGGGAATCTAGCATCGGTTCCCGTGACCGGCGGCCCCGCGCTCGCGCTCGACCTGGACGGCGTGCTCGCCGACACGCGGCCGCTGTGGGAGGCGTGGCTCGAGGACGCGGCCCGGCGGGCGCGCGTCGAGCTAGTGGTGCCTGAGGATCGGGAGGCGGCCGCGGCGGCGCTCGACGAGGCGCTCGGGGACTGGCGTCCGCTGCTCGCGCGCTTCGCGGCCGACCGGGCGCCGCTCTGGATCCGTCCCCGGCCCGACACGAACGCCGCACTGCGCCGACTTGCCGCGGCGGGGGCGCACATCGGGGTCTTCAGCGACGCGCCGCGCGAGCTCGTGGAGATCGCGCTCGCCCACGCGGGCGCCGCGCGCCAGGTGGTGGTGGTCGGGACGCTCGCCGAGGTGCAGGCGGCGCTCGGCGGGGATGCGGTCGTCGTCCGCTTGCGGGAGGAGCTGACGGCACTACGATGAGCGGGTGGAGCATGATCTCTCCGACCGGCGCTTCGACCTGATCCTCGAGCGGCTCGACCGGATCGCCGACGAGCTCGCGAAGACGAACAAGCGCCTCGACAACGACGAGAACTTCCTCCGTCTCGCCCGCGAGCTCGCGACGCTGAACGAGTCGCTGCAGGCGCTCGCTTACGCCGCCCTCGGCCAGCAGGCGCCGCAGGTGCGACGCCGCCGCTCGGCCTGACCGACGCAACCACGGGCGCCAACCCGTCTAGCGCTGCCACGTCCCGGTGCCAGGCACGCGGACATGTCGGAAGCGGACATCCGTCCCCGCGCCTGGTCGTTCAGCCCGCTTCGACGAAACGGCGGAGGGCCCTCACCTGGGCCTCACGTGTTGCGCCGAGCTCACTGAGAACCGGCGCCGTGTCGACGAAATCGAACATGTCAGAAACCCCCACGGCCGCGCCGTAGCTGCTCCACCGCCAATCCTCAGGGCGGTCAGCGAGGCCTGCGGCAACAGGGTTCCTCGCGACGTATCGGAAAGCCGCGAGCAGCGCCGCCGGCGTGTCCTTCCGTCTCGACCAGTAACGACCGCGGGCGAGGTAGCCGGTCCTCACGTGCCGCGCGTTGAATCGCTTGGAATAATCGCCTACGAGACCGTGCATCCCCCGGGCCAGCGACCCGTCCGGAATGTCGACAATCGCGTGCCAGTGGGTCGAAAGCAGGCAGACGGCGACACACCGCCATCGGTAGTGCGAGACCGTCGCGGCGAAAAGCCTCATCCAGATCGCGCGGTCTAGGTCGTCCGTGAAATACACAGCAGCC
Source organism: Gaiellaceae bacterium (assembly GCA_036723535.1). Taxonomy (GTDB): domain Bacteria; phylum Actinomycetota; class Thermoleophilia; order Gaiellales; family Gaiellaceae; genus Palsa-739. Next base: position 3,703 of record DAIMGZ010000024.1, read on the forward strand.
CCGGCTGCGCTCACGCCGACGTGCTGGATACCCGGAGCGAGGTCACGTGGGGATCGAGGCACGACCTCAGGTTCGGGCAAGGTGAGCCGCGTCGCAAGATGGCCCAATGGGGCACGTGTCCCGCCCGGCCATGGCTCGGTGCCTGGCACCGGGACGTGGCCCGTTGGGCCGCCTTCGGTGGCGGTACTCGGCCTGGCGCTGCGGTGGCTTAGCCGACCTTCTGGACCTTGCGGACGTGCCAGATGTCGAGCACTCCGCTCGTCGCGTGGTCGTTCGCGTTGCCCTCGGGCTGCGCCACGCGGCCGTCCGTCACGACCGGGCTGTTCCAGTGGCCGGAGCCCGCGCTCAAGGTCGCGAGGAGCCGCCCGCTCGCCGGCCGGTAGACGCGCAACCCGCCGCCAGGGTCGTACACCCACAACAGCCCGCCGGCGATGACCGGGCTCGTACCGGCGTGGCCGACCCGCCACACCGAATGCAGATGCCCACCGGCTGACGACCACGCCTGAGTCGCGCCTCCGTCGGCCGCGATCAGCCACACACGCTTCCCGCTCCGCCACACGGCAGGCGCGGTGAAGAGATCCGAGCCGGACGGCGTCGAGACGATCTGCACCTCACGGCCTTGATGCGGCCTGGTGCCCCGCAGCCGCGGGAGCGAGAGAAGTCGGATCTTTCCGTCCTTGCCGCCCTGCGCGATGAGCCTCGACGTGAGGTAGACGGGCGACGTGGAGCCGAGATCGAGGTCCGTGTCGTTGAGTTGCTGCGTGTTGGTGGGGGTGTAGTTGCCGATGAGCTTCGCCTTCGGCGACAGGACGAGCACCGCGTCGCCCCAGTTGGTGCGGCCGTTCCACGGCGCGTTGCCCGTTGCCACGAGGAGATTGCCGCTATGCGGGACGACGACGGCACCGGCGCGTCCCCAGATCGCCGAGTCGCTCGCGGAGCACCTCGAGGGCACCAGGAGCCCGTGCCGGCTCGAGCAGAGCGAGTTCCAGACGTGCAGCAGCCGGCCGTTCGCAGCGGCAATGACGACGACGTGCCCCTGGTACGGCGGCGCGTCGCCGATGTAGCCGCCGGTCGTGGCGATGACGTGCCCGCCCGCGAAGTTGAGCGAGGCCGCGATCTTCTCGCGCGAGGGCAGCCTCGTGATCCGGCGGCGCCACACGGCGTGACCGCTCGCGACCGTGAGCTTCTGGATGCGTCCGTCCGGCGAGGCGGTGTAGATCCATTTGCGACTGGGATCTGCGACGGGTGTCGCCGTCGTGATCTGCGCCGACCCGGCCCAGGACGAGTACCCGGGCGGCGTCCACCGCCACAGGATCTGCCCTCGCACCGCGTCGATCGCGAGCGTGATCCCGTACGTCGTCGTGACGAAGAAGGTGTCGTGCGGCACGCCGCCGATCGTGACGCCCTTCAGGTAGATCGCGGAGGAATCGACCGTGCCCGGAAGCCGGACCTGCTGGCGAACCAGCGACCCCACGTTCGTCGCGGTGATCCCGGTGACGTCTGGATCGTCGTTGCTGCGGCGCGCGTCCCAGCCGAAGCGGGTCCAATCGCTCCCGGCCGTCGCGATCGTCTTCTGCGCACCGTCCACGCCGCCGGTCGAGCCGCCGCCACCGCCGCCGCAAGCGGCGAGCGCAATCCCCGCGACGAGGAGCGCGGCTAGCGACGAAGCAGGACGCTGCGTAATTCGTCCTCCTTACCCGGCTCCAGGATCGCGAGCACCTGGTCACCCGCCTCGAGCACGGTCGAGCCGACGGCGATCTCGGCCCGGCCGCCGCGCATGACGGAGATCAGCCGCGAGCCCTCGGGCAGCGAGAGCGCCTCGATGCTCCGCCCGACGGACGGCGAGTCGCCGTTGATCTGCACCTCGACGATCTCGAGGTTCTCGCCGCGCAGCTCGAGCAGGTGGATGAGATCGTGCTCCGGCACCTCGTGCTCGACGAGCGCCATCACGCTCGACGTCGCGCAGACGGTCGGCGAGATCCCGAGCAGGTCGAAGTGGGGCTGGTTGCGCGGATCGTTCACGCGCCCGATCACCTTCGGCACGCCGTACTTCTCGCGCGCGATCTGGCCGATGATGATGTTGTCCTCGTCGTCGCCCGTCAGCGCGAGCACGATGTCCGGCGGGCGCGCGATTCCCGCCCGCTCGAGGACGAAGAGCTCCGTTGCGTCGCCGCGCTGCACCTGGTGCTCGAACTCGTCCTCGAGCTGCTCGAATCGGTCACGGCGCTGCTCGATCAGCGTCACCTCGTTGCCGAGCCGCTGCAGCGAGCGCGTGACGTTCGCGCCGACCTTGCCTCCGCCGGCGACGATGACGTACATCAGCCGGCCACTTCCTCGGCAGGCGTTTGCGGCAGGGGGATCGCGCACGTCCGGGCCGCCTCCAACAGCCTGTCGATGGCGACGCTTGTGGGGCAGACCGTGTCGAGCCCGCGCTCGGCGTAGAAGCGCGCGCGGCCGGGATCGAGGACGCGCACGACGACGCAGCGGACGTCGAAGCGCTTCTGTGCGACCTGGCCGATGATGATGTTCGTGTTGTCGCCGTCGGTGGCGACGACGACGGCGTCGGCGTCCTCGATGCCGGCCTCGCGCAGGAGATGGGCGTCCATGCCGTGGCCGACGATGAACGTGCCCGGCCAGCTCTCGCCGAGCCGCGAGAGCGCGTCCTCGTTCTCGTCGACGACAGTCACGTCCCAGCCCTCCTGGTGCAGCTGGAGCGCGATCGACGAGCCGACGCGGCCGCAGCCGATGATGAGTGCCTTCAACATCCGCCCCTCCATGACTATCGCACCGTAGCTCGCTAGACCTCTTCGAGCACGCCCTGCGGGAAGGCGACGACGAGCACCTCGGCGGGCGCCTTGCGGAGGACGTAGTCGACGGTCGGCGAGAAGAAGCGCGACTGCCGGCGCCAACGTGGCGCGGAGCCGAGCACGATGAGGTCGGCGCCGGTGTCCTCGGCAGCCTCGACGATCGCCTCCCCGATCGACCGCGCGCGGACGGTACGGCCCTCGACCTCGACGCCGTGGTCGACACCAAGCGCGGCGGCCTCCGCGAGCGACGCGGCCGCCCGCTCGTCCTCTTCGAGCAGCTCGGCGTCGAGCGGCTGGTCGAGCGGCACGCGGATCACGTGGAGCGCCACGACCGCGGCGCCGCGCTCCTGGGCGAGCTTGACCGCCGTCGCGACCATCTCCTCCCCGATCTCGCCGAGCTTCATCGGAACGAGGATTTTCGAGAACTCGGCCTCGGGCAGCTGGCCCTCGACGGCCGGCTCGACGTGCTCGAGGAGACCGGTGCCGCGACGGCGCCGGACGAGGAGGTAGACGACGACGCCGCACGCGAGCCAGATCGGGCCGCCGTAGCGGGCGCCGATGTGCGTGGCCATGGCCGCGACGAAGATCGCCGTGGTCGCAAGGGCGCCGACGACCGTCGGCAACGGGACGTCCGCGCCGCGAACCCGGATCGACAGCGGCACGCGGAAGGGGCGCTCGAGGTCGGGCTTGGCGAAGCGGAGCTTGACGACCGCGAGCTGCGCGGCGGTGAACGCGACGAGGACGCCGAAGCTGAACAGGCTCGCGAGGAAGCTGACGGGATTCGTCGTGAACTCCGTCGAGAGGAGCAGCGCGGCCGAGATCGTCGCGGCCGCGACGACCGTCTCCGGCGAGTGAAGGCTGCGGCGGCTGAGCCGACCGAAGACGCGCGGCAGTTGGCCGTGCTCCCCCAGCGAGTAGGCGAGGCGCCCGAAACCGGAGTTCGACGTCGCGGCGGCCGTGAGCAGGATGAGCGCACCGGTCAGCCCGACGTAGACCCGCAGGACCCGCTCGACCCAGAAGGCGACGTGCGGCCCGAGCGCGTAGACGACCCCCATGAGCGGGGCGCGCTGCCACTTCGTCCCGAGCAGTGTCGTCCCGTGCGGCGCCGGGAAGGCTGAGAGCGCGACGAGCGCGATCAGCACCGTGACGACGACGACCAGGCCGATTCCGGTGAAGAGGCTCCGTGGCAGGTCGCGCCCCGGCTGCCGCGTCTCCTCGGCGAGGTTCGCGACCGTCTCGAGCCCCGTGTACGCAAGCAGCGCGAGCGGCAGCGCAAACGCGAGCTGGTGCCACGAGGGCTGCGTGCCGAACGAGAGGCCGCGACCGAGCGCGCTCGGCGAGAAGAGGAAAGCGAAGCCGAGGAGCACGAGCAGCAGCTGCGTCACGAGATCGAGGAGCGGGACAACGAGGCTGAACGAGTAGAGACGCGTCCGGCGCAGCAGGCGCAAGAGCGCGATCGCCCCGATCACCACGCAGCCCACGATCACGTCGCCCGGGCGCCGGGCGATCGAGTGGACACCGAGCGCGAGGCCGAGGTAGTGCGGGAAGAAGAGGGCCGAGAGCGCGATCACGATCAGGTAGTCGAGGAAGAGCGCCCAGCCAGTGACGAACCCGGCGAAGTCGTTGAAGGCGACCCGGACGAAGGTCGCGGCGCCGCCCGTCTCGCCGATCATCGTCGTTCCCTCGGCGTACGACAGCGTGACGACGAGGAAGAGGACGCCGACGACGGCGAGCACCTCCGGCGTGAGCCCGAGCGCGTGCAAGGCGACGATGCCCAGCGCGAAGTAGAGCGAGGACGCCACCTCGCCGTACGCGACGGAGGCGAGCGCCGGCGCGTCGAGCGCCCGTTGCAGCCGCGGCAGCTTCCGCGCCATCGGCCCGTGAGCCTACCTCCGGCGCAGGAGGTACAGCCGCCCAAGGCCGAGGGCGACGAAAAGCGCGCCGAGGAGGTAGCCGACAGAGCCTCCTCCTGCCGCGATCGTTTCGACGAAGAGCGCGATCCCGAGCGCGATCGAGAGGATGCCGAACGCGAAGACCGATCGCTTGTAGATCCCGTTCACGCCGCTCGCTCGCGAGGCGTTGCGACCATCACCCGGCACGGCGCATGCCGGAGGACGAAGTCGACGGCGTCGCCGAAGATCTGGCGCCGCCCACGCTGCAGCCGCACGCGCCGCGGCCCGGCCATGACGATGATCTCCGAGTCGCGCCGGATCGCCTCGTCGACGATGGCGCGGCCGATGTTCCGCGTCCGCGCGATGCGGCCGGTGACGCGCACGCCGTACGAGTCGCCGATCGCGCGCGCCTCGTCGAGCTGCTCGTTCGCCTCCTGGACCTCGTCCGGCAGCTCCGTGTCCAGCGGCAGGTCGAGCGGCACCTCGATCGCCGTGAAGGCCACGATCGACGCGCGCCGCTCAGCTGCGAGCCGGCAGGCGAAGTCCATCGCCTCGTCGGAGGCGTAGCCCGGAGCGATCGGGACGAGGATGCTGCGGAACTCGAGCGCCGCAGCAGGCCCGTACTCGACCGGCGCGCGCACCGTCTCCCGCAACGGCACATTGAGCACGTGCCGCCGGTAGACGATGTAGACGACGAAGCCGACCGCGAGCCAGCCGAGCCCGGCGTAGCGCGTGCTCGGGTACTGGATCACGACATCGAGCCACGCAAGCCCAGTCCCGAGGCCGCCGATGACTGCGAAGAGCGGCCAGTCCACGCCGCGCCAGCGGAGGTTGGGCCGCGCGCGCCACGGAATGTCCTCCCCCGCCTGCCGCCGGCGGAGCTGGATCACCGACGCGTGCGCGACGGTGAACGAGAGCATTGCTCCGAACGAGTACATCGTGCTCAGGAAGTCGGTCTTGCCTGGGAGGAGGACGAGGATCGAGACGAAGCCGGCAAAGACGATGAGCGAGAGCCACGGCGTCTTGAACTTCGGGTGCAGCCGCCGGAAGAGCGCAGGCAGCTGCCGGTAGGTGGCCATCGCGTACGTGATCCGCGAGGCGCCGATCACGCCGGCATTCGTCGCGATGAAGAGGATCGTCGCGGCGAGGAGACCCACGTAGACCTTGATCACCGAGAGGAGCGTCCCGCTGATGCCGAGGTGCTCGACGACGCCGAGAACCGGGTCGTTCTTGAAGCCGTGCTGCTTCGGCCCCAGGCCGAGCAGCGTTTGCTCGTGTCCGCCGATCGGGTGGACTGGCATCGCCGAGAGCGCGATCAGCGGCAGGGTGAAGTAGATGGCGAAGACCGCGATCGCGACCATGAGGATCGAGCGCGGGACGCTCCGTACGGGGTCGCGGGCCTCCTCGGACAGGTTCGAGACGGTCTCGATGCCGGTGTAGGCGATCATCCCGACCGGGATCGCGAGCAGGAAGTGGCTCCAGGTCGGCGCCACGCCGAAGTGGACGTTCTTGGCGAGCGTGTGCGGGCTGAAGACGAGGGCGAAGCCGAGCAGGACGAGCAGCACCTGCGTCGCGAAGTCGACCGCGGCGAGGCCGATGTTGATCCGCGCCGACTCCTGGATCCCCACGATGTTGAGCGCGACCAGGACGACGATGACGACGGCGCCGCCGATGATGTCCCACGGGTTCTGCTTCAGCGGCTCCCAGAAGATCGAGAGGTAGTGCGGCACGAAGAACGCCGAGATGGCGATCGTGATCACGTAGTTGAGCATCTGCGCCCACGCCGCCCCGAACGAGACGACCTCGTTGAAGGCGTGTCGCGCGAAGCTCGAGGAGCCGCCGGCTTCCGGGAAGCTCACCGTCCCCTCGGCGTACGTCGCAGCAGTGGCCGCGAAGAAGAGGCCGGCGATGACGAAGACGGCGGGCGTCAGCCCGAGCGCGAAGAAGGCGGTTACGCCGAGCGCGTAGTAGATCGACGAGCCGACGTTGCCGTAGGCGGTGGCGAAGAGAGCGTTCGCGCCGAGAACGCGCTCGAGCTCGTGCGCCTGGCGCCGTCGTCGTGCCACGGCGGGACTGTAGTGCGCGGTGCGGTCGCGCCACTGCCCGCAACGGGGCCGGTGGCGATCATCACGCGGCAGGGCGCGTCGCGGACGAGGAGGAGAACCTCGCGGGGGAACGCGCGGTGGAAGCCGCGCCGCGATTCGACGGGTGCGCCGACCACGACGAGCTCGGCGCCGTGCTCCGCGGCGACGCGCGCGACGTTCCCGCCGAGGCTCCCCGGCCGCGTGCGGACGATCTCCTGCCGCACGCCGACGCCGTACGAGCTCGCCACCGCGGCCGCGGACTCGAGCCGCTCCTTCAGTTCGCTGAGCTCTCCGTTGAAATGCGCGTTCAGCGGCAGCTCGCGCTCGACGACGAGCGGGACGACGAGGACGACGCGGGCGCCGCGGTCGGCGGCGAGCCGGCAGGCGAGGTCGAGCGCGTGCTCCGTCTCCTCCCCCTCGAGCAGGGGCACGACGATGCTCCGGTAGGCGATCGCCTGGGTCCGCACCGCGAGGCGCCGCGCGCGCCGCCGGAGCGTCCTGATGTCGGGCAGCTTCATTTGATCAGGTGGTATGGGACGGAGGCCAGGATCACGTTCGGCTCGACGAGCAGCAGCCGCTTCACGTAGAGCGCCCGCTGGTTGTGGAGGAGCCGCGCCCAGCCGCGGAGGATGAGCTCCGGGAGCACGACGAGGACGTCGTAGCCCGCGCCGGTGAGCTCGCGCAGGTACGCCAGGAGCGGATCGCCGATGTCGCGGTACGGCGCCGCGAGCACCTCGAGCGGCATCCGCGCGTCCTGGGCCCGCCACTTGCGCCGGATCTCCGCCGCCTCGCTCTCGTCGAAGGCGAAGTTGACGGCGCGCGTGTCCGGGAGGCCGACGGCCTCGGCCCAGTTGAGCGCGCGCATCGAGGCGGCGTTGGCGCCGGAGACGAAGATCCGCGCGGCGAGCGGCCGGCCGCCCGGGCTCTCGTCCACCGTCGGCACGTCGGCCACGACGACACCGGGTTCGGTCAGGAGCCGGAGCTTGAGCGCGAACTCGAACGGATGCCGCGCCTCCTCGGCGAGCGAGCGGCGGCGGAACTGCTCGGGGACGACGACGGTGACGAAGTCCGACTCGCCGCGCGGCAGCCGCCAGACCTGCTCGAGCACCGCGTCGACCGCGCCGCCGTGCGGGTCGAGCGTCTCGAGCAGCGGCGCGCCGCCGGCGAGGTGGAACCAGCGGGGCCCGATGCCGGGGTCGCTGCCGCGCCGGGGGACATGAATCGCGCGGAACCCGTCCGGAGCGATCGTCCGCGCGAAGGCGAGTGCGCGCTCGGCCGCCGGGTCGAGGTCCTCGACGACGAGCAGGGTGCGGTTGCGCGCACCGGGAGCGGACGCGACCGCCGCCGCTCCGGCGCTCAGACGGCGCCCGACGCGGCGGTAGTGGCGCCGCACCCCGAGCATCGCGAAGACGAGGATCGGGATCGCGACGGTAACGAGCCAGGCGCCCTCCGCGAACTTCGTCCAGATCACGATCACGGCGACCAGGCCGGTGGCCGACGCGCCGACGCCGTTGACGAGCGCCCGCCCCCGCCATCCCGGCGTCCGCACCCGTTGCCAGTAGCGCACCATTCCGGCCTGCGAGAGCGTGAACGCGGTGAAAACGCCGATCACGTAGAGGTGGATCAGGCTGTTGGTGTTCGCCTTGTAGATCGCCAGCAGGGCGGCCGCGGCGGCCGCGAGCACGAGCATCCCGTTCGAGAAGACGAGGCGATCGCCGAGGTTCGAGAATTGCCGCGGCGCGAAGCGGTCCCGGGCGAGCAGGGCCGAAAGCCGCGGGAAGCCCTGGAACGACGTGTTCGCCGCGAGGATCAGGATCAGCAGCGTCGTCGCCTGGACCGCGTAGTACATGAAGCCGCCGAGCGTCCCGGGCTGGAAGACCGCCCGGGCGATCTGCGACACGACCGAAGCCGACGCGCTCGGCCTCGCGTGCACGTGCATCGCGAGGAACGAGACGCCGAGGAACATCACGATCGCCATCACTCCGAGCGCCCCGAGCGTCTTGGCCGCGTTCTTGCCCTGCGGGTGGCGGAACGCGTTGACGCCGTTCGCGATCGCCTCCACGCCGGTCAGCGCGGTGGATCCCGACGAGAAGGCGCGGAGGAGGATGAACAGCCCCACCGCGCCAACCCCTGCCGGAAGCGCGTGGGGGACGACCGCCCGGTGGAGATGACCCGTGGCGTACTCGACGAGCCCGATCGCGTCGAGGGCGACGATCGCGGTGATGAAGGCGTACGTCGGTAGCGCGAACAGGAGCCCCGACTCCCGCACGCCGCGGAGGTTCGCGAGCACGATCACTGCGAGACACGCGAGCGATAGACCGACGCGGTGCGAGTTGAGCGAAGGCGCGAACGACGTGATCGCGAAGATCCCGGCCGAGATCGACACGGCGACGGTGAGGACGTAGTCGGTGAGGAGGGCCGCTGCCGCGACGAGGCTGGGAGCCGTGCCGAGGTTCTCCCGCGCGACGATGTAGGCGCCGCCGCTCGTCTCGTACACGCGCACCGTCTGCCGGTACGAGAGGACGACGATCGCGAGCAGGCCGGCAATCGCGAGCGAGATCGGGAGGACGAGATGCGCCGCCGCCAGGCCGGCGGCACCGACGAGCACGACGAGCGCTTCCTCCGTCGCATAGGCGACCGACGACAGCGGGTCGGACGCGAAGATCGGCAGCGCGAGCCACTTCGGCAGCAGCGTCTCGTGCATCTGGCCGCTGCGCATCGGCCGGCCGACGAGCACGCGGCGCAGGCGTCTCGGCTCGAGCGCCTCCTCGACCTCGCGCGGGACCGCACTCACGTTCACACGCTAGGTCCGCGCCGCTCAGGGCGAGATCAGGATTCCCTACGCGCGCCTCAGGAACTGCTCAAGACGGCGCCGCGAGTCTGTAGCCCGCGCCCGGCTCCGTGAGGATGAAGCGCGGCCGGGCCGGATCCGGCTCCAGCTTGCGCCGGAGCTGAGAGACGTACACGTGGAGGTAGTGCGACTCGTCGCCGTACCCCCTCCCCCACACCTCGCGCAACAGCATCGTGTGCGTGAGCAGCTTGCCCGGGTTGCGGGCGAGAACGCGGAGGAGGGCGAACTCGTGGGGCGTGAGCTGGACGGGCTCGCCGCTGACGGACACCGCGCGCTTCTCGAGATCGATGCGCAACTCGCCGATCTCCACAACCGGCTCGGCGGGAGCATCGGCGCGCCGCAACGCCGCCCGGAGCCGGGCGAGCAGCTCGTCGATGCCGAAGGGCTTCGTTACGTAGTCGTCGGCGCCGGCGTCGAGCGCCGCGACCTTCTCGGCCTCGTCGCCGACGACCGAGAGCACGATCACCGGCGCGCTGCTCCACGTGCGCAGCTCGCGGCAGACCGCGGTGCCGCTCCCGTCCGGAAGGACGAGGTCGAGCACGACCGCGTCCGGCGGGTTCGCGGCGATGGCGGCCAGCGCACCCTCCGCGGTCTCGGCCGTCTCGACGTCGTAGCCCGCCCCGCGCAGGCTCGTTCGGAGCGCGCGGAGGATCTGCGCCTCGTCGTCGACGACAAGCACGCGCGTGCTCACGCGCGCACCGAGGCGAGACGTGCAGCAAGCGGCAGCGAGAGGACGAGATGACCGCCGGCCGGATCGTCCTGCGCCCAGAGAAGGCCGCCGTTCGCCTCGGCGAAGCCGCGGGCGATGGCGAGCCCGAGCCCCGAGCCCGACCCGGCCGCGCCGCGGCGGAACGGCTGGAACAGCGCCTCCCGCTGCTCGGCCGGGAGGCCAGCACCCGAGTCGACGACGTGAATGCGGAGCTCGGTCGCGCCTGGCTCGGCCCGGAGGAGCACGTGCGAGCCGTGCGGGGAGTACTGGAGCGCGTTGTCGAGGAGGTTCGCGAGCACCCGCTCGACCTGCGCCGCGTCGACCTCGACCGGCGGCGTCTCCGAGCCGATCTCGAGCCGGACACGCCCGGCCTCGGCTCCGAGGCCCGCAAGTGCCTGGCCGACGAGCTCATCCACGTGCCAGAGCTCGCGGTGCGGCTCGACCGCACCCGCCTCGAGCCGGGAGAGGTCGAGCAGCTGCTCCACGACGCGGTCGAGCCGGGTCGCCTCGCCGCGAATCGTCTGCGCGAGCCCGAGCCGGTCCGCCGCCTCGAGCGCCAACCCGGGGCTCGCGAGCGCGTCGGCCGAGGCGAGGATCGCCGTGAGCGGGGAGCGGAGGTCGTGCGACACCGCGCGGAGCAGCGCCGTCTTGAGCGCGTCGCTCCGTCGCAGCGCCTCTGCTTCGAGCGCCTCGCCCTCGAGCCGGCTGCGCTCGACGACGACGGCCAGCAGCGCCGCGAGCGACGGCAGGAACCGGCGCCGCACGGCGTCGTCCACGGTCGCCTCCTCGTTCACGAAGAGGGTGGCGACGCAGCGGAGCCCGGCCTCGACCGGCAGCGCCCGCTCGCCCGGCTGCGGCGCTTGCTCGCCGAGCTCGAGGCGGAGCTCGTGGACGCCGAGGACGCCGCCCGTGAGGGCCGCGAGCCGGCCGAGCTCCTCGTCGAGGGTCCGGCCGCGCAGCAGGTCCAGCGCGGCCTCGGCGAGAGCATGCGACTCGGCTCTCCGCTGTTCGGCGTCCTCCCGCCGCGCCCGGGCCCGCGACGCGAGCGCGCTCACCGCGAACGCGATGGCGAGGTAGACGGCGAGCGCGAGCCAGTTCTGGCTCTCCCGCAAGTGGAACGAGTGGTACGGCGGCAGGAAGAACCAGTTGAACGTCAGCATGCTCGCCACGGAGACGACAGTGGCAAGCGCCGTGCCCCAGACGATCGCAACCGGCAGCACGGCGAGGACGTAGAGCGCTCCGAGGCTGAGCGCCGGCACGTGCGGCTTGAGCAGCTCGACGACGCCGCTCACGGCCGCGACCGCACCCGCGCTCGCGAGGACGCCGAGCAGTAGCCACGCCCGCGTTGTCACGCAGGCAACGGTACTCCGCTGCCTAGCTGTGGATCGAGACGATGATCGGGATGATGAGAATCGCGACGATGTTCGCGATCTTGATCATCGGGTTGATCGCCGGCCCGGCCGTGTCCTTGTACGGGTCGCCGACCGTGTCGCCGGTGACCGCGGCCGCGTGGGCGTCCGAGCCCTTGCCGCCGTAGAGGCCGTCCTCGATCAGCTTCTTCGCGTTGTCCCAGGCGCCGCCGCCCGAGGTCATCGCGATCGCGAGGAAGAGCCCGGTCACGATCGTCCCGATCAGCAGCCCGCCGAGCATCTTCGCGTTGATCACGCCGACGATGATCGGGAAGGCGATCGGCACGAGCGCCGGCAGGAGCATGCTGCGGATCGCCGACTTCGTGACGATGTCGATCGCGCGCCCGTACTCCGGCCGCGAGGTGCCCTCCATGATCCCCGGGTCCTCGCGGAACTGGCGGCGCACCTCCTCGACGACCTCGCCGCCGACGCGACCGACCGCCTGCATGGCGAGCGAGGCGAAGAGGAACGGCATCAGGCCGCCGATGAACAGCCCCGCGATCACCCACGCGTCCGAGAGGTCGAACGTGAGGTGCGAGAGCGCCGAGCCGGCTTTCGCCTGCGTGTGGAGCCCGTCGGCGTAGGAGCCGAAGAGCACGAGCGCGGCGAGCGCGGCCGAGCCGATCGCGTAGCCCTTCGTCACGGCCTTGGTCGTGTTGCCGACCGCGTCGAGCGGGTCGGTGACCGCGCGCACCTCGGCCGGCAGGTCGGCCATCTCGGCGATGCCGCCCGCGTTGTCGGTGACGGGGCCGTACGCGTCGAGCGCGACGATGAGGCCGGTCATCGAGAGCTGCGCCATCACGGCGACGCCGATCCCGAACAGGCCGGCGAGGTGGTTGGCGACGAGGATCCCGATCGCGATCACGACCACCGGCAGGGCGGTCGCCTGCATCCCGACGGCGAGCCCCTCGATGATGTTCGTCGCGTGCCCCGTCAGGGAGGCGCGCGCGATCGACTTGACGGGATTCCAGCGCGTGCCCGTGTAGAACTCGGTGATCCCGACAAGCAGCGCTGTGATCGCGAGCCCGATCAGCGCCGAGCCGTAGAGATTGCCGAACGAGAACCGCCCGGTCGTGTCGAACGCCTGCGTGACCGGGATGAAGATCAGCGCCGAGATGACCGTAGCGACGAGGACCGCGCGGTAGAGCGCGTTCATGACGTTGCCGCCGTCTCGTACGCGCGCGAACTGGACGCCGACGATCGAGGCGATGATCGAGACGCCGCCGATCGCGAGCGGATAGAGCCAGAGGTGCGTCCCCGACAGGAAAGCCTGGCCGGTGACGCCGAGCAGCATCACGGCGACCGCGGTGACGGCATACGTCTCGAAGAGGTCGGCCGCCATGCCGGCGCAGTCGCCGACGTTGTCGCCGACGTTGTCCGCGATCACGGCCGGGTTGCGCGGGTCGTCCTCCGGGATGCCCGCCTCGATCTTGCCGACGAGGTCGGCGCCGACGTCCGCGGCCTTCGTATAGATGCCGCCGCCGAGCCGGGCGAAGACGGAGATGAGCGAGCCGCCGAAGGCGAGCCCGATGAGGTGCTCGATCGCCTTGTGCGGGCTGTCGCCGATGCCGGCGGTGAGGATCCAGTAGTAGCCGGCGACGCCGAAGAGGCCGAGCCCCACGACGAGCAGGCCCGTGACCGAGCCGGCGCGGAAGGCGACGTTGAGCGCGGCCGGCAGCCCTGAGCGCGCCGCCTCCGCCGTCCGCACGTTCGAGCGCACGGCAACGTTCATCCCAATGAAGCCGGCCGCCGCCGACAGCGTGGCGCCGATGAGGAAGCCGATCGCCGTCCCCCAGCCGAGCGAGTGGTAGAAGCCGAGCAGGAGGAACGGCACGATCGCGACGACGGCGATCGTCGTGTACTGGCGGCGCAGGTAGGCGGCGGCACCTTCCTGCACGGCGCGCGAGATCTCCTGCATCCGCTCGGTGCCGGCCGGCTGGCGCAGCAGCCAGACGGTGAGGCCGAGGCCGTAGAGAACCGCTGCGCCCGCGCACAGCAGCGCGAACAGCACGGCGTGATGCATGAACCAGCTCATCGAGTCGAGATCTCCCTCCGGGGCGTCACAAAGTCAGCGCCGGAGGCGAGCCCGGCGCGGCCTGTTTGTACCACACAGGCCCGAGCGTTCGTGTCACGAAGCAGGCGTTCGCAGGTGCCAGCGAACTTGCTCTTCGAAGATCTCTCGCATGCTCGCGCCTTCCTCGTGGCGCGCGATCTGGCGCTCGGCCGCGTTCCGCTCCGGGACCGCGAGCCACTCCGCCGCGCCGAGCTCTTCCGCGACCGGGCGCACCCAATCCAGGAGCCGCTCGAGCCGCACTCGCGCGGGCACCTGCTCGCCGCGCTCGAAGTCGATCAGCTCGCCGGAGAGCCCGTGCCGGATCGCCCGCCAGAGGTTCTCCTCGAGCAGGCGGGGCGGCAGGTCGGGCAGCGGCTCGCCCTCGTCGAGCGCGCGGGCGATCCGCGCCGTCAGCGCGTAACAGAGCGCCGCGAGCGACCGTGACTCGCCGAGGTCCGGCTGCGCGTCGCAGATCCGGATCTCGACGGTCGGGAAGGCGAGGTGCGGGCGCACGCTCCACCAGATCTGCGTGTTCTCGCTGATCGAGCCGGTCTCGTAGAGGAAGCGGACGTACGCCTCCCACTCGTCCCAGCCCGCGAGCGCGTCCGGGATGCCGCAGCGCGGAAACATGCGCGTGAAGATCTGCGTCCGCGCGGAATGGAGGTGCGTGAAGACGCCTTCGACGAACGGCGAGCTCCCCGAGAGCGCGAGCAGCTCCGGCAGGAAGTTGCGGAGCGCCGAGCAGACGCGGATCGCGCGGTCGGCGCCGTTGATGCCGACGTGGACGTGCATGCCGAACGAGTTGTTGCGCCAGACGACGTAGCGGAGGATCTCGTCGTTGCGGCGGTAGTGCGGCGTGTCGATGATCCGCTGCTCCTGCCACGGGCTCCAGGGATGGGTGCCGGTCGCTCCGAGCGCGACCCCGCGCGGCTCCACGAGCGCGCGGAGCTGCTGCCGCCGCTCGCCGAGGAGCACTGCCGCGTCGGCGAACGAGTCGCAGCGGTCGGTGCGGACCTCGATCTCGGAGGCGATCAGCTCGCCGACGAGGTGCGGCTCGAGCTCCGTCCCCCGCGCGGCTTCCTGGAGCTCCTCGAAGCGGTTGACGAGGCCGAGCGTCTCCGGGTCGAGGAGCGCGAACTCCTCCTCGACGGCCACTGTGAAGTCGGGCACCGTCTCGAAGTCCGCGCGGGACCGCGCAAGCATCTCCTCGTACCCGAACCGCTGTTCCTCGCCCACTATGAAAAGGCTAGTGGCTGGAGGAGACGCGCGGAAATCCGTGCCCAGCTCCAGCGCTCTTCGACGGCGCGCCGAGCCGCCAGGCCGAGCTCTCGCCTCCGGTCGGCGGGCAGGGCGAGGATCGCGGCGAGCCGCTCGTGCAGCGCCGCGGCGTCGCCGGCCGGAAAGGAGAGAAGCGCTGCCGTCTCCGGCCCTACCTCCTCGCCGATGCCGGCGGCGACCTCCGCGAGGCCCGAGTGCGCCGAGACCACCGGCAGCACGCCGGCGGCCGCGGCCTCCGCCGCGACCATCCCGAACGCCTCGGGGAAGATCGACGGCACGACGGCGACGTCGCAGAGCGGCAGCAGGTGGCGGAGATGGCGGTGCTCGAGCGGGCCCGTGAAGAGCGTGCCCGGCGGCGCGAGCGCCTCGAGCTGTTCGCGGAAGTCGCCGAAGCCCACGACGACCGCCCGGGCGTCGAGGCCGGCGAGCGCCTCGACCAGGACGTGGACGCCCTTGTTCTCGATCAGCTTCCCGAAGTAGACGACCGTCGGCCGCTCCTCCGCGAAGAACCGGACGAAGCGCTCGGCGTTCCCTTCGTCCGGATGGCGCTCCTCGCGATTGCCGGGATTCGGCGGATCGGCCCGCGCCTCCTCGACCAGCGCGGCGAGCGCCTCCTCACGCGGCTGCGGCCGGAACTCTTCGACGTCGACGCCCGGCGGCACGACCTCGACGCGGTCGACGTGCCCTGCGACGTCCTCGAGCACGTCGCGGATATGCTCGGAGCCTGCGTACACGACCTCGGCGCCGGCGAGCGCCTCCGCGCCCCAGCGAGCGAGGTCGGGGCGGCCGCGCATCGCGTACTCGAGCTCCGAGCCGTGCGCCTTGACGCGAAACGGCATCCCGCTCGCCGCGCCGACCGGCGCCCCGAGCAGGACGTGGTTCGCGAACACGAGGTCGACGGGACCGAGCTCGCGCAGCGCCGCCGCGTTCGCCTCGACGTAGGCCTCCCGTTCCGCCGCGGAGAAGTCGACGAGGAGCCGCGCCTCCAACCCCTCGTACCGGTCGAGGACGAAGACCGGCAGCAGGCGACCGGGCAGCTCCGGCACCACGACCCTGGCGTCGCCGAGGTCGTAGCGCTCCGGGTGCCGCTCCTGGCAGACGACGGTCACCTCGTGCCCGGCGAGGGTCCACTCGCGCGCGAGCGCCCGGGTGTAGACATTCGACCCGGTGCCGCCGAGCAAGTACCCGTGCCAGACCAGAACTCTCAGGTCAGGTGAAAGTACAGGGCGTAGAGGAGCTCGACCGCGGGGTTCGACGTGTGCGCCGTCACGTCGGCGGGCGTCTCGAGCAGCGCCTCGGAGTAGTTGAAGATGATCTTGACCCCCGCCGCGACGAGATCGTCCGCCGCCCGCTGAGCCCCGTCGGCCGGCACGGCGAGCACCCCGACGACGACGTTGTGCTCGCGCACGAGCTCGCCGAGCCGGTCGTATGGCTCGACGGCGACATGGCCGATCGGCTGCGCGAGCTTCGCCGGGTCCGTGTCGACGACCGCGGCGATGTTGATGCCGTGCTCCGCGAAGATCGAGGACGAGGCGATCGCCTGCCCGAGCCGGCCGGCACCGACGAGCGCGACGTTGTGCTGCCCCTGCGTCCGGAGGATCTTCCGGATCTCGTCGAGCAGGAGCTCGATCGAGTAGCCGACCCCGCGCTTCCCGAACTTGCCGAAGTTCGACAGGTCGCGGCGAATCTGTGTCGCGTTGATGTTCGTGTACTCCGCGATCTCCTGCGAGGAGATCCGCGTCTTCCCCATCTTGCGAGCCTGCGTCAGCACCTGGAGGTACCGGGACAGGCGAGCGGCGACGCCGACGTTCAAGCGCTCGGCCACATAACCCCCTTCGTCCAGCTCGACTTCGTGACGGCCCTCTCTGTTGTACCAGGCCTTCTAGCCGCCCGCTTGTGCGACCGCGCGCCGGAGGGCATCCGGATGGACGTGGTACACGAAGCGCCTCCTGCCGTCGATCTCGACGACCGGGATCCACTCCCGGTACGCAGCCTCGAGCGCGGCGTCGCCGTCGATCGCGACCTCGCGCAGGTCGAAGCCGAGCTCGTCCCGTGCCTTCGTGACGACACGCCGGGCCGCCTCGCAGAGGTGGCAACCCGACGCTGTGTAGAGGACGACTTCGGCTACGGGTAGATGCCCCGCGTGACGGTGGCTTCGGCGACGCGCTGCACCGCGAGCCCGTACGCCGCGACGCGCATCGGGAGCTTGCGGCTCTGCGCCGTCTCCCAGGTCTCGTCGAACGCGTGGCTCACGATGTCGTTGAGCTTCGCGTTCACCTCGACCTCCTTCCAGAAGTACTCCTGGAGGCCCTGCACCCACTCGAAGTAGGAGACGACGACGCCGCCCGCGTTCGCGAGCACGTCGGGGAGGATGAGGATGCCCTTGTCCTCGAGGATCGGGTCGGCCGCGGGTGTGACCGGGCCGTTCGCGCCCTCGCAGATGATCGACGCCTTGACCTGGTCGGCGTTCTGCTCGGTGATGACCTGCTCGAGTGCGCACGGCGCGAAGATGTCGCAGTCGAGCAGCACGAGCTCCTCGTTCGTGATCGTCTCCGCGTCTTTGAGGCCCGCGAGCGTCCGGTTCTCGATCTTGTAGGCGAAGGCGGCTGGGATGTCGATGCCCTTCGGGTTGTAGAGCGCGGTCGTCGAGTCGGAGATCGCGACGACGGTCGCTCCCTCCTGGTGGAGGAAGTTCGCGAGGTAGCTGCCGACGTTGCCGAAGCCCTGCACCGCGACCGTCATCCCGGCGATGCGCTTGTCGAGCTTCGCGACGGCGTCGCGGATGCAGAACAGCGAGCCGCGAGAGGTGGCCTCGACGCGGCCGAGTGAGCCGCCGATCGTGAGCGGCTTGCCGGTCACGACGCCGAGGACGGAGTGGCCCTTGTTCATCGAGTACGTGTCGAAGATCCAGGCCATCATCGAGCCGTCGGTGCCGACGTCGGGGGCCGGGATGTCCTTCTCCGGGCCGATCTCGTTGATGATCTCGCTCGTGAAGCGGCGGGTCATGCGCTCGAGCTCGCCGCGCGACATCTTCTTCGGGTCGCAGACGACGCCGCCCTTCGC
>DAIMGZ010000025.1:0-21681 GCA_036723535.1 Gaiellaceae bacterium
CGCCGTGGGGCTCGATCACGCGCAACCCGTACGGCTGGAAGGGCCCGTGCTACCTCCTCACCGACGGCATCTTCCCGACGTACGAGGCGCTGCTCGAGGGCATGGAGTGGGAGGCCTACGGCCCGGGCAACGATCCGCGCTGCGAGCACTGTGGCATCCACTGCGGCTTCGAGCCCTCGGCGGCGTACGAGGCTTCGAGCAGCCTGAAGGAGACGGTGCGGAGTCTCGCGTGGACGCTGACGGGCTGAGCACCTACACCTTCGCCTGCGCGACGAGCGCCGAGGAGCGGCTCGCGCGGCGGCTCGGCCTCACGGCCGTGCGCGTCGGCCTCCGTGTCGCGAACGGCGTCCCCGAGGGGCGCCTCGTCTCGTTCGGGCTTGCCGGCTCGCTCGGCGAGCTGAGCGTCGGCGAGGTCCTCGACGCCACTCGCGTCGTCGACGAGACGGGGGCGACCATCTGGGAAGGGCCGGGGCTCGGTGTGCGCGGCGCCCGCGGCGGCGTCGTCCTCGGTGGCGACGTCCTCGTGCACGACGCCGCAGAGCGCGCGCGCCTGCGCGAGTCGAGCGGCGCCGACGCCGTCGACATGGAGAGCGGCGTTCTCGCGCGCAGCGGCCGCCTCGCCGGCGTCCTCCGCGCGATCTCCGACGATCCGCACAGCATGATCGAGGGAGTCGACTCGACCGTCCACGCCGACGGCCGCACGAATGTTGCCGGCCTGCTCCGCTGGATCACGACCCGCCGCAGCGACGCGCTGCGCGCGATGCGCGACGCGCTCCGCGCGCTGCGCGCGCTCGAAGAGGCGGTCGCCGCATGAGCCGCGGGCGCGTCCTGCTCGCTGCGCCGCGGTCCTTCTGTGCCGGCGTCGACCGCGCGATCGAGATCGTCGAGCGGCTGCTCGAGCAGTACGGGGCGCCGGTCTACGTCCGCCACCAGATCGTCCACAACGAGCACGTCGTGCGGCGGCTCGAGCAGCTCGGCGCCGTCTTCGTCGAGGACGAGGAGGAGATCCCGGAGGGCGAGATCTGCGTTCTCTCCGCCCACGGCGTCTCGCCCGCGGTGAAGGAGAACGCGCAGCGGCGCGGACTGCGGGTCGTCGACGCGACGTGCCCGCTCGTGAACAAGGTGCACGCCGAGGCGCGGCGCTACGCCGACAGCGGTCATCTCGTGGCGCTCGTCGGGCACCGCACGCACGTCGAGGTGATCGGAACGCTCGGCGAGCGGCCGGACTCGACGGTCGTGATCGAGTCGCCGGAGCAGGCGCGCGAGCTCGCCACCGACAAGCCCGTTGCCGTCATCACGCAGACGACGCTCTCCCTCGACGACGTCGCTCCGATCGTGGACGCGCTCGAGGATCATCTCGGCACGCTCCGCCGGCCGCACGCGGACGACATCTGTTACGCGACGCAGAACCGCCAGGACGCGGTGAAGGCGATGGTCGGGCGGGGCGCGACGCTCGTGCTTGTGATCGGCTCGGAGACGAGCTCGAACGCCCAGCGGCTCGTCGAGGTGGCGCAGGCCGCCGGCGCGGAGGCGACGCTCGTCGACGGAGAGAGCGGGCTCGATCCCGCGCTTCTCGACGGCCACGAGACGATCGGCCTCACCGCGGGCGCGTCGACGCCCGAGGAGCTTGTGCGGGCGACCGCGGCCCGGCTCGCAGAGGTGGGCTACGCGCTGCCGGAGGAGATCGAGGTCGCGAAGGAAGACGTCCACTTCAGACTTCCCAAGGAGGTGGCCCAGGCATGACGAGTGTCGAGGTCCCGTACTCCATCGCCGCGGCCCTTCCGTCGCTGTCGGTGATGGACATCACGAACGACGTCTCGCGCGAGGTGGCCGCTTCGGGCTTGACCTCCGGAATCGCCTACCTCCACGCCGAGAGCGAGCTTTCACTCGTACGGGTGCAGGAGCGCGAGACGGGCTTCTTCGAGGATCTCGAGTCGCTGCTCGAGCGCGTCGTGCCGGGGAAGCTCCGCTCGCGCGAGCGGCTGCTCGCGTTCCTGCTCGGTCCGCGGTCGGAGCAGGTGCCGGTCGCCGACGGGGCGCTCTGCCTGGGTCAGTGGCAGCGCATCCTCCTCTTCTCGCTCGACGCGCAGCACCGCCCGGACTGGACACTCACGCTGCTCGGTTAGGGGTACCGTCAGGACTGAGATGCTTGTCCTGAGCCGCAGCGAGGTCGAAGAGCTGCTCGACCTCGACGCGCTCCTCGACGCGCTCGCCGCCGGGCACGCGGAGCTCTCGAGCGGCCAGGCCTCGCTCGTGCCGCGGATGGGTGCCTTCGCCGGCGAGACGGGAATCCTCGGCGCGATGCCCGCCTATGCGCCGTCGAGCGGCCTCGGCTGCAAGCTCGTCACGCTCTTTCCGGGCAACCGTGACCGGCCGACCCACCAGGCGCTGATCGCGCTCTTCGATCCCGCGACGGGAACCCCGGCGGCGCTGATGGACGGGACGTACATCACGGCGATGCGCACCGCGGCGGCGGCGGCGCTCGCCACACGGCTCCTGGCGCGCGCCGACGCGCGCGTGCTCGCGATCCTCGGCACCGGCGTGCAATCCCGCTCGGCGCAGGAGATGTTCCCTCGCGCACGCGACTTCGCGGAGGTGCGGGTCGCGGGGCGCGGCGAGTTCGAGGAAGCCGTGCGCGGCGCGGACGTTGTCCACGCCACGACGGCGTCGCCCGAGCCGGTTGTGCGTTTCGAGTGGCTCACCCCCGGTACGCACGTCAGCTCGGTCGGCTACGGCTCGGGCGGCTCCGAGCTCGACCCGGCGATCGTCGAGCGCGCGGACGTCGTCGTCGTCGAGCAGCGCGACTCCGCGTTCGCGCCGCTTCCCGCCGGCGCGCCCGAGCTGGCGCCGCGCGGGGGCGACGGCGTCGTCGAGCTCGGCGAGATCATTGCCGGGACCGCTGTCGGGCGCAGCTCGGGGGAGCAGATCACGCTGTACAAGTCGGTCGGCGTCGCCGTCCAGGACCTCGCCGCGGCGGCGCTCGTCCTAGCGGCCGCACGCGAACGGGGTGCCGGCCTCGAGATCGAGCTGGAGGAGATCAACGTATGAGCAGCAACGACTTCAAGCCCGGGCTCGAGGGCATCGTGGCGGTCGAGACCGAGATCATGGAGCCCGATCGTGAGGGCGGGATGCTTCGCTATCGAGGCGTCGACGTCGAGTCGCTCATCGGCAAGTACCCGTACGAGAACGTCTGGGGACTGCTCGTCGACGACGACATCGAGTCCCGGATGCCTCTCCCCGAGCCTTTCGAGCCGGTCGGCCTGACCGGACGCGCGCCGGCCGATCTGGAGGCGCAGACGGCGCGGCTGTCCGGCCTGTGGGGGCTCGGCAAGCTCAACGAGATCTCCGACGAGCAGGCGCGCGAGGACCTTGGGCGGATCTCCGCCCAGATGATGTCGATCGTCGCCCGCTCTGCGCGGCTCGCCGACGGCCACGAGGATCAGGTGCCCGACGACCTCGTCGGCGAGGGCAAGACGGCGGCGGAGCGGTTCCTCCTCCAGTGGCGCGGCCACGCAGATCCCAAGGCGGTCCAGGCGATCGACACCTACTGGATCTGCACGGCCGAGCACGGGCTGAACGCCTCGACCTTCGCCGCGCGCATCGTCGCCTCGACAGGCGCGGATTGCGGCGCCGCCCTCTCCGCCGCGGTCGGGGCGCTCTCCGGCCCGCTCCATGGCGGCGCTCCCGCGTACGTCAAGCCGATGCTGGAGGAGGTTGCCGCGATGGGCGACCCGGAGACGTGGGTACGGGACACGCTCGACGCGGGCAAGCGGATCATGGGCTTCGGCCACCGCGTCTACCGCGCCGAAGATCCCCGCTCGAGGATCCTCAAGCAGACCGCGCGGGAGCTCGGATCTCCGCAGATCGAGATCGCCGAGCGGCTGGAGACTGCCGCGCTTGCCGAGCTCGAGCGGCGCAAGCCGGACCGGCCCTTGAAGACCAACGTCGAGTACTACTCCGCCCTCGTCCTCGACATCGCGGAGGTGCCGCCGCCGCTCGCGCCCGCGATGTTCGCCTGCTCGCGCGTCGCCGGCTGGTCGGCGCACATCCTCGAGCAGAAGCGCACGGGACGGCTCTTCCGCCCGTCCGCGCGCTATGTCGGCCCCGCCGCGCGCTCGCTGCAGGAGGTCTAGGCGTGATCGCCGTGAGACGGCTCGCGCTCGTAGTCGTCGCGGTGCTCGCGCTCGCCGCCTGTGGCTCGGGGCACAAGTCGAGCGGCCAAAGCGCCCAGGCGCAGGTCAAGAGCGCCTACGAGAAGTTCTTCTCGAGCAAGACGTCGCTCTCCGATCGCGTCGCGCTGTTGCAGAACGGCTCGCAGTTCAAGACGGTGATCGAAGCCTTTGCGATCAACCCTCTGGCGAGGAATGTGACCGCGACAGTCTCCTCGGTGACGCTCCAGGGAGCGAACACGGCCAAGGTCGTCTACGCCGTGAAGTTCGGCGGCTCGTCCCTCGGCCGGCGGACGGGCTCTGCCGTGCGCGAGAACGGTGTCTGGAAGGTCGGAGACGAGAGCCTCTGCAAGCTGATCGCGCTGGGCGGGACGACGCCTTCCGTCTGCAAGAGGCGGATTCCGTAACGTCCGCGCCATGAGCGCGATCGCCGCGTTGCGGCAGCGTCACGCCCGCGAAGCGGCTCTCGCGGCCGTCTGCGCGATCCTCTTCCTCACCTTCCTCGACAACACGATCGTCAGCGTCGCGCTCGCGAACATCCAGTCCTCGCTCAGCGTCAGCGTCACCGGCCTGCAGTGGATCGTCGACGGCTACATGCTCGCGTTCGCCGCGCTGATGCTCACCGGCGGCACGCTCGGCGACCTGCTCGGGCGGAAGAAGGTGATGCTCGTGGGCGTCGCCGTCTTCTGCGCCGGCTCGATCGTCGCCGCGGTCGCGCCCAACCCGGGCATCCTCATCGCAGGGCGGATCGTGATGGGGCTCGGCGCGGCGGCCTCGGAACCGGGGACGCTCTCGCTCATCCGCCACATCTATCCAGACCGCGAGGAGCGGGCCGTCGCCCTCGGCGTCTGGGCCGCGGTCTCGGGGCTCGCGCTCGCGCTTGGCCCGGTGATCGGCGGCGTCCTGGCAGACGGGCTCGGCTGGCGGAGCATCTTCTGGTTCGGCCTCGGCCTCGGCGCCGTCTCTCTCGCCGTCGCCGCGGTGACCCTGACGGAGAGCCGCGACCCGGAAGGGCGGAAGCTGGACGTGCCGGGCCTCGCCGCCGGCGCCACGGCGATCATGGCCGCGACCTTCGCGGTCATCGAGGGCGAGAACCGGGGTTACGGAACATGGTGGATCGACGTCCTCTTCGCCGCTGCCGCCGTCCTCACCGTCGTCTTCGTCCTCGTCGAGCAACGGGTGGCGGATCCGGTGCTGAAGATCGAGTTCCTGCGCAACCCGACCTTCGCGGCCGCGAACGTCGTCGCCTTCGCCACCAACCTCTCCGTCTTCTCCGTCTTCTTCTTCACCGCGCTCTATCTGCAGCTGATCGCGAACTTCTCCGGCTTCCAGATCGCCCTCGTGTTCACCTCGCTCGCCGCGGCCATGATCCTCGCCGGTCCGCTCGCCGGCCGCTGGACCGCGCGAGTTGGGCCGCGGGTGCCGATGGTGCTCGGCTGTGCGCTCGCCGGAGTCGGGCTCCTGCTCGTCGACTGGAAGCTCACGGCGACGACGAGCGTCGTGGCGCTCACCTGGCCGCTCGCGATCGCGGGGCTCGGCTTCGGGATCGCGCTCGTCACGATGACGCAGGCGGTGCTCACCCTTGTCCCGTCCGAGCAGTCGGGCATGGCCGCCTCGACTGTGAACACGAGCCGCGAGCTCGGCGGCGTCTTCGGCGTCGCGGTGCTCGGCGCGGTCGTCAACGCCCAGCTCACGAGCGGCCTCACCGAGAAGCTCGTGAAGCTCGGAATACCGGTTCAGTTCCGCCAGATCGTGATCCAGTTCGTGACGACGGGCGGCAACATCCACAACGCGGAGAACAGCCCCGCGGCGAAAGGGCACTTGAAGATCGTCGCCAAGGTGCTCGTGGCCGCCGAGGGCTCCGCGGGCCACGGCGTCCACCTTGCGCTCGAGATCGCCGGCGGAATCGTCCTCGCGGCAGCCGTCGTCGCGATGTTCGCCGCACGGCATAGGGTTGGTCGGGAGTCGTAGATGGCGCGGGCGGTTCTTATCGGCGGCACGGGCCAGATCGGCCGTGCCGCGGCGCGCCGCCTGGCGGTGGACGGCTGGGAGGTCGTCGCCGTCTCGCGCACCGGCACGCTGCCCGACGGGCTCGCCGACCTCGGCGTCGTGGCGGTCTCCGCCGATCGGGAGGACGACTGGCAGCTGAGGGCCGCGGTGGGCGACGGCGCGGACGTCCTCGTCGACACCGTCGCGTACACGCGAGAGCACGGCGAGCAGCTCAACGGCCTGGCCGGACTCGTCGGCTCGCTCGTCGTCATCTCGAGCGCCTCGGTCTACGCCGACAACGATGGCAGGACGCTCGACGAGGCAAACGACGAAGGCGAGTTCCCGCGGATACCCGACCCGATCCCCGAGACGCAGCGGACGGCGGAGCCGGGCGACGGGACGTACTCGACGCGGAAGGTCGCGCTCGAGCAGACCCTCCTCGAAGGCGCGCTGCCCGCGACCCTCGTGCGCGCCTGCGCGATCCACGGCCCCGGCGCGCAGCTCCCGCGTGAGCTCTTCTTCGTCAAGCGCGCGCGCGACGGCCGCCGCCGGGTGGCCCTCGCCTGGAACGGCGAGAGCCGCTTCCACACGACGTCGGTCGGGAACCTCGCCGAGCTGATCCGGCTCGCTGCGGGCCAGCCGGGGAGCCGCGCGCTCAACTGCGGCGACCCCGACCCGCCGACGACGCTCGAGATCTGCGAGGCGATCGGAAGGGCGCTCGAGCACGAGTTCGAGCCGGTCCTGCTCCCCCGGGATGGCTTCGACAACCCGTGGGCCGTGCCGCGACCGTTTGTCGTGGACATGGCCACTGCGGAGCGGGAGGTCGGCTACCGGCCCGTCACGACGTATCCGGAGGCGGTGCGCGACACGTGCGCATGGCTCGTCGAGGAGCTCGAGCGAGGTCGCAACTGGGACGGCACCTATCTGGCGGAGATGCTCGACTACGCGGCCGAGGACGCCGCGCTAGCCTCGAGCGAATGATCGATCCCGCCGAGTACCGGGCCCGCTTCCCGATCCTCGAGACGTGCACGTACCTCATCAACCACTCGCTGGCGGCGATGCCCGCGGCGGCCGAGGACAACCTCCGCGAGTACGCGCGCGTCTGGCGCGAGCGCGGCATCCGCGCCTGGGCCGAGGGCTGGTGGGAGATGCCGGTCACCGTGGGCGACCAGCTCGGGCGGATTCTCGGTGCCCCGGCCGGCTCGATCGTCATGCACCAGAACGTGACGGTCGCCGAGGCGATCGTCCTCTCGTGCTTTCCGCGGGTGGGCGAACGGAACCGGGTCGTCTACGAGGAGGCGAACTTCCCGTCGGTTCGCTACCTGTACCAGGCGCAGCCGGAGCTCGAGGTCGTCGCCGTCGAGGACGACGCCGCCGTTGCCGAAGCGATCGACGAGCGGACGCTGCTCGTCCCGATCAGCCACGTCCTGTTCAAGAACGGCGAGATCCAGGACGTCGGGCCGATCGTCCGCCGCGCGCGCGAATCCGGCGCGTACGTCGTGCTCGACTGCTACCAGTCGGCGGGCGTCGTGCCCTTCGACCTGACCGAGGTCGGCGTCGACTTCGCCGTCGGCGGCAGCGTCAAATGGCTCTGTGGCGGGCCCGGCGCGGGCTGGCTCTACGTGCGGCCGGACGTCGCGGAACGGCTCGAGCCCACGCTCGTCGGCTGGCAGGCGCACGCCCGGCCGTTCGCCTTCGAGCCGGAGCTCGAGTACGCGGCCGGCGCGCGGCGCTTCCTCACCGGCACTCCGAACGTCCCGGCGCTGTACGCGGCCACGGCGGGGTACGACGTGATCGAGGAGGTCGGCGTGCAACGGATTCGGGAGCGGTCGCTCGCGCTCACGCAGCTCCTGATCGATCTCTGCGACGAGGCGGGGCTCGAGGTCGTCTCGCCGCGCAAGCCGGAGCGGCGGGGCGGCACCGTCACCGTCTCGACGCCCGACCACGCCGCGTGCCACCGCGAGCTCGGCGAGCGCGGGATCGTCTGCGACTTCCGTCCCGACCCGCTGGGAGGAATCAGGCTCGGCCCGCACTTCTTCAACACGGAGGACGAGGTGCGGCACGCGGCCTCGGAGCTGGCGGAGATCGTGGCAAGCGGCGCGTACGAGCGGCATCTCGGCGCTGCGACCCTCTTTTGAGGGACAGGTGCTACAAATCGCGAGCCGATGCAAGGGGTCGTGCGGCTTGTCCTGCTGGTTTTCGTGGTCCTCGCACTCAGCGCGGGATCTGTCGCGGCGCGCTCGACGCAGGCGACCGTGGGCGTGTACCCCTCGGGAACGACCTTCTCCGCCTCGTCTGCCGCGCCGGCCCACCCTGCGTCTTCCGCGTCGCTGGCGATGCCGATCGGCGGAGTCGACGACGCGACCATTCTCGTCCGCGGGGCGCGGAAGGTCGCGATCGTGGCGTCGGCCGTCGCCGCACCGCTCGAGCTGAAGCTCTTCTTCGCTCACTACGTCTCCGTCGACGGCACGGCCGTCCCCGACGCGCTCCTGCCCTGGGACGGCTCGCAGCACTCGACCGAGCACACGAACCAGCCGCTCTGGCTCCAGGTGACCGTGCCCGACGGCACCGCGGCGGGCACGTACACGGGCTCGGTCGTGGTCGTCGCCGACGGGAACCGGACCACGGTTCCTGTCTCCGTGTCCGTCTCCCCGGTGACGCTGCCGCGGTCGAACCAGGTCTCGGGAAGCCTGCTGACCGCGTTCAACTTCTCGCCGCAGTCGTACGGCGCCAAGGTGAGCGCCCTCTACGGCGTCTCGCCGCAGACCTCGCTGCCGCAGCTCTTCAGCTTCTTCGCCTCGTACCGGTTGTCGCCGAACAACTGGGGCTACGGCAACCCGCGCAGCAGGTCCGGCTACACGAGCGACAGGCGCTGGTGGCTCGACAAGGCGGGGGAGATGGTCTCCGCCGCCGGCCAGCCCGGGCAGTTCTCGTCGATGTGGATCCCGGTCTCTAACAACCGCTGGAGCCCGAGCACGTATGTCGGCGGCGTCTCGCCGTTCAAGCCGCAGACGTGGTGCCGGTACCTCCGCTCCGTGCACGGCTTCTGGCAGAACCACGGCTGGCTCGCCTCCTATCCGTACCTGTGGGGAATGGACGAGCCCGGGCCAACGCGCTTCAAGGTCGTCCGGCAGCAGGCGAAGGAGGCGCATGCGTGCTTCCGCGGCAGCCACGTGATCGTCACCGGGAGGCCGACCGCGCAGAACCGCTTCCTCTGGAACGGCGGCCAGGACGACGTCGACGACTGGGTCGTGCTCGCCAGCCGCTACTACGGCCAGTACACGAACCCGTCCCAGCGCATCTCGCACGCGACGCAGAACCTGGCGTTGATCAATGCCGCGCGTCGCCGCGGGAAGCAGATCTGGGCGTACACGTACGCCGCGGCCTCGCACTCGACGCCGGGCTTCACCGCCACCGAGGCGTTCTCGGATCCGCGGATGTTCGTCGACTGGGCCTCCCTCGAAGGGATCACCGGCCTCCTCTACGGACAGGGGACGACCACGTACCCGACGAAGGGCAACCCGCTCGACTCGAACGACAAGGAGGAAGGCTCCTTCGTCCTTATCTACCCGGGCCGAAGCGGCCCGATCCCGAGCGCGCGGCTCGAGGTGCTCCGCGAGGGGATCGAGGACTGGGAGATCCTGAACGTCGTCCGGCACAAGCACGGCAGCGCGGCTGTTCGCCGGCTTCTCTCCGGCCTCTTCTCGACCACGTCTACGGGCGCGAAGCTCGGCTGCACGATCGGCTGCCCGCTCAAGACGGCCACGAAATACTCGTGGCCGACGTGGTCGCACGACGCGAGCACGCCGGCGAAGGTTCTGCAGATGCGGGCGGCCGCGCTCCGGGCCGCGGCCGGCTAGCCGGGCTCGAGCAGCTCCAGCACGCCCGAGGCGTACGCCGGCGCGGTCGGCTCGTCCTCGTGCCGGAAGTACACGTAGACGGGCTCGCGCACGGCGGCCACCCTGGCCGCGAACGCCGCGTCGGGCGGCTCGCGGCGACGGAGGTAGCGGAACGGTGCCGGGTGGTCGAGGTCGTTGACCCGGACGGCGCCCGCTTCCGCGAGCCGCGGCTCTATCCCGTCCCACGACGAGTGCTCGAGGTCGACGGCGATCCGCAACGCCGGGTCGAGCGAGCCGAGCAGGAGTTCGAGCGCACCCTCGTCGCGTGCCTTCTTGAGCGAGATCCGGATCGGCCCAAGCCGGTCGCCGAGCCCACGCACGCGCGACTCGAAGTCGTCGAGCCCGCGCAGCCGGTCGCCCGGCAACTTCGGCGCGAACTCGAATCCGTCGGGTACCTGCTCGGCCCAGCGCCGGAACTGGTCCTCCGCGGGAAGGCGGTAGCCGGTGGTGTTCAGCTCGACCGTCGCGAAGCGCTCGGCGTAGAACGCGAGGAACCCGGATGGATCGAGCCCAGCAGGGTAGAAGCCGGGTCGCCAGCTCGGATACGACCAGCCCGAGGTGCCGGCGCGGACGGCTACGGCGCGACGCGGTCGTTCGCGACGAAGGCCTCGTGCGTCACGGGCATCTTCTCCGCCAGGAAGGACTCGAC
This sequence comes from Gaiellaceae bacterium, assembly GCA_036723535.1. Lineage (GTDB taxonomy): Bacteria > Actinomycetota > Thermoleophilia > Gaiellales > Gaiellaceae > Palsa-739. Next base: position 10,707 of record DAIMGZ010000025.1, read on the forward strand.
CGCCTCGGCGTAGCGGCGGATCTCGCGCTGCGCGGTGTCTGCCGCCCGCAGCGAGACGAAGTTCATCAACGCGCGCGCGTTGACCGTCCAGAAGAACTCGGTGTAGGCGCCGACCGGCAGGACGCAGCGCGCGATCTCCCGGGCGACGCCGGCCTCGACGAGCCGTTCGTACGCCTCGTACGCCGTCCGGTAGACGGACTCGAGCGTCTCGCGCGTCGATTCTGCCAGCTCGGGCTCGACGCTCTCGAACGTATACGCGCCGGGCTTCCCGACCTGCGTGCGCACGTCCTCCGGCGCCGGGACGTAGAAGTCGTCCGTCGCCTTCGCGTACCGCATCGAGAACTCGTTGAACGAGCCGATGCGGTGCCGGAACCACTCGCGCGCGACGAAGATCGGGCAGCGGATGTGGAAGCGGAAGCTGTTGTGCTCGAACGGCGTGTTGCCGCACCACGCTGCGTAGCCGTTTCGCCTGACGTAGAGGGTCCGGTTTGGGACCTCGACACAGTGGATCACGCCGTCGTACCGTTCGACCCCCATGTGCTCACTCGCCTCGGCTTTCGTCCGGCAGAGTGCCGGACGCGTATTCCGTCCGCCGTACACGGTCACGCGCCAGCGCGGCTTCCTGCCGAAACGACCGTCGCCGTCCGTCGCTCGGTGCGGCCGGACGCTCGCGCTGCGCCCGAGCTTCAACGCCAGCTCCTGAACTTGATCGGCAAGCCTGGCGCTCGTTGTCGAGTACGACTGCCTATCCGTACGGCCGGGTCGAACGGTCGTCGACCCATCGGAACTCAGCAGGCCGTCGAGGAGGGCGTCGAGCAGTGGGATACCCAGCGCGAGAAGCGAACGCGGGATCACCTTCTCGCCGCCGCGGTAACACCGCGCGAACAACGCACGCATCTCCGGCGAGACGGGCACGGCGAACGCATGCGCCCACCGCTTCAGCTCCAACCGCGCCTCGCCCGTCGCCTCGCGAAGAAACGCGATCTCGCGGTCCTTCCGGATGTTGAAGACGATGTGGTTCGAGTTCGAAAGGTTGCCGTCACCGATGAACAGCCCGACGAGCCGCAGGAAAGGACGGGCCGGCAGCGGGCAGTCGTCGAACGTGAGCCACTCGGGCGCGGGGGCGTGCCAGTCGGCGGTGGCAACGTGGCGGTGCGACTTCCAGAGCACCGAATGCGCGGGCTGAAGCCGGAACGTCGGCGTCTCGCGGCCCTCGCGGGTCGTCATCTCGCTGACGAGCATCCGGTGATCCGGGGTGACGAGCAGGTCGAGGCTCAGTCCCTTGAAGCCGATCATGTGCCCGTTGTGCTCCTTGCGGACTAGGCGAAGCGCCGGCTGGTACTCGAGCGCGCCGCCGCGCGAACGCGTCGCGAACAACTCGTCGCCCGTCACGTGCGGCCAGGCCTTCCAGCCGTCGTGTGTGAGAACTTCGGTCTTGTCGTCGTAGCAGCCGTGACGCTCGCGCATCAGGAAACGGATCAGCCCTTCGTCGGACGCGTCCATCGCTTCCTTGTGCCGTGCGAACGAGACCCGCGCCGCGTTCACGACGGAGAGGTCGTCGGCCATCACGGCGTCCAGCCGGACGAAACCGTGATCAAGAACGGCGCGCTGGTCCGGGATCGCCGGTGTCTCCGTCACTGCAGCCACGGGGTGGAGAGGCTACGACTCGAGCCGGATGGAACCTATACCGGGCGGAGCACTGCGCGACCCGGCTCGCGACCCGACACAGGTCGCGTCACATCCCAGGAATCGCCCTTGCGAGGCTTGTACGGCGAGTTGAATGTCAGCGTGACGGCGTCGGAGGAGCCCGCGACGCGGAACGTCCCGCATGAGCGCCACGGCTTGCCGTTCCGGACGAGGTAGACCTCGTAGTAGGTGTGCGGCGGCAGCTTGGGCAGGCCGACCACGCTCAGCGTCATCTGCAGGTTCCCAGCGCGGGCGTGCCAGACCTCGAGCGTCGCGCGGGCATGCGGTGTTATTGCGGTGCCCTTGAGGGCCAGCGTCCTGGGAGAAGCCGTCTTGGCGCTCCCGCCCCGCTGATCCGCGACGGCAAAGCCGGCGGCGAACACGGCCGCGATCGAGACGGCAGCGGCGAGGAGGAGCATCGCCCGCCGCTTCACGATCCGCCGCTGCTGCAGGCGGGTGACTCCGAACCCCGGCGCCTTCTGGAGCTGTGGCGTCAGCTCCGCCGGCGGGCCGGCCTGGAGAAGCAGCTCGTGAGCGCTCCGCAGCCGCTCCCGCTCCGCGCCGCTCGTCTCGGCGCCGACGAGTTCGTCGAAGTCAGGGCTCACAACAGTTCTCCTTCCAGCACCGACGCGAGCTGCGCGAGGCCGCTGCGCGTCCTGGTCTTCACGGTTCCCAGCGGGATGCCGAGGTACTCGGCCACCTCGCTCTGCGACATGCCGCTCCAGTAGGCGAGCTCGATCACTTCGCGCTCCCGTGGCTGGAGCTCCTCGAGCGCGCGGTGCACCCGCCAGGCGACATGCGAGTCCTCCGCCTGCTGCGCCGGGCCCGGTTCGGCCGACGCCAGCTCGGGAAGCTCTGCGTCGACAGCAGGTCCGTTGCGGCGCAGCCGGTCGACGATCGCGTTGCGGGCGACCGTGTACAGCCAGCCGCCGGCCGCGCCGCGTTCCGGCCGATACGTCGAGGCGGAGCGCCAGATCGCCGCGAACGACTCCTGGACGGCGTCCTCGGCGTGGCCGCGGTCGCCGAGCCTGCGCAGAGCGAGGCTGAAGACCGGCCGCACGTACCGGCCGTAGAGGATTTCGAACGCTTCGCGGTCGTGCTCGCCGACGCGAGCGAGCAGCTCGGCGTCGGACGCGTCGCGCGACAAGGGCGCCGGCACGGCGTCCGAAGGTACAGCGTCCGAACGAACGGCGCGCAGACGGGACTGGGGCACCTCGAGGGCAATTTCCATATCGCGACTGTTCCTACGCATCCGACCCTGCCACGGATTGCAGCACCGCTCCCGGCGCGGCGCAACCCCGTCCCTAGCTCTGCGCCTCCGCGAACCGTCGCTCGACCTCGGGCCAATCGACGACGTTCCACCAGGCCTCGAGGTAGGCCGGGCGCTTGTTCTGGTACTTGAGGTAGTAGGCGTGCTCCCAGACGTCGATCCCGAGCAGCGGCACGTCGCTCTGCATGATCGGGGAGTCCTGGTTCGGGGTCGAGTAGACGGCGAGGCCGGTTCCGTCCCAGACGAGCCACGTCCACCCGCTGCCGAAGCGCTTCACGCCGCCGTCGTTAACCGCTGAGCGCAGTTCCTCGAACGATCCGAATGCGTCGTCGATCGCCGAGCGGAGCACGCCGCCGGGCTCGCCGCCTCCGTCCGGGCCCATGATCCGCCAGAACATCGAGTGGTTGGCGTGGCCGCCGACGTTGTTCCGCACGGCCGTCCGCTTGTCCTCGGGAATCGCGTCGAGGTTCGTGAGCACGCTCTCGACCGAGGCGTTCGCCCACTCCGTCCCCTCGAGCGCGGCGTTCGCGTTCGTGACGTAGGCGGCGTGGTGGGCGTCGTGGTGGACGCGCATCGTCGCCTCGTCGATGTGCGGCTCGAGCGCGTCGTACCCGTACGGCAGATCAGGCAGTTCGAAGGCCATTTCCTGGGCTCCTTTCAGCTCTTCCCGTTTCTCGGACGGAGGATATGCTCCGCGCTCGTGTCCACGCTCGTCTACAGGTACGAGGAGATCGCGCCGCGCCCGCTGCGGCCGGAGGTACTCGAGCTCGACGGGATCTCCCGCGCGGCGGTCGAGGCTCACTACAAGCTCTACGAGGGGTACGTCGCGAAGCGGAACGAGATCCTCGGCCGGCTCGCCGACGTCGATCTCGGCGCCGCGAACCAGACCTTCTCCGAGCTGCGCGCGCTCAAGGTCGACCTGAGCTTCGCGATCGGCGGGATCAAGAACCACGAGCTCTACTTCGGCCATCTCGGCGGCGGCGGCGGCGCACCCGACGACGCGTTCGGGCAGCTCGTCGCGCGCCATTTCGGCTCGGCCGACGGCTGGAGCGCCGACCTCAAGGCGACGGGGATGGCAGGCCGCGGCTGGGCCTGGACGGCGTACGACTGGGACGAGGGCCGGCTTTTCAACTACATCGGCGATGCCCAGAACACGTTTCCGATCTGGAACGCGACGCCCCTCGTGGCTCTCGACGTCTACGAGCACGCGTACTTCCTCGACTACCAGACCGACCGTGCCTCCTACATCGAGGCGTTCTTCGCCAACCTCGACTGGGACGTCGTGAACGGCTGGGTCGAGCAGTACGGCATCCCGACGTAGGGGCGGCTCCGGTTGGTCACCGCTGCGCTCGTCGCCGCCGGCTACCTGTCCGGCTCGCTGACGTGGGGCTACTGGCTCGTGCGGATCTTCCGCGGCGAGGACGTCCGGACGAAGGGGAGCGGCAACGTCGGCGCGACGAACGTCTGGCGCGTCTACGGCCCGCGGCTCGGGTTGCCGGCCGCCGTCCTCGACACGGCGAAGGGCTTCGCGCCTGCGTTCGCGGCGACGGTCGTCGTCGGTCACGGCAGCGGCGTCCTCGCGGGCGCGGCCGCCATGCTCGGCCACTGGCGGCCGCTCTTCCTCGGCTTCCGGCGCGGCGGGAAGATGGTCGCGACGGCGGGCGGCGCCTTCCTCGGCGTCGCGCCGCTCGTCGGGGTGACCGGCCTGGGCGTCTGGGTCGTCGTCTTCGCCCTCACCCGCTACGCGTCCGTCGCCTCGATGACGGCCGCGGCCTCGCTCGGGCTGTGGGCCTGGGTGTTCGGCTACCCGTGGCCGGTGATCGCTTTCGGAGGTGCCGCGGGGGCGGGCGTCGTCTTCCTCCACCGCGCGAACATCGCGCGGCTCGCGCACGGTGAGGAGAACCGCTTCGCGCTGCGGCGGCGGAACCGTGACGAGCACGGTTCCGCCGCCGAACCCTCCTAGACCTTGAACCGCCGCTTCACGGTCTTGGAGACGTTGCCGGCCCGGTCGATCACCTTGACCCGCACCGTGTGCTTGCCGTGGCGCAGGTGCTTGTAGAGCTTCGGCGAGCGGCAGCTCGTGAACCGCTTCTTGTCGAGCTTGCACCTGAAGCGCAGCCCTTTGGAGCCGTGCCCAGGGTCGGTGCCGCGGAACGTCACCTTTGCGGTTCGCTTGCGGTGGTTCACCTTGACCTTCACGCTCGTCAGCTTCGGGCGCGTCCTGTCGCGCTTGAAGGTCGCCCTCACGGACCGGTCGATGCTCATCGCCACGGTGCACTTGTGGGTGCCCGAGCAGCCTCCGCCGGACCAGCCGGTGAAAGTCGAGGTGGGACCTGGCGTGGCGGTGAGCTTCACCGAGGCGCCGGTGGCGAATGAGCCCACGCAGGTAGCGCCACACTTGACTCCGGCCGGCGAGCTGGTCACCGAGCCTTTCCCGGGTCCGCTCTTGGTGACCGTGAGCGTGTGCCCGATGTCGACGACCTGCGCCTTGTTGCCGACGGCGTTGTGGAAGTGGACGATGAGCGCGCCCTGCCCGTGGTCGGCCGCATAGGCCGCCGCGTCCCGTTGGACTTCGAGCGTGCCGGGCGAGTCGACGTATAGCAGCGGGCTGCCGCTCCCGTCGAAGGTGCCGAAGACGGCCAAGCCGGGTTTGAGCACGTCGGTGGTGAGTGTCCCGTCGGGGACGAAGTTGCTGTTCAAGCCGACGCTGTCCACTGGATCCATCGAGAACGTGGCCAACGTGAGGACGCCGTACTTGATCCGGGAGTGTCCGGCGGACACGCCGGGAAGATCGGACGTCAAGACCGGCATGACCAGCGTGTCGCTGTCGAAGAGCGCCGAGTCGGTGTCACCGAACCGGTCGTTGATGAGCTCGACGTCCACGACCTGTTGAGTGCTCAGGTCTTCCAGCGCCGCGACGAAGATGTCGGTGCCCGGCAAACGGGTGTTGAAGACGACGTCGTCGGGGACGCCGTCGCCGTTCGAGTCGATGACGATGTCGTACTCGTTCTGCGAGACCGCCGTGTGCCAAGGCCCCTGCGTCGTGATCGCGAAGTACTCCAGCCCGCACTGATTGTCCGCGTTGCAGCCGAGCGGCGCATCGCCGATCGATTGCAGCTCAGGCGCGTTGGACGTGGTGCCGACGTACTTCAGGTCTGCCGCTCGTTCGTCGCTGGCGTGGATGCAGCCGCTGGTCACCGCTCCGCCGCAGTTCGGCAGGGCAGCGCTGACTACCTGGAGCTCGAACCCGGACACGATCGACACGATCGACGTCACGCCGCTGCCCTGGTCGACGCCGTGGCCGGTCAGCGGCAGCAACGCCGTCTCGATACTGCCGCTCGGCATGGTGAGCGACGACGGCTGGGTCATGGTCGAGGCCGGGCGCGGCGCCGAGTACACCGGGACCCGTAGCGTCGGCAGGCTCGTGTCGTGCGGGGTGAAGAGCACGCGGCCGCTCGCGTCGGCGACGTACTCGCGCGGGAAGCCGGCTTGCGTGCGGTCCACCGTCGCGTCGATCGTCTTGGTGAGCAGCGCCGGGTTGGCGATCGTCAGGGTGAGGGTCGCCGTCGTCGACGTGTTCGCGCCGACCGTCACCTGCGCCGGCGAGACCGAGTAGACGACGCCCGGAATCGTCGTCAGTGCGTCGTAGGACGCGTCGTACGTCTCCGGCGTTCCGCTCTTGTTGTCGAGCTTGATCGTCTTTGTAAGCACGGTCGGAGCCGTCACCCCAAGCGGGCCGAACGAGGCGCTTACCGCGCCGGGGTCGTCGGTGACGTAGGCGAGCACGGGGTTGTCCAGCGCCGCCTTTGCGTCGATGAGCCCGGCGCCCACCCGGTTCGGGGCGTACTTCGTCCCGGTGTGGCTGTCGCCGGTGAAGAGGTCATCCGCGGTGTTCATGATGTCCGCCTTGACCTCTTCGGGGTTCCAGCTGCTATTCTGGGAACGGATCAGCGCGGCGAGCCCCGCGACCATCGGCGTCGCCATCGAGGTGCCGCTGTCCGAGATCCCCTGGTTGCCGGTGCCCATTCCGGCCGAGAAGACGCTGGCGCCGACGCCGCTGACGTCCGGCTTGAGGTCGCCGGCCTCGCGGATCCCGCGGGACGAGAAGCTGGCCACCTTGTCGTCGTTGGCGGTGATGAGCTGACTGAAGTCGCCGGCGGACGTCCCGGTGACCGCGACGGTCTGGCTCGCATTCAGCGCTGTGCGGATCTCGTCTGCGGCGGATTTGACCACCTGGACGACCGGGATGTCGGCGCTGCCCGCGATGCCTGCCGCGAAGGTCTCCTCGTCCTCACCGAGGATCGCGCCGATCGCGCCGGCATTCTTGGCGTTCTGCGAGCGGGCGGCGGAGCCGCAGCGCCGGGTGGCGTCGTTGTCCGTCCATTCGAGGAACACGATCTCGCCAGTGAGGTTCTGGCTGATCGGGTCGCAGCCGTCCAGGTTGTTCGCGTCGGTCAGCTTGACGACGTTGCCGGAGAGATCGGCCTTGTTCGCCCAGTCGTAGGCGACCGAGCGCTGTGCGCCGTATGTCTTCGTAACGCTGTTGACGGTGGCGTGCAGCGTGTCGATCTGCGAGTAGGCGTCGACGCTCGCCGCTACGCCGATGACGCGCTGCGCATTGCCCGGGGCGCCGGCTACGTCGTAGAGGTCGCCGCCGTTCCCGGCCGCCACCACGACGCTGATGCCGAGCTGCGACGCCGCGTTCGAGAGCACCGAGTCGCCGTCCTGCGGCGAGTCGAAGTCGGAGCCGAGCGACATGTTGATCACGTCGACGTGGTCGGACATGTTGTTGTCCTGGTTCGGGTCTTCAGCCCTGTCGATTGCTGCCCCGATCAGGTTCGTGCTCCCCTGGCAGCCGAAGACCTTGTACGCATAGAGCTGCGCCTCCGGAGCCATTCCCGGCCCGATGCGGAACAGCGCCTGGTAGGCGGAGGGGCTGGTCGGCAGCGTCGCATAGTTCCCCGTGAACTTCGAGCCGTCAGGGTTCTCGCCGTAGCCGGCGATGATCCCGGCGACGTGGGTGCCATGGCTGTCGCAGTCGAGCGGGTTGGGGTCGGGTGCCGGCGTCGAGTGCGCTGGGTCGGCCCCGTCGTATGCGTCGCCGGCGAAGTCGAAGCCGCCGAGGATCTTGCTCGGGTCCGGATAGGTGGGGGTCACGGTGTCGGTGGCGAGCGCGGTCTGGTAGGCGGCCGTGGTTCCGGGACCGCCGAAGTCGGCGTGGGTGTAGTCGATGCCGGTGTCGATGATCGCGACCGTGCTGTTCGCGCCCAGATCGCCGTACGTCGCCCAAACCTGCGGCGCATGCATGTGCAGGACCGAGTAGGAGAGCGAGGGCGTCTTCGGGGCGATCGGGTAGACGGCTGTGACTCCGGCGATGTTCTGCAGCGCCGGGACGTTCGCCACGTTGGTGTAGACGGCGACGCCCGCCAGAACTGCATGCGTCCGGTAGAGGACATGCGAGCCGCTCGGCAAAGCCGCGATCACGCGACTTTCCGCTGCACTAACCGTGGCGAGCTGGCTCTTGGCGGCGGCTTGGGCGGTGCTCTGGCCAAGAGAGAGGCTCGAGTAGAACGCGCGAGCCGTCGGCTCGACCCCGAGCTTGAGGAGGAAGGCGTAGCTGCCGTGAGCCGGCACGCCGCGCAGGGCGCGCGCCTTCATGCCGCGAGCTGTCGCGGAGAGGGGGATCTGGTGCTTGGACACTGCGACGCTCCGGGCGAGCGGCCCCGCTGAGCCGTGCAGAGCCGCACCCGCGGCGGAAACCCCAAGGACCACGGCTGTCGCGACGGCGACTGCCAGCAGGACGAGTCCCTTCATTGACCCCCAACTCCTTTCACCCTCAGCGTCGAATCCCTCGCGGCCCCCGCGAGTTGCGCCCGATCGTAGCTCGATCTACGTCCGCAGCCAATCACTCAGCCCGGTGTGGGCGGCCGGGCCGTGGCCGCCGCCCTGCAGCTCCGCGCGTAGCTCCCCGACGGTTCCATGCCGCTCCGCGACGACCTCGTGGGCGTGGATCGTCTCGAAGTTGACCTGGCGGGAGAGGACGAAGTCCCCGTCCCCGAGCTGCGGCAGGTCGTCGAGGACGCTCTTGAGCGCGACGCGTACCGAGTCTTCCACGAAGCGTGGCTGGAGGTGTGCGTGCTCGACGACGAACAGCTCGTCGGGCCGCTTGAGCAGCTCGTAGATCGGTGAGCTCATCGAGCCTTCGACGATCTCGACGAGTCGCTCCGCGTTGAGACGCTCCGCGGTGCCGACGAGGAGCGTGCCGCGGCCGCGCTGGTTGTGCGTCGCGAGCGGGACGAGCTCGAGGATCCGCTCGACGTCGTCGCCGGCGAAGCCGGCCTCGAGCAGCCGGTCGGCGGCGGCGCCGCGTACAAGGCCCTGCGCGCACGGGCAGGCGTTGATCCCGGTCGCCTCGACGCCGACGACGCGGCGCACCTGCTCGCGCGAGGCGGCGGCGATCCCGATCAGCGAGACCATCTCCTGGGTCGCGAGCTTCGTGACGGGCGTCCGGCGCTCGTACGGGTAGCGCGCAACGATCCGCACCTCGGCGAGCAGCGCCTCCTGCCGGTCGACGACGCGGCGCGCGACGTGCTCGGCGAGGTCCTCGACGAGGAACGCGTCGTCGTCGACGACACTCTCAACGGCCTCCTCGAAGAGCTCAGGGAAGCGCGACATGTGGACGCCCTTCCGGCGCGGGTCGAGGTCGACCGTGCAGTCGATGGTGGCTGCAATGAGCTTCTCGCCGCGCCCGCGTCCGATCCGGACAGCCTTCTGGACGCCTGTCACGCCGACGCTCGAGAGGCCGAGCGCGACTTCTGGGACTGCGGCCTGCAGGTCGGGCGTCTCGGTGCGCTCCATCAGGCTAGGTTAGACCTGTGAGCGATGACAACGCCTTCCCGCGGCTCGTCTCGCTCGCGTGCCATGACCTGCGCACGCCGCTCGCGACGGTGCACGGCTTCGCGACCACGCTGGCGCGAGGCGGCGGCCTCGAGCCTCCCGCCGACCGCTACGTCGAGATGATCGACGCCGCGTCCGCGCAGCTCGCGGAGCTGATCGAGGAGTTGTCGCTCGTGGCGCGGATCGAGTCGGGGCGCTACGAGCCGACGCTGCGTGAGGCGGACACGCTCGAGCTCTCGCGCGCCGCCGCTGCCCGGCTCGGCGAGGATCGTGTGCACGTCTCGGGCTCGGGAGCGGTCGTCGAGACGGACGGGGACGCCGTCGAGCGCGGCCTCGCGGCGCTCTTCCAGTCGGCGCTCCGCCACGGCGGGCTCGACAGCGTCGAGGTCGAGGTGGACGGTCGCGAGGTCCGGCTCTCACCGGTGACGCCTGCAGCGGCGCCGGTCGTCCTCGGCGACGACCTCCGTGATCTCGGGGCGGCGGTCGCAGCGCGGCTCGTCGCGCGGCTCGGCGGCTCGCTCGCCGTCGAGGGCGAGACGATGACGATCCGGCTCGTCTAGCCTGCGGCGAGCGCGGGAGCGGCTAGCTCGTGGCAGCTGCGGCAGCGCGCCTCGTACTGCTCGAGCGCGCCGACGACGATCGTCGCACCGTTGGCGGGAGCCGCTGTGCCGTCGACGAGTCGCTGCGTCATCGTCGCCGGGCCGCCGCAGCGGTGGCAGACCGCTTGGAGTTTGTCGACGAGCTCGGCGCGGCAGAGAAGCTCCGGCATCGCGCCGAAGGGGAAGCCGCGGAAGTCCTGGTCGAGCCCGCACGCGACGATGCGCAGGCCGCCCTCCACGAGGCCGTCGAGGACGAGCACGATCTCCGGCGGGAAGAACTGGACCTCGTCGACACCGACGACGTCGTAGCCCTTGACGAGCCCGGGGATGTCGGCAGGCGAGTCGACGGCGACCGCACGCATGCGCGCACCGGCGTGGCTGACGACGTGGGCGATGTCGTAGCGGTCGTCGAGCCGCGGCTTCACGATCAGCACGCGCTGGCCGGCGATCTCGGCGCGTCGCAGCCGGCGGATGAGCTCCTCGCTCTTACCGCTGAACATCGGGCCGCAGACGACCTCGAGCC
>DAIMGZ010000026.1:0-11956 GCA_036723535.1 Gaiellaceae bacterium
GTCGAGTTCGACGACCGGATCGTGGACAACATGTGCATGCAGCTCGTGCAGCGGCCGGAGGAGTACGACGTGCTCGTGCTGCCGAACCTCTACGGCGACGTTCTCTCCGATCTCGCCGCCGGGATGATCGGCGGGCTCGGAGTCGCCCCCGGCGGGAACTACGGCGAGACGGTCGCCGTCTTCGAGCCGACGCACGGCTCGGCGCCGAAGTACGCCGGCCTGAACAAGGTCAATCCGATCGCGCAGATGCTGTCGGGCGTCCTCATGCTCCGACACTTGGACGAGAACAGCGCGGCCGACCGGCTCGAGCAGGCGATCGCCGCCGTCATCGCCGAGGGCCGGAGCGTCACCTACGACATGAAGCCGAACCGCGACGACCTGACGGCCGTAGGCACGAGTGAGGTCGCGGACGCCGTCATCGAGAAGCTGGAGGCTGAGGTAGCCGTATGAGAAGGAAGATCACGATCGTCGGCGCCGGCGCTACGGGCGCGACCGCCGCGCACATCCTCGCGGCGCGCGACTACGCGGACGTCGTCCTCACGGATATCAAGGAGGGCCTGCCGCAGGGCAAGGCACTCGACCTGAACCAGATGGGCCCGGTGCTCGGCTTCGAGCCCCGGATCACCGGCACGAACGACTACGAGAAGACGGCCGGCTCGGACGTCGTCGTGATCACTGCCGGCCTGCCGCGCTCGCCGGGCATGTCGCGCGACGACCTCGTCGCGACAAACGAGAAGATCGTCGGCTCGGTCACCGAGCAGATCGTCGCCCAGAGCCCCGACTGCACGATCGTCATCCTCTCGAACCCGCTCGACGCGATGTGCCACGTCGCCAAGAGCGTCTCGGGCTTCCCGAAGGAGCGCGTCTTCGGCCAGGCGGGCATCCTCGACACGGCGCGCTTCCGCACGTTCATCGCCTGGGAGACCGGCGCCTCCGTCCGCGACGTGCAAGCGCTTGTGCTCGGCGGCCACGGCGACCAGATGGTGCCCGTCGTCTCGGCGGCGACGGTCGGCGGCGTGCCGCTCCGGAAGCTCGTCTCCGAGGAGCGGATCCAGCAGATGGTCGAGCGCACTGCGAAGGGCGGCGGCGAGATCGTGCAGCTGCTCGGCACCTCCGCCTGGTACGCACCGGGTGCGGCGATCGCGGACATGGTCGACGCCATCCTCCTCGACCAGAAGCGCGTCCTCCCCTGCACCGCCTACCTCGAGGGCGAGTTCGGCATCGACGGCCTCTACATCGGCGTGCCGGTGAAGCTCGGCGCCGGCGGGATCGAGGAGATCGTCGAGCTCGACCTCTCCGACGAGGAGCGGCAGGCGCTCGATCGCAGCGCAGAGGCGGTGCGCGAGGTCGTCGGCGTCCTTTCCGGTTGATCGAGACGCTCGAGAACCGGTTCCAGGCCCGCGACTACCTCGTCGAGCTCGGCGCGCCGGAGTTCACCTCGATCTGCCCGCTCACCGACGCACCCGACTTCGGCGAGCTGACGATCCGCTACGTACCTGACGCGAAGCTGTTCGAGCTCAAGTCGCTGCGCGACTATCTGACCTCGTTTCGCGAGCGGAAGATCTTCCAGGAGGAGGTCGTGAACGAGGTGCTCGAGCGGCTCGTCGCCGACGGTGCCCCGCGCTTCGTCGAGGTCGAGGGCGAGTTCGCGGCGCGCGGCGGGATGACGACGCGAGTCGTGGCCAGCTCGGGGGAGTTGCCGGATCCGTGGATCTCGGACTGAGCGGCCGCACGGCGCTCGTCTGCGGCGCCTCGTCGGGCCTCGGCCTCGCGAGCGCGGAGGCGCTCGCGGAGGAGGGCGCGAACGTCGTGCTCTTCGCGCGCCGCGCGGATGAGCTCGAGGCCCATGCGGCGCGGCTCGACGGGCTCGCCGTCTCCGGGGACGTGAGGGAGGACATTGACCTCGAGCGGGCCGTGTCTGCAGCTGTGGACCGCTTCGGCGGCCTCGACGTCCTCGTCTGGAACGGCGGCGGCCCGCCGCCGGGCAAGGCCCGGGATATCGATGCCGAGTCGCTCGAGTCCGGTTACCGGCTCCTGCTGCGGCCGGCCGTGACGCTCGTCCGTCTCTGCCTGCCGCACCTCGAGCGCAGCCAGGCGGGCCGGATCGTCGCGCTCACGTCGCTCGCTGCCCAGGAGCCGACCGCTCATCTCGCTCTCTCGAACACCTTCCGGCCCGGCCTCACGGGCTGGCTGAAGACGCTGAGTAGGGAGGTCGGGCCCAAGGGCATCACGGTCAACTGCGTCGCGCCGGGCAGGATCGCGACGGCGAGGCTCGACGAGCTCTACCCGGACGGCCCGAGCGAAGCGCAGCGCGAGGAGATCGCCCTGCGCCGGTGGGGAACGCCCCGCGAGTTCGGCGACGTCGTCTGCTTCCTCGCCTCCGAGCGCGCTCGCTACGTCACCGGCCAGACGGTCGTCGTCGACGGCGGCCTGAAGCGGTTCGTGTTTTGAGACGCAACCTGACCCCCTTGCGCATCGCGGGCGGAGTCGTCGTCCTCCTGCTCGTGACGGTCCTGATCCTCTACCGCATTCCGTCGGACAAGTACATCTTCCTCGTGGACGCCGCGCACCCTGTCGCTCCGTTCGTGCATGTGCAGGGTGCACGTCCGGAGGCCGGAGGCGGGACGGTCTACTTCGTCGACGTCATCGAGCGTCGTGCACGGGAGATCGAGACCCTCGTCCCTTGGCTGCACCCGCACGCAACTCTCCTGCCCGCAACCGACGTCGTGCCGCAGGGCACGACGAGCGAGGCCCTCGTCGAAGCCGAGCTGCGGGAGATGACGATGTCGCAACAGATCGGCGCAGCTGTCGCCCTGCGCCAGCTGGGCTACCACGTCGTCGTCAGCCCGGACGGCGTGCTCGTGAACGTCCTCGACCTCGGCACGCCCGCCTCCGCGAAGCTGCAGCCTGCGGATGTGATCGAGGCGGTGGACGGTTCGCCGACCCCCACGGTGCCGAAGCTCCGCTCGCGCCTCAGCCGGGTCAAGCCGGGTCAGGCCGTCACGCTGCGGATCCTCCGCGGCGTCAAAACGCTTTCGCTTCGTGTCGGCACCTTCGCGGTCCGGCAGGCCCCTGGGCGCGCGCTGATCGGCTTCGAGCCCGCACAAGCCGCGAAGATCAAGTTGCCAATCCACGTCTCGATCAACCTCCCGAGGGTCGGCGGCCCCTCAGCCGGCCTCGCGTTTGCACTCGAGGTGATGGAGAGGCTCGGCAAGGACGTCACGCACGGACACCGCGTCGCGGCGACAGGAGAGATGGAGATCGACGGCAGCATCGCGCCCATCGGCGGCGTGAAGCAGAAGACATACGGCGTCCGGAAAGCGGGTGCGGACGTGTTCCTCGTCCCGGCCGCCGGCGGCAACGCAGCCGTCGCCCGCCGCTACGCCGGGTCGCTCCGCATCATTCCCGTCCGCACGTTCAGCCAGGCGTTGCACGCCTTGGCAACGCTTCCCCCGCCCCAATAGAAAGCATCGCTTTCCGGTCGTTCGAAACTGGCGGAAATTCGTCAGTTTTCGTCCGCGGCAACGCTTGCTTCCGCGGTTTCTCCCCATATCATCGCACCTCGAGAGCGGCCCGGACTTCCTAGAGCAAAGATGAGGATGAGCAAGCGATCCACTCCAACTTGCGCTGACTGCTATTTCCGCCGCGCAGGTCTCTGCGCCCTCCCAGGGGAGACGATCTGCCCGACCTTCCGCACCCAGTCCGTGGGGCGGCTCGCTCCCCCTCCGCAGCCACGCCTCGTCCCGCGCGCGCTCGCCCACGCTGCCGCTTAGCTCGCGAAGCTGCGCTTCGCTCGCTGGGATAAGGAACTCCGCCAACGGGAGAGCGCGGTCTCCGTTGGCTCCGTGCAGTTATTGGCTTTCGATGCTCTGGACTAGAGCGCTCCCTCGTGCGCTCGCGCGCGGCGGAGGCCGGCGCGAGCGCGGTCCGGCCTGGTTGAGGTTCGAGCGGCTTGAGGTCTTCGCCCGACGGGCGAGCTATCGTTTTGAGGTGCGGTTTCTGCGCCGTCCCCGGATCGACACCGGCGAGGTTGCCGACCGCTGGCAGCCGCGGCTCTACGTTCGGCTGATCATCCTCGGGGTGCTCGTCGCTTACGCCATCGCCTTCGTCCTCGAGAACCGCGCGCAGGTGAGCGTCCACTTCGTGCTCGCGACGGCGCGCGTGTCGTTCGTCTGGCTGATCCTGCTCGCGCTCGGCGTCGGCTTGCTCGGCGGGATCCTGGCGGCCCAGCTAGAGCGCCGCCGGCGCCGCCGCTCGCACGAGACTCCCGAGCACTGAGACGCCCTCGGCGATCTCGTCCGGCGAGACGAAGCTGAAGGCGAGCCGGAGTGCACGCTCGCCGCCGCGGCCGCCCGGGAAGAAGTCGCTCCCCTTGACGAACGTGACGCCGGCCTCCTCCGCCTCAGCCAGGAGATCTGCGCTCGGGGGGCCGGACGGAAGCTCGAGCCAGACGAAGTAGCCACCTTCCGGTCGCGTCCAGCTCGCGTCCTCCGGCAGCTCGCGCGCGAGCGCTTCGAACATCGCGTCGCGGCGCTTGCGCAGCAATCCGTTCACGCGCTCGAGGTTCGGCTCGAAGCTGTCTCGCCGCAGGAACTCGAGCACCGTCGCCTGCGAGAGGAAAGGCGGCGAGATGTACGTCGAGACGGCGAGCGCCTCGATCTCCTGCGCGAGTTGCGCCGGCAGGACGAACCAGCCGACACGCAGGCCCGGCGCGACCGTCTTCGAGAAGGAGGAGCAGTACGCGATCTGCTCGCCGTCCGTTAGCTCGAACACGCTCGGCTGCGGCTCGCCGTCATAGCGGACGAGCCCATACGGGTCGTCCTCGAGCACGAGCAGCTGCCGCTCACGCGCGAGCTCGGCGAGGAAGTGGCGCCGCTCGACCGAGAGCGTGCGCCCACTCGGGTTCTGGAAAGTCGGGATCGTGTAGAGGAACGCGGGAGCGTCGCCGCTGTCGAGCGCCTGCTCGAGCGCGTCCGGCACGAGGCCCTCCTCGTCCATCTCGACCGGGACGATCTCGACGCCGAGCCGGGTCAGGATCTTGAGCGGCCGATCGTAGGTCGGCGCCTCGACGAGAACCCGGGTCCCGGGCCTGACGAGCTGCTCTGCGAGGAAGACGAAGCCCTGCAGCGAGCCGCTCGTGATGACGACGCGGCCGGGCTCGACGCCGTGCCGCTCGGCGAGCCACTCGCGCAGCGGGCCATAGCCGCCGCCGGAGCCGTAGCTGAGAATCGAGCGCCCGTCGCGCTCGAGCGCAGCTCGCGCACAATCCGCGAGCTCTTCGACGGCGAGGCACTCCGGCGCCGGGACGCCGCGGGCGAACGAGATCACTCGGTGAGAGTAACGTCGAGCTCGGCTCGCAGCTCCTCGACGTGGGCGACACCGACTGTGTGGCCCTTCTGCTCGTAGAACGATCGCGCTTCGTCGAGCGCCTCGCGCGCTTCGTCGCGCTTGCCCGCGGCGACGAGGACGACCGCCAGATCGCGGAACGCATTCGCCTTGTACTCCAGCGCGTCGGTCGGCTCGCCCCAGGCCACAGCCTCGCGTGCCAGGCGTTCGGCGACCTCATGCTCACCGCGCCGGGCGAGGAGCTTCGCCCGCACCTGCCGGATCAGCATCTGCGTAATCACGTCGTCAGCCGCACCGGCCTCCTCCGCCTTGTCCGTCAGCCCCCAGGCTTCTTCGTCGCGGCCCAGCCGGTAGAGCGCCTCCGCCGCGTGCCCGGCGACGGTCGAGAGCCAGCCCCGCTCGCCGAGCGCGTCGAGGGCCGCGACACCCTCGAGACCGACCTCGGCCGCACGGGCGGCATCGCCCGCGTGGAGCTCGATCTCCGCCTCCTGCATCGAGTGCCCGGCCTCGGAAAGTCGCTGCCCGAGCTCGCGGGCACGCTCGCGCGCAACCCCTATCGCACGACGTGCGGCCACGACGTTGCCGCGCATCGCCTCGAGCTGGCCGCGAAACGCCGCCTGGAAGGAACTCGCCGACGGATGCGCGTCGAAGAACGCGAGCGCTTCCTCGACAGGGAAGGGGCCGTAGGCGTAGGGCGCTCTCTGATGTTCCTCGGCGGCGTACACGGCGATGAGGTTGCCCGCTCGCTTGCCGTGCGCGATCGCGCGTTCGAGGGCGAGCGCGCAGGCCCGCCAGCGGAGGGCGGAGAGGTCGTTCTCCGAGGCGAGCAGCCATGCATCCGCCAGGCCCGCGTCGTCGCCACGTTCCCCGAAGATGGCAATGGCCTCGTCCACGAGTGACCTAGACTCCTCGGTCGCCTCGGCGAGATGCGCGACCAGCGCGCGGGCGAGCAAGGCCCTCAGCTCGCCCGCGCTGTCGCCCTCGTCGCGCCTGCGCGTCGCGAGCTCGTCGGCAACGGCGAGTGCTTCGGCTAGCTCGCCCACGCCGAAGCGCGCGTGGACCAGTAGGAGCTCGAGCTCCAGCGGCCGCTCCTCGGTAGGCAGAAGCGCGCGCGCCCGCTCGAGGAGGACGCCGGCACCCGGAGCGTCTTCACGGATCAGGGCCCGCTCCCCGGCGGCGGCCAATCTCTCGGAGGCGCTTCGCGCGAGGTCGTCCGTCTCGTTCCCGCCGAGGCCGAGCTCGACGCGGTACCGGTGCGCCTGCTCGAGGTGGTAGCCGAGGATCTCGTCGAGCTCGATCAGGTCGGCACCGTGCGCCTTGAGCCAGCCGGCGAAGCGCTCGTGCAGGTCGGCCCGCGTCGACTTCGGCAGGCCGTCGTAAGCAGCGTCGCGGATCAGGAGGTGCCGGAAGCGGAAGGCGTCGTCACCCGCGAGTTGTGTCCGGTCAGGGCGAACGAGCTCCTTGCGGACGAGCGCCATGAGCTTGGTCAGGACGTCAGGGTCGTCGGGTGCCAGCGCCTCGACGCCGCCGCGGTGGAAGATCTTCCCCTCGACCGCGCCGCGCTCGAGCACGCCGCGCTCGGACGGGTCGAGTTGGTCGAGCCGCGCAGCGAGCAGCGCCTGGATCGTCGGCGGCACGACGACATCGCCGTTCGGCGACTCGGCCACCATCGCGAGCATCTGCTCGACGAAGAGCGGGTTGCCTTCCGCCGCATCGCGGATCCGCCCCAGCAGCGTCTCGTCGAGCTCAGCGTCGCCGAGCAACAGCTCGATCAGCTCGTCGGTCTCCTCCGCCGTGAGCGGCTCCAGCAGGACGGTCGTCACGTTGAGCTTCCCGCCAGCCCACGTCGGCCGCCGGTCGAGCAGCTCCGGCCTCGCGATGCAGACGAGCAGGATCGGCGCGTCGCGGCTCCAGTCGGCGACGTGGTCGACGAGGTCGAGGAACGTCGGCTCGGCCCAGTGCAGGTCGTCGAAGACGCAAACCACGGGGGCCGACTCCTCGAGCAGCCTGCGGAACGCCCAGGCGATCTCGTCCGCCGTCGCAGGCTCGTCCGACTCGCCGAGGAGCGACGCGATTGCCGCGGCCGCGCGCGGGTCGGACGGGCGCCGGTCCAGCTGGAGCACGACCTCGACGACCGGCCAGTAAGTGATGCCCTCGCCGTACGAGAGGCAGCGCCCGCGCACGACCGTCAGGTCGTCGAGCGAGGCGACGAACTCGGCGGTTAGTCGGGACTTGCCGACGCCTGCGGCGCCGAGAACGGTGAACAGGTGGCACGCACGCTCGGACCGGACGCGCTCCCAGGCGTCGTCGAGGGCCCGCCGCTCGCGCTCGCGACCGACGATCGGGATGTCGGAGCGACGCGAGAGCTCGCCGACTGCGGCGAGCAGCGGGTGCGCCGGCACCGGCTCGGCCTTCCCTTTCAGGGCGAGCCGCCGCTCCTCACCGAGCTCGACCGCGTCGCGCACGAGCCGGACCGTCTCAGCGCCGATCAGGACCTCACCCGGCTCCGCCGCCTGCTCCAGCCGCGCCGCAACGTTGACCGCGTCGCCCGTGGCGAGGCGCTCCTCGGTGCCGGTCACCACTTCGCCGGTGTTGACGCCGATCCGTCCGCGAATCCCGAGCTCGGGCAGGGCGTCGCGCATCTCGACCGCGGCCCGGCAGGAGCGCAGCGCGTCGTCCTCGTGCACGACGGGCACGCCGAAGACGGCCATGACGGCATCGCCGACGAACTTCTCCACCGAGCCGCCGTGGCGCTCGACGATCCCCTTCATCCGCGCGAAATAGCGGGCGAGGAGCGTGCGCAGCGCCTCGGGATCGGTCGAGTCCCCGAGCTCGGTCGACCCGGCTACGTCGCAGAAGAGGACGGTGACTGTCTTGCGCTGCTCGCGCGGCGCCGCCGCGGGCGCCACCGGCGCGCCACACTCGAGGCAGAACTTCGCGCCCTCCGGAAGTTCGTGCCCGCAGCTCGCGCACGTCGGCACGTAGCCGAGGTTACTACCGGAGCCGCACCGCGACCATCTCTCACAAGGTCGCGCTACCCGGGCAGCTCACGCTGCCGCGCCTGCAGCGCGCGCATGATCTCTCCGTAGTCGCCGCGCAGATCGCTCGGAACGTGCCAGACGTCGACGGTGCCGAAGAGCGCGAGCACCCGCACCCGCAACACCGGAGCGTCCGCGTCGGCCGCCTCGCGGCCCCATTGCCGCCGGCGGCCGAACACGGTCACGCCGCTCACGTCGATGCCGATGCGCTCGGGGACGTAGATGTCGACGTTCCCGAAGAGCACGAAGAGGTACGCGTCGGTCGCGAGGCCGGCGATCTCGGCCTCGCGGAGGTCGAAGTCCACGTCGGCAAAAGCGGCGAGCACCGCGCCGCGACGCCCGAGCCTGAGCCGCCCGCGGCGGACCACATGCGCGAAGCAGCCGATCGTCGCCCGGACCGGGCGGCGGCGGCGCGGACCGCCTCCCACGACCGGCAGCGAAGAGCTCACCGCTTCGAGATCGTTCAGGGTGCGAGCGCGGTAAGCGAGCTCGACGCGTTCGGAGAACTCCTCGAGGGTGAGGCGGCCCGCCACGAGGTGCTCGCGGAGCTCCAGCGCCGCCCGTTCGCGCTCGTCGTCGGAAGCGCGTATGGAGTGCTCGTCCACGCGCGCGACGCTAGCAACGTGTGCCGGAGGTCGGCCCTACCGGAGCCGGGAGGCAACCATCTGCGCGACCTCGGTCGGCGACGTGCCGACCGCGATCCCGCGAGCCTCAAGCGCTTCCTTCTTCGCCTGCGCCGTCCCCGAGGAGCCGGAGATGATCGCGCCTGCGTGCCCCATCGTCTTGCCGGGCGGCGCCGAGAAGCCGGCGATGTAGGCGAGCACCGGCTTCGTCACGTGCTCGGCCACGAAGGCTGCAGCCTTCTCCTCCTCGTCGCCGCCGATCTCGCCGACGAGCACGATCAGCTCGGTCTGCTCATCCGCCTCGAACTTCGCGATCACGTCGACGAAGGAGGAGCCGACGACCGGATCGCCGCCGATGCCGACGATCGTCGAGTTGCCGAGCCCGAGCTGCGTCAGCTCGTGCCCGATCTGGTACGTGAGCGTGCCCGAGCGCGAGACGAGCCCGACGCTCCCCTCGCTGAAGATCTCGGCCGGGATGATCCCGGCGTTCGCCTTGCCCGGCGATAGGACGCCCGGGCAGTTGGGCCCGATCATCGTTGTGCCCTTGCCGCGGAAGTACGTGTACGCCCGCAACATGTCGTGGGCCGGGATGTGCTCGGTGATGCAGATCACGGTTTCGATGCCCGCGTCCACGGCCTCATAGATCGCGTCGACGGCGAAGCGGGCCGGGACGAAGATCAGCGACGTGTTGGCGCCGGCTACGTCGACCGCCTCGGCGACGGTGTCGAAGACCGGGATGCCCTCGACGTCCTGGCCGCCTTTGCCGGGCGTGACGCCGGCGACGACGTTCGTCCCGTACGCCCGGTTGCGGAGGCCGTGGAACCGGCCCTCAGAGCCGGTCAGACCGGCGACGACGAGACGCGTGTCGTTGTCGAGGATGACAGCCACTAGGCGCCCTTCGTTCCTTTGAGGACCACGGTCGGGAGCTCGAGCCGGCCCTCGCGGACGCGGTCTCCGAGCAGTTCCCGGATGCGGCCGCGGTCGTCCTTCGGCGTCTCCGTTCGTGCGAGCCAGGCGTCGAAGCCGGTTTCACGGGCCATGGCCACCTCTTCGGCGACCTGGAGCCCGGCGAGCTCGAAGAAGCTGTGCCATTCGGCGACGCCGTAGTTGCGGACGTGGCTCGGATCGCGCAGCCGGTCGGCTTCCTCGGAGCTCTCGCTGAAGAAGACGTTGTCGCAGATCACGACCCTGTGGTGCGCCACACGGGTCATCTCGATCAGCGCGGCAAGCACGTCGGGGAAGTGGTGCGCGGCGATACGGCAGGCGACGGCGTCGAAGCTCGCGTCGGCGAACGGGAGGTGGTCGGCCGGCGCAATCACGTCCGGCTCCATCCCGGGTGCGGAGTCCACGGTCACGACCTGGGCGCCCATCTCTCGCAGGCGGCGCGCGACATGGCCGCCGCCCGTCGCAACGTCGAGCACGGTCACATCTTGGCCCGGCTCACACCACGCAACGACGAGGTCGAGGTCGTCGCCGGCCGCGTGTGTTGCGCTCGCGCGGTACGCATCGGCCCGGCCCGACCACAGATCGCTCACGCCCACCTCCGCCTGCGGCTCCGGTGCGCGGGGGAACCCCGGTTTCCCCCGCGGGCCCCCTGCGCGCTGTCGCCGATGCTTTGCATCGACGCGTCCTTTCGGGGGAACCTGCGGTCCCCCCGCGCCCCCTCATCGCGGCGCGACTTCGTCACGCCGCGGCCGCCAGCTCAACGGCGGCCCGAGCCCCGTCGAGCATCGTCGCCTCGGGATGGATGTTCGCGCGGCCGGCGTCGGCGAGAATCTGCCGGCCTTCCTCCGCGTTCGTCCCGTCGAGCCTGACGACGATCGGATAGCGGGACATGTCGAGGCGGTCCAGCGCCGCGAGGATCCCGCGCGCGACCTCGTCGCAGCGCGTGATCCCGCCGAAGATGTTGAAGAAGATCGAGCGCACCTGCTCGTCGCGCGTGATCACCTCGAGCGCGTCGACAACGCCTTCCGCGCTGCCGCCGCCACCGAGGTCGCAGAAGTTCGCCGGACGCCCGCCAGCATGCGCGACGACGTCGACGGTCGACATCCCGAGACCCGCCCCGTTTGCGAGCACGCCCACGTTCCCGTCGAGCTTCACGTACGTGACGCCCTTCTCGCGCGCGAACGTCTCGATGGGGTCGGCCGCGGTGGGGTCGCGCCACTCCGCGACATCCGGGTGGCGGAAGAGCCCGCTGTCGTCGACGGTGAACTTCGAGTCGAGCGCCTTCACCTCGCCGTCGGGCGTGACGATGAGCGGGTTGATCTCGCAGAGCATCGCGTCGAACTCGACGAAGACGCGGTAGAGCTTCTCGACGATCGCCGCGATCTGCTTCTGCTCGGAGGGATCCTCGACCCCGCCGCCGTAGACGAGCCGCCGTGCGACCCACGGCTGGAAGCCCTCGAGCGGGTCGACGTGGAGGCGGACGAGCGCCTCGGGGTTCTCCTCCGCCACCTGCTCGATCTCGATCCCGCCCTGCGTCGTGAACATGAAGAGCGGCTTCTTCGCGCCGCGATCGAAGGTGACGGAGAGGTAGTACTCGCGCGCGATGTCCGACGCCTTCTCGATCCAGAGCGTCCGAACGACATGGCCCCGGATGTCGAGCCCGAGCACCTGCCGGGCCTTCTCCTCCGCCTCGGCCGGGTCGGCGGCCAGCTGGATCCCGCCCGCCTTGCCGCGACCCCCGGTGAGCACCTGGGCCTTGACGACGACCGGTCCTCCGAGCTCCTCGGCCGCCTGGCGCGCCTCGTCCGGCGAGGTGGCGAGACGCCCTTCGGAGACCGGGATCCCGACGCGCCCGAAGAGATCCTTGCCCTGGTACTCGTAGAGGTCCACCGAGCGACTCTAGCGAGCGGGTACTTCGCACCCACTCGCTAGGAAACCGAACTGCGCCAACGGGAGAGCGTGGTCTCCCGTTGGCTCCGCGGAGCGCGCCCGAGATCGCAATCT
>DAIMGZ010000026.1:11966-19525 GCA_036723535.1 Gaiellaceae bacterium
GTTTCCCGGCGAGCGAGACCGCAGGTCTCGCGAGCCCTTTAGTAGCGGGTCGTCGTGGTGTACGTGGTGCCGGTCGTCGTCCCCGATGCGGGCGCCTTCAGAACCGCCCTACCCGCCGCGTTGACGCCGTACCACTTGCCGCCGAAGGCGTCCTGGCCCTCGCCCGCAGTCTGTCCCGCCTTCTTGTCGAGCTTGAAGCGGTAGAGCGGGTGGCCGTTGTACGTGACCTGGAGCGTTCCGTTCTTCCGCTTCGTCGTCTTGAGAATCGACGCCTTGACGCCGGTGCCGGCAGTCGGCTTGCCGGACGCCAACAGCGGCGGCCAGAACGTGGCGCACTTGCCGTAGCAGGCGCTGCGCCCGTTGCTGTCCTTCTTGAAGAGATAGAGCGTCATGCCCGCGCGCGTCGCGAGCACCTTCCCGAGCTTCGTCTTGTGGAGATTGACCGTGCCACTCGAGCTGCTCGAGGCGAGAAGCCGGAAACCCTGGTGCGTGACGGCGGCGGCGGCTGCGGCGCCGGCCGCGGCTAGCGCAAGCATGAGGACTGCGGCCAAAGCGATTTTGATCTTCATTCGTCTCCTCCTACGTGGGATCGCACCAGTGTCTACGCGGATCGTCGGGCCGCGGATTCTTTTCTAGTAGCCGCCGCCACCGCCGCCGGACGTGGACGTGACGGGCTTCCCCGACGCGTTGAGGACGTACCACGTGCCGCCGAAGCTCTTGATCCCCTGGCCCTTCGCCTGGCCCTGTCCCGAGTCGCCCGCGTACTCGTACATGAGCCAGCCATGGTAGGTGGGATAGGTCTTGCCGTCGCTGAGCTTCTTGGTTCCGAGCAGCGACGCGTCGAGCCCCGTCCCAGCCTTGACGGATGAGATTCCGCCAGGAAGCGGGAGAGCGGGCCACAGCCCTGTGCACCCGCTTGCGTCGGTGCAGGGAACGTTGTTGGTGCCGGTGGAGGTCAGGATGTAGACCGTCCTGCCGCTCCCGTCGACGACGACCGTGCCGACGCCCGAGACGTTGGCGGTGCTGAAGCTCGTCGACGGCTTCGCCGCGGAGCCAGGCGAGCTCGTCGTCGTTGTCGTCGGCTTCTGGGAGCCGCCGCCACAACCGGCCAGGAGGGCAGCCAGTCCGAGCATGCCCCCCACGACCAAGCCCTTCATTGGAGATGCGCGCATCGGAATTCCTCCTTCACGTAGGTACGGGAGATGATTACGGGCGAAGTGCGCGAGCGGTTCAGTCGGATGCGATCTCGCAGATGACCTGGCCGGTCGTGACCGGCTGGCCGGGCTCGACCGAGAGGTTGCGTACGACGCCGCCGCGGTGGGCGTGCACCTCGTTCTCCATCTTCATCGCCTCGACGACGCAGATCACTTGGCCGGGCTCCACCTCGTCGCCGTCCGCCACGGGCACCGCCAGAACCGTGCCCTGCATCGGTGAGACCACGACGTCGCGACCGCCTGCGGCGCCGCCGCCTTGCCGCACCCGCTCGTGGCGTCGCCGCGCAAGCGCGCGCCACGCCGGCTCGGGCTCCGAGAGCCGCACTTCGAACCGCCGGCCGTCCACCTCGACGGTGCGAACACGCTCCGTCGTCCGAACGAGACCGGTCTTTCCAAGTAACAGACTGTTACTTGGAGAGGCGACCGGCACGTTCCCGTCTAGCTCGGCGGCGCGGGCCGCGAGCTCCTCGGATTCGACAACTCCGTGGCACGTCTGGCCCGCGACGAAGCAGGGGTGGGCGAGGAGGGCCTTGTGGAAGCCGATCAGTGTGGTCGGCCCTTCGATCCAGAACTCGTCGAGCGCCCGGAGCATCCGCCGCCGCGCGTGCTCGCGGTCGACCCCATGCACGATGAGCTTCGCGACCATCGGGTCGTAAGCGGCGGAGACCTCGTAGCCGGCCGCGACTCCCGAGTCGACCCGCACGCCAGGCCCCGCCGGCTCGCGGTAGCCGGTCACAGGAGCCGGCGCGGGAAGGAACCCGCGCGCCGCGTCCTCCGCGTTGATCCGGCACTCGATCGCGTGGCCGCGGAGCTCGACGTCCTCCTGCCGCAGCGAGAGCGGCTCACCGAGCGCGACGAGGATCTGCTCGCGCACGAGGTCGAGCCCGGTAACCATCTCGGTGACCGTGTGCTCGACCTGGATGCGCGTGTTCATCTCCATGAAGAAGTAGTCCCTGTCAGGGGTCAACAGCCCCTCGACAGTCCCGGCGGACCGGTAGCCGCAGGCGCGGGCCGCCTCGACTCCGATCGCGCCGATCCGCTGCCGCAGCTCCTCGTCGACCGCAGGCGACGGCGTTTCCTCGATCAGCTTCTGGTGGCGGCGCTGGATCGTGCAGTCGCGCTCGCCGAGGTGGACGACGTTGCCGTGCGCGTCTGCGAGCACCTGCACCTCGACGTGCCGCGGGTCGACGATGAGCTTCTCGACGTAGACGTCGGGGTTCGCGAAGTACGACTGCCCCTGCCGCCGCGCCCGCTCGAACGCCCGCTCCGCGTCGCCGGGCGCCTCGACGACCTCCATTCCCTTGCCGCCGCCGCCCGCCGCAGCCTTGATCAGGAGTGGATAGCCGATCTCGTCGCCGAGCGCGAGCAGCTCGTCCACCGAGCCGACGGGATCCGTCGTGCCGGGGATGATCGGCACTCCCGCCTGCTGCATCGCCGTGCGGGCGGCCGTCTTGTTCCCCATCAGCTCGATCGCGGCAGGCGGCGGGCCGATCCAGGCAAGCCCGGCCTCCTCCACGGCCCGCGCGAACGCGGCGTTCTCGGTGAGGAAGCCGTAGCCGGGATGGATCGCCTGGGCCCCGGCGCGCTGCGCGGCGTCGAGGATGCGCCCGACCGCGAGGTAGCTCTCCGCCGCGGGAGTCGGCCCGAGGAGGAACGCCTCGTCCGCGTAGGCGACGTGGAGCGCGCCGCGATCGCCTTCGGAATAGACGCCGACCGCACCGATGCCGAGCTCGCGGAGTGTGCGGAAGACGCGAATCGCGATCTCCCCTCGGTTGGCCACCAGAACCTTGTCGAACATGAGCGGGCCGTATTCTCTCCACGTTGTGTCCTTGACCGCGGCCGATCAGCTCACCGTCGCGCGCGCTGCGTCCGTTCCGCTCGTGGTCGCGCTCTACGCCTGGAGCTTCTCCGGCCACGACTACTGGGCGACGGCGGTCTTCTGCGTCGCGATGACCACCGACTGGTTCGACGGGAGACTCGCCCGCAGGCAGGGCGGCGCCTCCTCCGTCGGCTCGCTCCTCGATCCGATCGCCGACAAGGTGCTCGTGCTCGCTGCGCTAGTGATGCTCGTCGGGCAGGGCGTCGTCCCAGCCTGGATGGTCGCGGCGATCGTGGTGCGGGAGGTGTTGATCACCGGCTTGCGGCAGGCGGCGATTGAGCGAGGCGTCGTGCTCGCGGCGCGCGACCTCGGGAAGCTGAAGACGTGGGCTCAGGCGGTCGCCGCAGCCGTCGCGGGCTTCGCCGCCGCGGGCGCCTGGACGGAGCGGGCCGCCTGGTGGACGCTGCTCGTGGCCGTCGTGCTTACGTGGCTGTCGGGCCTCGACTACGCCCGCAGCGCGCCAAGGCTGCTGAGCCGCACCCAGCCCCAGTAGGACGCCGGATCAGACCGCGATCCCGCGGTGCTCGCACCACTCGTCGAAGCGGGCCCACGCGCGCAGGTACTCCCGGATGGCGAAGAAACCCTCCTCGACCTCCGCCCGCACTGCCCAGTGGCAGTGGCCGCAATAGCCCTGATCGTCGACGGCCGGAGCCTCGTTACAGCGGATGCACTCCTCCCACATGTCGCGGGAAGAACGGCCGGCGGCTCGGCGCGGTTACGGCTCGGCTTCGTCGCCTCCGCGCACCGGTAGAAGCGCCTGAGCCCAGTCGAAAGCCGGCGGCCGCTCGCGCTCCTCGGCGGCCAGGGCGCGGAGGATCGCTGCCCTCTCGGCCTCGTCGGGCTCCGGCGTGATGTGAGAGGGCTCCACCCTAGAAGGAGGGTAATGCCGACCGGGAGCCCGGTCGATGACGGCAGCGTGGGTCAGCGCCTCGTCACACTCGCGGCCGCCTTCTCGCTGGCCGCCTTCGCCGCTGCGTCGGCACCCGGGTCTGCCGGTCGAATGCCCGACTGGGCGGCTCCGCAGATCGCCACCGTCGTGGCGCATGGCCTCATGGAAGCGAAGAGTGTGCAGAAGTTCCGGCCCAACGCTGCTCTCACGCGACAGACGCTCGCAAATCTCGCCGTCGGCCTACAGCAACAGCTCGCTTTGCCGCCACCTCCGTCCGGCTCGAGCTCGTCCTCGACCGACCCGACGTCAACGGACTCGACCACCGACACCACGACCACCGGCGGGACGACCACCGCGCCGATCGTCTCCAATCCGGGAGCGCACGTGACGATGGCCGAGCTCGACCGCCGTCTCGTCCTCGGTCTCGGCCTCGGGAAGGCGGCGAAGGAGTTCGCGCAGGGTGCGCGTGCTGCGGGCATCGCAGTTCCTGGTCGCTTCGGTACGGAGGTTGTCGCCCGGCTGCTCGGCTTGCGCATCAACCATCCGGCGGCGCAGGACTTCCTCGAGCTGCGGCCGCAAGACCGGGCCACCCGCGCGGAAGCTGCCTACTCGGCGGCGCAGATCCTCGGCTTCGGCCCGCTCGAGGACAGCTGGCAGATCGCCCAGGTGCAGAGCCTCGCCGACTCCTTCGCGCTCCCGCAGGTCAACGACTGGCAGCGCCGGATCCTGGCGGTCGCGTTCTCGAAGATCGGGATGCCCTACATCTGGGGCGGCACGAGTGACGCGACCGAGGTCGACTTCGGCGTCACCGCCCGCGGCGGCTACGACTGCTCCGGCTTCGTCTGGCGCGTGTACAAGCTCCAGAGCTACCCGAACGAGGGAAGCCTCGCATCGACGCTCGAGGGGCGGACGACCTACACGATGAGCGTCGAGGTCCCGCGCTCGAAGAGGATTGCGTTCGCCAAGCTGCAGCCCGGGGACGTGATCTTCTTCGGCACGAAAGGCTCTCGCTCGAGCGGGCCACAGATCTTCCACACGGCGATCTACGTCGGCAACGGCTGGTTCGTCCAGTCCTCGGACTACGGCGTCGCGCTCGCCCAGCTCTCCGGCTGGTACCGGAAGAAGTTCGCCTGGGGGCGCCGGCCGCTGAGCGAGGCCGGCCTCGAGTCCTCCTGAAAAGGGGCTCAGACGCGAATCCACCGGTGCAGTTACCCCCTTTGAGTGACGCCGCTACCTCCTTCGGGTGATTTCCGCGGGGCGGGCTCGCAAGCACAATTCATTCGTCTGGCGTCCCTCGACGAAGTCCCCTGGAGGCACAATGCTTGAGTGGAAGTTCCGCCTCGTGACTCTCCTGGCCGTGGCTGCGGCGGTTGCAGCGGCGCTTGGGAGTCTCGTTCAGCATCTCAACTACGGCTGGTAAACACCGGCACGAAACCTCGTAGGGGAGGAATCGGTGGGTGAACAGCAGTCGGCTGTCGCCGGCCGGCACCTGACTTCGGCCGGACGTCGACGGGCTCGGTAGGCGCGGCGGTGAGGACTCCCGTCGCAATTCCGCCGAGGGTGTTGGCGGTGGTGGTGCCCGTGATCGTCGCGGGCGTCGGCGCTGTCGGACTTGCCGTCTTCCGCTACGCGGACGCGCCGCGCTCGGCATCCGACCTGGCAGAGCTCTTCGGCCTCTTCGCGAGCATGGCGCTCGCCGAGCGCTTCCCGGTGCCGGTGGAGGGAATGGGCGCTGGCGGTGTCACGCTCGGCTTCGTCTTCTCGGTCTCCTCGATCATCCTCCTCGGCTGGCCCGCAGGCGTGGTCGTCGCCGCGGGCGGCCCGACGTTCACGCACCTCCTCCAGCGCCGGCCGCCGCTGCGCGTCGCCTACAACGGCTCGATGTTCGCCCTCTCGGCGCTCGCGGCCGGCCTGGCGGTCGAGCACGTCCACGGAGGCTCGGCGGGGATCCTCATCGCGCGCGTCGTGCTGTGTGGGTTCCTCTACTACTGGGTCGTCAACCTCGTGCTGATCAGCGCCGTTCTTTCGGCAGACTCCGGCAGGTCGTTCTTCAGCATCGCCAGGGAGAACATCGCCCAGACGACGGCGCCGTTCGCGTTCATGGCCTCGGCGGCGCTGACGCTCATCGTCCTCTGGCAGCGCGACCCCTGGCTGTCGATCGCGCTCGTCGGACCGCTGCTCGCGATCGCCCTCTACCAGCGCTCGACCTTCAAGGCGATCCGCGCGATGCGCCTCGCCCTGACCGACCCGCTGACCGGCCTCGGCAACCATCGCAGCTTCCACGAGCGGCTCCAGCGGGAGCTCGTGGCGGCGGAGGAGGAGGGCACGTCACTAGCGCTCTGCCTCGTCGACTTCGACGACCTGAAGTCGGTCAACGACCGCTTCGGTCATCCGGTCGGGGATCTCGTGCTCGGCCAGGTGGCGGCGCGCCTGCGGCAGGGCGGCGAGTCGTTCCGGCTCGGCGGAGACGAGTTCGCGGTGCTCCTGCCCCGGCAGGACGAGCGGCAGGCGACGGCGGTCGCGCGCTCGATCGTCGAACGTGTCGCCGCGCTCGACATGGAGGGCGTCGGTCCGGTGACGGTGAGTGCCGGCGTCGCGACCTACCCGACGCACGGCTCCGGGCGGGACGAGCTGATCCGGCTCGCCGACAGCGCCCTGTACTGGGCGAAGAAGGACGGCAAGAACCGCGTCCGCGCCTATGCGGCCGAGTCGATCCTCCGTGCCAACCTCGAGCAGCTCACGGACACTCCAGACCGCGCAGCCCGGCACCGGGCGGCCGAGAGCCTCGCAAAGGCCGTCGACGAGCGCGACGCCTACACCGGGAGCCATTCGCAGCGCGTCGGCGACTACTCGGCGCGGATCGCGCGCCGGCTCGGCGCGGACGAGCCGGGGATCGAGCTCACGCGGCTCGCCGGCAATCTCCACGATCTCGGCAAGCTTGCGATCCCCGAGGAGGTGCTCCGCAAGCCGAACTCCTTGAGCGACGCGGAGCGGCTCATGCTCGAACGGCATCCGAAGATCGGCTTCAAGATGCTCGAGAGCCTCGGCGTCGAGCCGGTCGCGGAGTGGGTCCTTCACCACCACGAGCGCTGGGACGGCGCCGGGTATCCGAACCGCCTAGTCGGGGACCAGATCCCGCTCGGGGCGCGGATCATCTTCGTCGCGGACGCCTACGACGCGATGACATCCGAGCGCGCCTACCGGGGGGCGCTCACCCAGCACGACGCAATCGCGGAGCTCGAGCGCTGCGCCGGGACGCAGTTCGATCCCGCGGTCGTCAAGGCACTCTCGGACGAGCTGCGCCTCGCCCGCGAGCCCGGCACGGCCCTCGTGTCGTAGCGGTTTCCCGTAACACCTCGGCGGCCTAGTGCGGACGCCGCGCGGTCTCGTCTCCGCGAGGTTGCAGCCATGACCGTGATCTGGTTCATCGTCTGGCTGATCTCCGACCACATCGGGTCGCACGAGCCGCTGCGCTTCGATCCCGTGAACGTCTGGGCGGCGACGCTCATCGCGGCCGTGGCCCTCGACCTCGGTCGCGGGCACGCGCGCAGCGCCAAGCGGAGCTGAGTCGGCTAGG
>DAIMGZ010000027.1:0-19033 GCA_036723535.1 Gaiellaceae bacterium
CGTGATGCCGCAGAAGAGCACGTTCTTCTATCCGAAGCTCACCTCCGGCCTGCTCCTCTTACCCCTGGACAGCGGCGTAGGCTCGACGGAGCCGCCCAGGAGCGGAGGCGGCGGCTTTGCCGGCGCCGGAGCGGAGAACTGACCGATTGGCTGGAGCTCTGTCGGGCCGCCGTCGCGGATGTCGACGGGGTGCTCGAGCGGCTGCCGACGCGGGTCGAGCGCGAGCCGGTCGTGGGAGCGGGGCTAGGCGGCGACGAGACGACCGCGATCGACCGCGCCGCGGAAGAGGTGATTCTCGAGCGTGTTAGGGAAGCTGCGGGCGCCGTCGTCTCCGAGGAGATCGGCCGGCTCGGCGGCGAGGCGCTGCCGCTCGTCGTCGTCGATCCCATCGACGGCTCGCTCAACGCCAAGCGTGGCATCCCGTTCTTCTCGGTCTCGATCGCGGTCGCGGAGGGCGAGACGATGGACGACGTCGTGTTCGGCTTCGTCTACGACTTCGGCTCCCGCGAGGAGTGGACGGCGCGGCGCGGCGAGGGTGCGTGGCTGAACGGCGAGCCGCTCGGCGGGGTGCGGCCGAAGGACGAGGTCGAGATCCTCTCCTTCGAAGCGACCCTGACCTCCCTCGTCACCCGCGACGCGCCGAAGGTCGCCGACCTCGCCCATCGGCTGCGGATCATGGGCTCGCTCGCGCTCTCGCTCTGCCATCTCGCGGCGGGTCGCGTCGACGCCGTCTGCTCGCTCAAGCCGGCGCGCTCGGTCGACATCGCGGCGGCGCAGCTCCTCTGCCGCGAGCTGGGGCTTGCGATCGACCTGTTCGACGTCGAAGAGCCGTTCGGCGCCGCTCCGCTCGACCTCGAGCAGCGGTCGCGCGTCGCCGCCGCCGGCTCCGACGACGTATGCCGTCGCCTTGCCGCGGCGCTCTCCCAAGTTCCGCGTGGTATGCCTTGAGCCGGTACGTCAGGTCGTCTCAGGAGAGGGGTCAGCTGGGGCCGAGTAACCGCCGCAGCGTGCGGTTCGTACCGTCCCTGGCACGCGTCGCGCTCGGATCGTTCGTCGTCCTTGCCGTGCTCTTGATCGGAGGGGCGCTGCCGGCGCTCTCCTCCCGGGCTTCGGTCGGCAACACTGGCGTCACGTTGAAGCTGCTGACGCCGGGCGCCCGGCAGGCGGCTCCGGGCCGCCTCGCCGCTCGGCACGCCGTCCCCTTGCGTGTGCAGGACCCTGCGGCGTTCCGGCAGGAGAAGGCGGCCGCCGAACGTCGCTACGAGCTTTGGCGGCAGCGCCGCGGTCTCGCGCCGACCACAGCCGCGCCCGCTCCGCGCACCGCCGTGTCGGGCACGCTGAACCAGCCCGGCATCACCGACGCTGCGACTACCGGCACCCCGTCCGACTCGACCGGCGCCATCGGCCCGAGCAACTACGTCGAGTTCATCAACTCTGAGATCGGCGT
This sequence comes from Gaiellaceae bacterium, assembly GCA_036723535.1. GTDB lineage: Bacteria > Actinomycetota > Thermoleophilia > Gaiellales > Gaiellaceae > Palsa-739. The sequence goes on from DAIMGZ010000027.1 coordinate 1,448, forward strand.
CTACAGCAACACCAACCTCAGCGCGACGACCGCCACGCTCGACGAGAGCACCTTCGTCGGCGCCCCGTCCGCCTTCACGTGCGACCCGCAGATCCAGTGGGACGAGCAAGGCCAGCGCTGGCTGTACGCGGCGCTCGACTGCGACGCATCGCTCGGGAGCGAAGTTCTCTACTTCGGCTGGTCGAAGACCGCTAGCCCCACTTCGCTGTCGACGAATTGGTGCCAGTTCGCCCTCAGTACGGGCACGTCGATCGAGGATTACCCGAGGCTGGGGCACGACGACAGCCAGATCATCATCGGTACGAACGCCTTCGACGACAGCACGCTCGACTACACGGGTTCGCACATCTTCGTCTTCGACAAGCCCGCCAACGGCGTCACGACCTGCCCGTCCGGGCCGACCGAAGCGAGCACGAAGCTCGAGGCCAGCGCCGGCACAGGGTTCACGCCGGTCACGGCCAACATCGCCGACTCTTCCTCGACCGGGTACGTCGTCGCGGTCGACGACGACCAGGCGCATCTGGACCTGTACTCGATCGGTCGGTCCGGCGGCAACAACGCCGTCCTCGGCACGAAGAGTGTGACCGTGCCGGCGTTCGACGCTCCAGCTCCCGTGCCTCAGCCGGGCACGAGCGACGCGATCGACTCACTGGACTCTCGCTTGACACAGGCCGTCGCGATCACCGATCCGGCTACCGGTCAGGAGGGGATCTGGACACAGCACACGATCGCGGGTCCCAACGGCGGGCCGTCGGTCGTGCGCTGGTACGAGCTCACGCCCAGCGCTTTCGCGCCTCGCCAGACCGGCATCGTCAACGGCCCGAGCGGCACGTTCGCCTTCAACGGCGCCGTCTCTCCCGCGTCGGACGGAACGAGCGCTGCGATCTTCTACAACAGCGGGTCGAGCTCACGGCTCGTGGACATGCGTGTGCAGGACCGACGCTCCGACACCACGCTGGGCACGACGTTCGAGGACCTGCAACTCGCGACGAGCAGCCACATCGATGCAGACCTGAGCTGCCCGAGCCAGGACCCGACCGTGCCCTCGTGCCGGTGGGGCGACTACGCCGGCGCATCCCCGGACCCGAGCAACGCGTGCCTCGTCTGGGGGACGAGCATGCTCACGGTCGACAGCCCCGACGGCTTCGGCACGCCGCAATGGGGGACGCAGAACGCCGCGATCGACGTCTGCGGATTCACAGTGAGCGTGACGAAGTCGGGCACCGGCTCCGGCACCGTCACCTCGAGCCCGGCAGCCATCAGTTGCGGCTCCACGTGCTCCCGCTCCTTCGGCACGGGCTCGACGGTCACGCTGACGGCCACACCGGCAACGGGCTCCGCCTTCTCGGGCTGGTCGGGCGACTGCTCGGGCACCGGCAGCTGCATCCTCAGCATGAGCCAGGCGAGGTCGGTGACCGCCGCCTTCACGTTCTTCTCGGAGACGTTGAGCGTGAGCACGTCGGGCACAGGCTCCGGGACGGTCAGCTCGAGCCCGGCCGGGATCAGCTGCGGCTCGACTTGCGCGCACACCTACACATTCGGGACTAGCGTCACCCTGACAGCGGCACCGGCGGCGGACTCCGTCTTCTCCGGCTGGTCGGGCGCCTGCTCGGGCACCGGCACCTGCACCGTCAGCATGAGCCAGGCGAAGTCGGTGATCGCCACGTTTACGCTCACCCCGGAGACGCTGAGCGTGAGCAAGTCCGGCTCCGGCACCGTCAGCTCGAGCCCAGCTGGGATCAGTTGCGGCGCGACGTGCTCCAGCGCCTACGCCCACGGGACGAGCGTGACGCTCACGGCGACGTCGGCGAGCGGCTCGCGCTTCGCCGGCTGGTCGGGCGCTTGCTCCGGCACCGGCACCTGCAGCGTGACGATGAATCAGGCCGAATCGGTGAGCGCGAAGTTCACTCTCAAGCGCCTCTGCATCGTCCCGAAGCTCAAGGGGAAGTCGGTCAGGGCCGCGAAGCGCGCGCTCGCGAAGGCTCACTGCCGGGCAGGCAGGATCACCAAGAAGTACTCAAAGGTTAGGAGGGGACGCGTGATCTCACAGAAGCCGTGGCCGGGGAAGCACCTTGCGGTCGGGGCCAAGGTGAACCTCGTCGTCAGCAAGGGCAAGAAGCCCTAGTAAACGACCTAGGTGGCGGGCACGCGCGCGGTTCGGGCCGAGGTCGCCATCTTGCTCCCCGCGGCGTTCACCGCCGTGACACGGACGCGCAGGCGGTGCCGAGCGTCGGTCTTCGTGAGCCGGTACTTCGCATGCGTCGCGTGGCGGATGCGGGCGCAGGATACGCCGCGAGCGTTGCACCGGAGCCACTGGTAGCGATAGCTCTTCGGCGGTCCGCTCCATGAGCCGTGGGTCGCCGACAGTCGCCGTCCGACGCGGGCGCGGCCCGAGATGTGCGGCGCCTTCTTGACGGCGAGGACCACGACCACGACGCCGCTGCGCTTGGAGAGCGCCGCTGTCATGCCCGCAGCGTTCGTGGCCGAGACCCGCGCCTCGAGCGTGTGGCCGGCGTCGGCAGCGACCGCGACGTAGGTCGCGGCCGTGGCGCCCGAGATGGTCGTGCAGGCGGTGCCGTCTGCGGCGCAGCGCAGCCACTGGTAGGCGAAGCCGGCGGCCGTGTTCCAGCTTCCCGTTGTCGTGGAGAGCTTCTTGTGGACTGCCGGAAGGCCGGAGAGGGTCGGGGCCGCTGTCGCGCTCGGCAGCGGCACGACGACGGAGCTCGGCGCCGACGCGACGAAGGAGGCCGTGCCGACGCCGTTGTGGGCGCTCACGGAGGAGCGGACGGTGTGCCCGACGTCGGCCGCGGTCAGCGTGTAGGTCGCGGCCGCCGCGCCGGAGATGTCGGCGCAGCCGGTGCCGCTCGCCGCGCAGCGCTCCCACTGGTACGCGTAGCCGCTGGGCGCGTGGAGCCAAGCGCCCACCGAGGTGGTAAGAACCTGCCCCTGGCCGGGGGCGCCGCCCAGCGCAGGCGGCGCGACCGTGCTCGGCGCCAACGTCGGCGTGTAGTCGCGGACGCAGTTGCTGTTCTCGTTGCTGTACTCCTCTTGGATCGAGTAGGGATGTCCGTTGATGAGCTGGTCGTAGGGCTGCCCGTTGGCCATGCCGAGCGGGGTCGAGCCGAAATCCCCCGCGCAGAGGTCGGCAATCTCGTCTCCGTTGGGGTCGTTGGCCCACCAGGCGTCGCCGAAGGGATCGCTTATCGCCTCGTTGTGCTCGTGACTGATCGTGTTGATCGTCGCGTCGGCGTCGTGACTGTTCGGAAATCCCTGTTGCCCGAACCCGGCCTTCGAGCCCGTGCAGCCCTGAATCGTCCCGGCGTACGGCTCGTTCGCGTAGATCACCCGCTCCCCGCTCTGGTCGATGAAGTCGCTGTGGTAGGCGCAGAACACGTTCGTCGTGCACTGGTTGTCCGAGCCGTCGAAGCAGGAGCCGACGCCGTTCGGCGTCAGGACGAAGAACATCGTGGACGTGCTCGCATGCCAGTCCTTCAGGGTGAGCACGCGCTGGATCTCCGCCTGGAGATCCAAATCCGTGAGGCAAACGGCGTCGCCGCCGTCGTTGCAGTTGTTCGGGCTCGGGAAGGCTGTCGTGTCGACGTATGCGCCGCCGAACGTCGACTGATACTGAACCGTCGTCGAAGTTCCGTAGTACTGGGTGGGCACCGAGTAGACGTTCGACTGGCTACCGCTCGCGGCTGCGACGTCGGTGAAGTAGCGGTCGATGAGGCTCTCGTAGTTGGGGTCTGCGAAGAAGAAGCCGCTTGGCACCCAGTAGATCGCATACGTCGTGTTTGTGGGCATGACCTCGCCGCCGTGGTAGACGACGGGGCCGGAACCGAACGTTGTCGCGAGAGGGACGCCGAGCGACGGCGGCTGCGTCCCTGCGTGCGGCACGACGCCGAGGATCGGAGCGCGAGCCGGGGCCGCTGCGGTACCGCTCGAGGCAGTGACGCCGAGCGCCAGCACCGCGAGCACGAGAACCTTGGCCAACCGTATACCCATCCGACCCATCCCTCCTCCAGAGTGCCCGAAAAGCACGGCACCTGTACGAGGGTTAGTTGCTCTTCAACGCCCCTGCGGCGCGGGTGAGCTTGCGGAGGGCCGCCTGGAACGACACGACCGAGTCGCCGAGGTTGCCACCGTCGGCCTGGAGCCTCGCCAGCTGCTGAGCGAGATACGCGGTCTGGCTCGCGATGTAGCCGGGATCGAGCTGTCCCGCCGGCGTTGTCGTGAGATACGTGTTGAGTGTCTTCAGCTCGCTTGCGATCCGCGTCGCGGAGGCGGTGAGCGAGCCGGCGCCGGAGGAGATCGACCCCGCGGCGTCGCTCGAGGCCGTGGCCTCGTTGCCGACCTTCGCCCCGGCGTGGACGACGGCCCGCTCTGCTGCTGCGGCTGCCGTGGCGGCGGCGTGTTGGCGCGCGGCTGTGCGGTGGGCGGCGTCGAGCGAGACCTGCAGCGCGCCGGTCCGCTGCTCCAGCGCGTGCGTCCGTGCGACCGCCGCCGCGAGCGCCGCCTGGGCCTGCGTGTCGCGCTGCGCCTGGTGGCGCCACCCGATCGAGAAGCCGGCGGCGCTGACGAGGCCCCCGCAGAGGAAGGCGAGCCCGGTGAGTAGCCACGCCGAGCGCGGCAGCTTCCGCGGGCCGGCGCGACTGGGGGCGTGGGCAAACGGCCCGCTCTCCTTCAGGAGGGGCCAGCGGGTCGTGGATTCGGAGGTCATCGGCGAGCGCTTCGCCGTCGAGAGGCGCGCTCCTGCCCGCCCCGTTGGCGCTACGCTCGGTCCGTGGAGGCCCCGCGCGACCAGGTTCTGAAGGCCCTCGAGCAGGTGATCGACCCGGAGCTCCAGCGTCCGGTCACCGAGCTCGACATGGTGCGCGACCTCGAGATCCACGACGGCGTCGTCGCGTTCACCATCGTCCTCACCATCGCCGGCTGTCCGCTCCGAGACTCGTTCGAGGAACAGGTCGAGCGCGTCCTCGCGGAGGTTCCGGGGGTGACGGGCGTCGAGCTCTCCTTCGACGTGATGACGCCCGAAGAGCGGCAGGCGCTGACGCAGAAGCTCCGCGGCGGCGCGCCCGAGCGCGACGGCGTGATCCGGCTGCCGGCCGACTGCCGGGTGCTTGCGATCGCGAGCGGCAAGGGCGGTGTCGGCAAGTCGTCTCTCGCCGCGAATCTCGCAGTCGTTCTATCGGAGCTCGGTTACAGCGTCGGCGTACTCGACGCGGACATCTACGGCCATTCGATCCCGCACGTGCTCGGCATCCGGCAGCGGCCGGTCGCGGTCGACGATCTGATCGTGCCCCCGGTGAAGGACGGCCTGAAGCTCATGTCGATCGGCTTCTTCCTCGACGGCAACGAGCCGGTCATGTGGCGCGGCCCGATGCTTCACAAGGCGCTCGAGCAGTTCCTCACGGACGTCCACTGGGGCGAGATCGACGTGCTCGTCGTGGACATGCCGCCTGGCACGGGCGACATCTCGATCTCGCTCAGCCAGCTCCTCCCGCGCGCCGAGGTCGTCGTCGTCACGACACCGCAGAAGCTTGCACAGGACGTTGCGGCGCGGGCCGCCGCGATGGCGCAGAAGATGAACATGCGCCTCCTCGGAGTCGTCGAGAACATGTCCGGCGACGTCTTCGGGAGCGGCGGCGGCGAAGAGCTCGCTTCCGAGCTCGGCGTGCCGCTGCTCGGCACGGTGCCGCTCGATCCCGCGCTGCGCGAGCAGGGCGACGCGGGCGCGCCGGTCGTCTCCGCGCAGCCGGAGGCGGAATCGGCCCGGGCGATCGTCGCGATCGCGCACGAGATCGAGGCCCTTCGCCGTGAGCGGGGTGGCATCATCAAGTCGCTGCCGCTCGTCGGCTAGCGCCCGCTCGCGCGTGGCCGCGGCCGCCTTCTTCGACCTAGATCGCACCCTGCTGCGCCGGTCGTCGGCCCTCGCGCTCGCCGGGTCGTTCCGCGAGCGCGGCCTGATCTCGCGCCGGCAGCTCCTGCACGCGGCCGCGTGGCAGCTCCTCTTCGTCGCCCGGGGGGCGAGCCACGAGTCAGTGCGCCGCGGCGCTGAGGATGGGCTGCGCCTGCTCGCCGGCCACCGGCCGGAGGAGATGCGCGCGCTCGTTGCCGAGGCAATCGAGCCCGTGCTGCGGCCGCTCGTCTACGCCGAGCCGCTCCGGCTCGTCGAGCAGCACCGCGAGCGTGGCGACCGCGTCTTCGTCGTCTCGGCGACGCTGCAGGAGATCGTGGACGCGATCGCGGAGGATCTGGGCTTCGACGGCGGGCTCGGCACGATCTGCGAGGTGCGCGACGGCCGCTACACGGGCCGCGCCGTCCGGGCACTGCACGCGGAGGCGAAGGCCGAATGCCTCCGGGATGTCGCCGGACGCGACGGCCTCGACCTCGCCGAGTGCACGGCGTACTCCGACAGCCATACCGACCTCCCCTTCCTCGAGGCCGTCGGCCACCCGGTCGTAGTCAATCCCGATCGCCAGCTGCGCCGGATCGCGGCGGATCGCGGCTGGCCGGTGCTCGAGTTCAGCCGCCACGCCTACCCGCACGCGCGCCGGCGCTTCCCTCCCGCGTTCGTCGCAGCCTGCGTCGCGGGCGCGGCGGCTCTCCTCGCCCGGAGGGCGCGTGGACGCTGAGGAGGGCCTGAGCCGGCTGCGCGCTCTCGGCTTCGGGGAAGCCGACGCCCAGGAGCTGTGGGCTCACTTCGATGCGGCCGAGCGCCGCGGGAAGCAGGGCCACGGTCACGCGAGGATCCCGTGGCTCGAGGGGCTCGAGGGGTACGACCCGTCCGCCGAGCCACGGCTGCTCGAGGAGGAGGAAGGCTTCCAGCGCTGGCACGGCGGCGGCGCGATCGGCTATCTGGTGCTCGGCCGCGTCGTGCGCGCCCAGCTCGAGAGTCCGCCTGCGCATGCGCGGCTCGTCGTCTGCGAGCGGACGTTCCCGACCGGGATGCTCGGGCACCACGTGCGCCGGCTTGCGGATGGCGGCCTCGTCGGCATGCTGACGGCCACCTCACCGCGACGGCTCGGCCATCCGTCTGGCGGATCGAAGCTTGCGGGCACGAATCCACTCGCGATCGGGGTCCCGAGCTCGGGCGGCGATCCGATCGTCGCCGACGTCTCGATGGGCGCGATCACCTGGGGCGACGTCGTAGCGGGGCTCGCCTCGGAGGAGCAGCTCGTTCCCTTCGGAGGCGAGCAGGCGCACAAGGCGTTTGCGCTCGCGCTCGGCCTGCAGCTGCTCGTCGACGCCCTCGTGCGGGAGGAGGGCCACGGCGCAGTCCTTCTTGTCGCGCCGCCCGAGTCGGATCCGGTTCCCGCGCTCCGCGCGCTTGCTGCGGGCGTTCGCCTCCCCGGCGACGGCTAGTGCGGGAAGCGCGGGTCGTCGCGGATCGAGTCGAAATCGGTGTCCTCCTGCGCTCTCGCGACGAGGTTCGGCTCGGCGGCGACCGCCTGCCCGAGATGGTCGAACGCCGCGTCGGCCTCACCCGCGAGCGCCTCGGCGCAGGCGAGGTCGTACAGGAGCCAGGCGCTGCCGGGCTGCGCCTCGAGCCCCTCGAGCAGCAGCCGCTTCGCCTCGTCGTGGCGGCCTTCCCGCATGTGCGGAAGCGCGAGGAATGTGTACTCCCAGACGGACACCTCGTGCGGTTGCCCCGGCTTGCCGCCGACGGCGAGGACGGCCGCGTCGTCTGTCAGCGCGACGGCGCCTCGCCGGAGCGCGGGGTCGCGCAGGTGGACGAGCTGCCCGGGGCCGAGCTCGTGCTCGTTGCCGTCCACTGTGAAGCGGACGCGGCCGCGCAGGACGAGGTACATCTCCTCGTGTCCGAAGCGATTCTCGGTGTGCTCCTCGACGACCTGGCCGCTCGCCCCCGGGGTGTACGCGTTGACGCCGAACGCCTGGATGCCGAACCGGCGGCGCACCGGCCGCCAGACGAAACCGTCCGGCATCTCGACCCGGTCGAGCTCGTCGATGTGCGCGAGGTTCATCCGAGCAGCTCCTGGAAGCGCGGATCGTCGCGCAGGGGATCGAGGTCGCTGTCCTCGCGGAAGTACTGCGCGGACTGCCCCTCGGCGTCGAGCTCCTTGGCGCGGCGCAGGTGCGCGAACGCCGCGTCCTTGTCGCCGGCGAGCGCCTCGAAGCACGCGGCGTTGTACGTAACTGCCCAGTAGTCGGGCTTCTCCGCGATCAGCTGCTCCATGAGCGCCCTCCCCTCGTCGAGCCGTCTCTCCTGCAGGTACGCGTAGGCGATGGCGAACGAGTCCCAGCCGCCTGCATTGAACGCTTCGCCGACGGTGCCGCCCGCCACGAAGACGATCGTGCCGTCTTCGGCTGCGACTGCGGTCCGCATCACCTCCGGGAGCACGAAGACGAGCGTTCCGGCCGGTGCGTCCGCGCTCTCCTCGCCCACCGTGAACGTCGCGCGCCCTCGGACGACGACGTAGAGCTCCTCGTTGCCGCTGTCTTCTTCGTGCGGTGGGATCAGCTGCCCGCCTGTGTCGGCGATCCACGCGTTGACACCCGCGGGCCGGAAGCCGAGCGTGTGCCGGACGGGGACGAGGTTGCTCTCGCGATGCGGGACGTGCTCGAGCTCGTCGAGAGAGAGAATCGTGTAGCCGTCGCTCATGTGCTCGCCTCCCGCAGCGCGTCGAGGACAACAGGGTCGATCGCGTCGTCGCCGTCGACGCGTTCCTCGAGGTTCGCGACTCCCGCCCACGCGTCGAGCGAGTCGTAGCCGAGTCGCGCAAGCCGCTCCCGCACCTCGTCGCGCAGCATTCCCTTGAGCTGCAGCCAGTTGCGCTGCGGCGTGCGGCCGAAGAGCTGCTGGTGCAGGCCGTACAGCCGGGTCAGCTCCTCGACGGGCCGCTCGTGGTCGTCCACGCGCACGTCGACGAGGACGTCCGACATCGCCGCATATCCGCCGTCCCGCTGGACGACGAGGAGCGCTGCCGACTGCTGGCCGCGGCTGTCACCGCCCGCGGCCTGTGCCGCTGCGAGCGCCTCGAGCAGCCGCTCCCCGAGCAGCTGCTTCGCGTTTGCCTCGAATGTCGTCGCCAGTGCGGCCACCGTCTCCTCGCCGACGAGGATGTTCCCCTGCGCCGCGTAGCCGGCGCCGGTGCGGTGGCCCGCCCACTCGTTGCAGTCGGGGCCCGTCCAGCTCGCGCTCCCCCCGCTCGCGTCGACGACGCCGAGCTGGCGCTGGTCGCGTCCGTCGTCCTCGGCGACGAGGCGCTCGACGACCTCGCTCGCCTTCAGCCCCTCGCGGAGGAGGGCGAGGCCGTTCGGGCCGTAACGCGGGTTCGCGTAGGCCTGCGTGGCGATCGCGCCGACCTCCGGCTCCGCCCACGGCACAACGGAGCCGACGGCGAGGAATTTCGACTGCACGGCGACGCCCCATTGCCGAGCCGCGAGGTCGCAGCCCGCGATGGAGTACGTCGCGACGATCGGCTCAGCCATACGTCAGCTCCGTGAGGTCGAGCTCGAGCAGGTCGCGCCGGTCCTCGGGCACGAGCACCGCCGCCACTTCGGGCCGGGCGAGCGCCGCACGCACCTCCTCCGCCGACGACGCGCGCACGACGACGGGCCGGCCCGCCTCGAAGGCCGCGGCGATCGGCTGCAGCTCGTGGACGCCGTCGAGGACGAGCGCCTCCCCCGCCGGCACGGCGGGATCGCCCTCGACCGCGAGCTCCGGCACGCGCCGGCCGCTGCCTCCCCACCAGCGCGTCCTCATAGCGTCAGCGATTCGCCCGGCTCCATCTCGTCCACCTGGACGCCGGGTGCGAGCTCGCGCAGCTCCGACGGCTGGCCGACGAGCGGCGGGAAGGTGCCGTAGTGGCAGGGGACGCAGCGCTTGACGTCGAGCAGCTCGAGCGCGACGGCCGCCTCGCGTGGGCCCATGGTGTAGTGGTCGCCGATCGGGAGGATCGCGACATCGAGTGGCCCGTAGATCCGCGCGATCAGCGCCATGTCGCCGAAGACACACGTGTCGCCGGCGAAGTAGAGCTTCGTCCCGTTCTCGACCTCGGCCACGATGCCGCACGGCTCGCCCATGTACTCGAGGTCGTTGTTCGAGCTCGAGTGGTGCGCGTTCGTGAGCGTGAACTTGAGTCCGTCGACGTTCACCGTTCCGCCCTTGTTCGGGTCGAGCACATTCTGGAGCTCGTGCTTGATCTGCAGCCAGTCGGCGAGCTCGACCGGCGCAATGACCGTGCAGCCGTGCTTCTTCGCGAGGTCGACGGTGTCGCCCAGATGGTCGCCGTGGGCGTGCGTGAGTGCGATCACGTCGACGCGCTCCGGCTCGAGCTCGGACTCCGGACACTTCGGGTTTCCGTTGAGGAAGGGGTCGATGTAGACGCGCTTGCCGCCGGGTGTGTCGAAGCGGAAGGTTGCGTGGCCGAGCCAGGTCAGGGTCGTTTCGGGCATGCGTGAGCTCCTTTGACTGGACGCCGCGAGCCTACTGAGGAAGGACCATCCGATGCGACCGTGAACCTTCAGCCCGATGGGTTCGCGGCTCCTGCCCCTGGCGCTCGCGACGGCTGCGCTCGCGGCCGGGGAGACAGGACTCGGCGGACTCGCGCTCTGGCTCGGTCTGTTGACTGTGCCCGCGGCCGCAGCGGCGGCCTTTGTCGCGGTCAGCGACGCACTCGAGGGCCGGCCTGCTCTGCTGCGTGCGGTGACGAGTGGCGTTGCCCTTGCGCTCGTCGTCCTTGCGTCGGCGGCCCGGGAGAACGCCTCGACCGGCGCGGCTGCGTCCCCTCTTGCGACGTGGGCGCTTCTGATCGCGCTCCTCGCGTACACGGTTCCGCTGGTCGCGTGGGTGCTCGAGCCGGTGCGCGTGCCCCGGGCGCGTTCGCAGCGTCGCCTGCGGTCGGCCGAGGTCGACGAGCTCCTTTCCCGCGCCGCTTAGGAGTGTGGGCGGCACCCACCGGGATTGGCAGGTGCCGCCGCGATTCGTTCCGCTAGTGAGCGACTCGGAAGGCGACCACGCGGCTGGTGGACACGCCCGCGGTCAGCGGTTCGCCCGGCTTCGATGCACGCGTGAACACCGCCAGGAGCCGCTGATGCGGGCTCGCCGGGAAGCCGCTACGCCGCGTCTCCGTGATCGTGACCGTCCCGTCGGCGCCTGTCGTCACGGCCGCTCCCTGGAACTGGTTGTACGGGATCGCAATCGCGAACACGACTGCGCCCTGCACGGGCCGGCCGCTGCACGCCGTGACCTGGATGTGGATCCGGATCGTGTGCGTCCCGCGCGTCACTGCTGGTGAGATCGACGCGCTGGCAATCGCCAGTCGCGCCGGTGGCGAGAGGCTGGCGATCGGGATCGCGCCGGTGCCGGGCGTGCAACCGCTCGGGGACACGATCGCCGTCGGCGCCGACGTTGCATGACCGGCCCCGCTGCCGTTCCGTGCCGTCACAGTCACGCGGAGCGTATGGCCGACGTCGACGGCGTTGATCGTGTAGCCCCTTCCGGTTGCGCCGCCGATCGCGGCGCATGCGTTTCCGCCCGTGTCGCACCGGCTCCACGCAAAGGAGAACGACGTCGGACTTCCGGTCCACGTCCCCCGGTGCGCAGTCAGCGTCTGCCCCGCCTCGGGTATCCCCGTGACGGTCGGCAGCGTCTTGTTCGTGGGTGCTGCACTGCTTGCGGCTCGGCCGTTGCCCGGCTGTCCGAATACGGCGCCGAGCACCACGCCGGCGACGACCGCCAGCACGAGTCCCAGCCTTGTTCGCGTTAGGTGCCTGCGTACCATCGCCACTCCTTCGGTCGTTCAGCTGTATGAACGGTGGTACCTGTTCGAACGCCGCACCTAACCTCAGAACCGGAAAACTTGCGGCGTCTTTTCAGAGCCTTTTCAAAGAGGCAACGCGCGCACCGCGTGCCGGGCGAGCTCGATCAGCGGCTGCACGGCGAAGAGCGACCCGAGCGAGACGACGAATGCGGCTCCCACGGCGAGATGCAGGAGCTGCTCGCGGGCCGGCGCGCCGCCGCTCAGCACGACGCTGCCGTCCGCCCGCACCTGCAGCTCTTCGGACGGGCGCATGTACATCGCCCGCACGATCCCGAGGTAGTAGTAGAGGCTGACGAGGGTCGCGAGCACGCCGACGATCACGAGCCAGACCCAGCCGTGCCGGTACGCGGCGGCGAGGACGTAGAACTTGCCGACGAAGCCGCCGCCGAGCGGCAGGCCGGCGAATCCGAACATGAAGAACCACATTGCGACGCCGAGGAACGGGCGCTCCCAGCCGAAGCCGGCGAGGTTCTCGAGCGTCACCGGCACGCCGAGCTCGCGCTCTCGCGCCGCGACGACCGCGAACGAGCCGAACGCCATCGCCGAGTAGGGGACGAGGTAGTACATGAGCGCGCGGCCGCCGAGCGCGCTTCCGGCGCTGAGGGCGATGAGCATGAAGCCGGCGTGCGAGATCGAGGAGTAGGCGAGGATCCGCTTCACGTTCCTCTGCACGAGCGCCGCGAGGTTGCCGATGGCGAGCGAGACGGTCGCGACAATCGCGAAGGCCCAGCTCCAGAGGTGCTCGTCGTGCGGGAACGCCGTCGTCATCAGACGAAACGTGAGCAGGAGCGCCGCGACCTTCGTTGCCGATGACATCCAGGCGGTCACGGTCGTCGGCGCTCCTTCGTAGACGTCCGGTGTCCACATGTGGAACGGCGCGGCCGACATCTTGAAGCCGAGCCCCGCGACGATCAGCGCGAGGCCCAGGACGAGGAACGAGTCGCCCGTCAGCCCGCGCGCCGCGACCGCCGTCGCGATGCTGTGGAACGAGATCGCCCCGGTCGCGCCGTACACGAGCGCCGAGCCGAAGAGGAGCGCGGCGGCGCCGAACGAGCCGACGATGAGGTACTTGAGCCCCGCCTCGAGGGAACCCTCGAGGTCGTAATCGAGTGCGCACATGATGTAGAGCGCGATCGAGAACCACTCGAGCGAGAGGAAGAGCACCATGAGGTTCGCAGCTCCGACGAAGAACGCCATCCCGGCGCCCGAGGCGAGCAGGAGCGCGAAGAACTCCGCCACGTGGTCGTCGCGCCGCTCAGGATCAGCGCCTTTTCCCCACGCGGGGACGTGCTCGACGGCGAGAAGCGTCGTCGCGAGCCCGATGCCGCAGAGGATGACCTGCCCGAGCGCGGTCCAGCGGTCGCGATAGAAGGCGCCGGAGACGATCGTGTGGCCATGCGCGCTGTCGACGTAGAGCCAGACCGCGAGCACGAGCGCGGCGGTGAAGCCGAGACCGGCGATCGTTGCGGCGGCTACGCGGCGGACGGCGCGCGGGACGAGCACCGCGCAGAGGAGCGCGAAGAAAGATGCTCCGATGAGCGTGAAGATCGGTCCGAGCCCGAACCAGTCGACGTGCGGCGTGTGCAGCGTCACTTGAACTGGCTCCTGACCGCGGCGGTCGGCGAGTCCGGGGCGAACGAGTGGTGGCTGATCCCGGCCGGCCACGCCGAGAGGGCGAGCAGGACGCCGACGAGCGGGACGACGAGCGCGAGCTCGCCGGGCCGCAGGTCGAGCGCCTCGTCGACCACGGTCGAGCCGCGCGCCTCGTGCAGCACGGCCGAGATCAGCCGCAGCATGTACATCGCCGCGAGCACGATCCCGCCCGCGCCGATCACGGACCACCACCAGGCGCGCTGGAAGACCCCGGCGAGGATCAGGAACTCGCCCGCGAACATCGAGGAGCCGGGCACCGCGAGCGAGATGATCCCGACGGTCATCAGCAGCGTCGCGAGCGCGGGTCGCCCTCGCGCCATCCCGCCGAGCAGCCGGAACTCGCCCGTCGTCGTTCGCCGCTCCACCACGCCCGCGAGCAGGAAGAGCGAGGCCGAGATGAGCCCGTGCGCGACCATCTGCAGCACGGCGCCGTCGAAGCCGAGATCGGTGCCCGCGAAGAGCCCGAGCGCGATCAAGCCCGATTGCGCAAGGGACGAGTACGCGACGACGCCGCGGAAGTCCGCCGAGCGGAAGGCGAGCAGCGAGCCGTAGATCAGCGCCGCGGCGGCGAGCGCGAGCACCGTTGTCCGGTAGAAGGACGTCGGGTCGGGGAACTTCGCGATCGCGATCCGCAGCATCCCGTACAGGCCTGCTTTGGCGATCACGCCGGACAGGACCGCGCTCACCTCCGGCGGCGCTTCGCGGTAGGCGTCGGGTAGCCAGCCGTGGAACGGGAAGAGCGGCGCCTTGATCACGAAGGCGAGCATGAAGCCGAGGAAGAGCCACCGACTCGCGCTCGTCGGCCCGTCGACGAGGTCGAACGTCCCCGCCTTCAGGCCGTAGACGACGATCGCGGCGAGCATCAGCAGCGACCCCGCCATCGTGTAGATGACGAACTTGATCGTCGCCTCCATCCTCCGCGCGCCGCCCCAGACCCCGATCAGGACGTAGAGCGGGATCAGCATCGCCTCGAAGAAGGCGTAGAAGACGAGCAGGTCCTGCGCCTCGAAGACGCCGACCGTCGCGCCGGTGAGCAGCAGCATCAGCCCGAAATACGCGCGCGAGCGGTCGCGGCCGACCCAGAAGCCGTAGCCGGTGCACGCCGCCATCGTCACGACCGTGAGGCCGACGAGCCAGAGCGAGAACCCGTACACGCCGACGTGGTACGAGACGTGGAGGTCGCCGAACCACTTAGCGCGCTCCTGCATCTGCAGGCCCGAGCGCGAGAAGTCGAAGCGCGCCGCCTGCTCGATCCAGAAGCCGACCTCGGCGAGGGAGAAGAGCAGCGCCAGGCTTCCGGTCGCGTAGCGCGAGAGCGGCAGCAGCCAGATGAGGATCGCGCCCGCGACCGGCAGCCAGATCAGGATCGAGGTGAGGGAACTGGAGCTCATTTCGCGATCAGGAAGGCGAGGACGACGGCTGCGGCGCCGGCGGCGAGGAAGAGGACATAGGTGCGCAGGAGCCCGGTCTGAAGCCGGCGGACGAGGCCGCCTGCCTCGAGGGTCGTCTGACCGAGGTCGGGGCCGGTCTGCAGGATCACGGGCTCTTCGAGTTCGCGTCGCAGGACGTTGGCGATCGCCGCGGCCGGCGCGTAGAAGAGTCGGTCGTAGAGCGCGTCGAAGTAGAACTTCTCCTCGAGCGTGCGGCGCCAGAACGGCGCGGCGGGAATCGCAATCGTCCGCTCGGAGTAGATCGCCCACGCGACCGCGATGCCGGCCAGGCCGGCGATCACCGTGGCGGCGGACGTGTAGTACTCCTGCGTGTTCGTCGGGATGGCGGCCGGGAGGGTCCGCGCCGCCGGAGCGAGCCAGTCGGTGAAGGGGTGCCAGCGCGGCGACCACTGCAGCCAGCCGCCGACCGTTGCGAGCACGGCTAGGACACCGACGGGCACGAGCATCGTCCAGGCGCCCTCGAGCCGCCCGTGCCGGTGGTGGTGCTCGCGTACGAAGGGGCTCGGCTCGCCGGGGAAGACGAGGAACCAGAGCCGGAACGTGTAGAGACCGGTCAGGAAGGCGCCGGCGATCCCGCACACCCAGAAGATCCAGCCGTACCAGCCGATGTTGATCGTTGCGGCGACGATCGAGTCCTTCGAGAAGAAGCCGCTGAAGGGTGGAATCCCGACGAGCGCGAGCGCGCCCGCCAGGAAGCACCACTTCGTGAACGGCATCAACCGCCCGAGCCCGCGCATCTTGCGGATGTCCTGCTCACCGGCGAGCGCGTGGATCGCGAGCCCGGCCGTCATGAACAGCAGCGCCTTGAAGAAAGCGTGCGTGAGCAGGTGGAACATCCCGCCCGCATACGCGCCCACGCCGGCGCCGAGGAACATGTAGCCGATCTGTGACATCGTCGAGTAGGCGATGACGCGCTTGATGTCGGTCTGGACTAGCGCGATCAGGCCGGCGACGAGGAGCGTGAGCGCGCCGGTGCCGGCGGCGATGAGCTCGACCGTGCGCGCCTGCTCGAAGATCGGATGCGTGCGCGCGATCAGGTAGACGCCGGCGGTGACCATCGTCGCCGCGTGGATGAGGGCGCTGACCGGCGTCGGGCCTTCCATCGCGTCGGGCAGCCACGTCTGGAGCGGGATCTGCGCCGATTTCGCCGCCGCGCCGCCGAGCAGGCCGAGCGCGACGAAGTTCTCCGCGGTCGACGAGAGGTGGATGCCGAAGTTCGGCGCGAAGTCGAGCGAGTGCGTGTGCGCGATCAGGATGAAGAAGGCCAGTGCCATCGTTGCGTCGCCGAACGCGTTCATCACGAAGGCTTTCTTCGCGGCCTGCACCGCGCTCGGCCGCTCATGCCAGAAGCCGATCAGGAGGTAGGACGAGAGGCCGACGAGCCCCCAGCCGACGAGCAGCATGAGCAGGTTGCCGCCCTCGACGAGTAGCAGCATCGAGAAGACGAAGAACGAGATGTACGCGAAGTAGCGGCGCTCCTCGTCGTCGCCGTCCATGTAGCCGATCGAGTAGAGGACGATCAGTCCGCCGACGCCGCTGACGATCAGCATCATCACCGTGCTCAGCGGGTCGACGAAGAGTTGCAGGCCGACGTGGAAGTTGCCCGACTGGAGCCACGTCCACGCCGTCGTGATCTCGCCGCGCGGGAGGTTGCAAGGGACCGTTCCTATGCACTGCGGTTGAGGCGCCGAATGAACGCCGAGGAACGCCCAGACTGCGCCGCCGAAGGCGACGAAGACGCTCGTCGTCGAGATCCAGGCTGCGGCGCCGCGGGGGATCCGCGTCCCGCCGAGCAGGATCGCGATCGTGCCGCCGAGCGGCGCGAGCAGGCAGAGCCAGCTTCCGTCTGTCATCCGCGCAGCTCCGACAAGGTGTCGACGTCGAGCGAGAGCCGGCGCCGGTTGAGCGCGACGACGAGGCCGAGGCCGACGCAGACCTCCGAGGCGGCGACGGCCATGACGGCGAGGGCGAAGATCTGGCCGGCGCCGTTGTGCCAGTGTCGCGCCAGCGCGATCAAGGCGAGATTGCCGGCGTTCAGCATCAACTCGAGCGAGAGCAGGACGACGAGCGTGTTGCGCCGGATGAGGACGCCGAGCGCGCCGATCCCGAACAGGCACGCGGCGAGGGCGACGTACCAGGCGACGCCAGGCCCGGTCATCGGGCGGCGACCTCCCGCTGCGTGTGCGAGCCGAGGATCACGCCGCCGACGGCCGCCACGAGGAGGACGATCGACGTGATCTCGAAGGCGAGGAGATGGTCGACGAGGAAGACGCGGCCGATCCACGCCGGCGTGCCGAAAGTGGCGCCGACCTTGCCGTCGTGGGAGAGGCTCCCGCTCGCCTGCATGCCGACCGCGACGACGATCTCGACGAGCAACGCGCCGGCCGCGCCGACCGCGCCGATCGTCTGCCAGGTCGGCCCGCCCGACCAGGGCGTCTCGCGCCGCGGCCCGACATACGCGATCACGAACAGGAACATCACGACGACCGCCCCCGCATACACGAGCACCTGTGCGGCGGCGACGAACTCGGCCGACAGCAGGAGGTACATGACCGCGAGCGAGCCGAGGTTTCCGATCAGCGCGAGCGCCGAGTAGAACGGGTTCGAGAAGGAAATGACCGCGACGGCGGAGCCGAGACAAGAGAAGGCGGCGACGACCCAGACGATCCAGACGAGCACATTGCCGGCGGATGCGA
>DAIMGZ010000028.1:0-587 GCA_036723535.1 Gaiellaceae bacterium
GTCGGCGAGCAGCCGCTCCACCGCATCGCGTAGCGCTGCCGCGTCGCGCGGCGGCACGAGCAGGCCCGTCTCGCCGTCGGTGACGAGCTCGAGCAGTGCGCCGCCCGCCGCCGCGACGACCGGTCTTCCGAACGCCATGGCCTCCGCAGCCGCGAGCCCGAAGCCTTCGCGCTCGCATGGCGCCACGACGACGGAAGCCCGCTCGAGCAGCCGCTCGACCTCCGCGTGCGGCACCGCCCCGAGCGCGTTCGGGACGCGCTCGCGCAGCGGCCCGTCGCCGGCCACGACGAGGTTCAGGTCGCCGACCGCCTCGACGAGCGTGTCGACGTTCTTCTCCGGCGAGAGCCGGCCGACGTAGAGCACCTCCGGCGGCTCTGCGGGCGGCCCCACCTCCTCCGGGATCCGCACGCCGTTCGGGATCACGACGACCTCCACTCCAGCGGCGCGCACAGCCGCGGCAACCGTCTCGGAGACGCAGATCACGGCGGCGGCCGGACGCAGGAGCGCGCGGACGAGGCGCGGCCGGCGGCGCGCGAGCTCGACGTCCGAGAAGCGGCCGGCGGAGCCGGAGCCGTGCAGCGTCACTA
>DAIMGZ010000028.1:597-11588 GCA_036723535.1 Gaiellaceae bacterium
GTGAGGAGCCAGTGGGCGTGAAGGAGGTCCGCGCCGCGGGCCGCCCGCCGCGCCGCCCGCCACATCGAGAGGAGCATGAGCGGCGCCGCCCACGGCTTCCGGCGAAGATTCGCCGCCATCCCGCCTCCGTATGCGAGGCCGTAGTCGCGGTAGCCGGAGCCGGGCGCGAGCACCTCCACCTCCACCCCGCGTTCCCGCAGCCGCTCGACGGCGTCGGCGACGAAGCGGCCCGCGAACTCCCGCTCGGTCCGCGGCCACGACGTCGTGAGGACGACGACCCGCACTACCCGCCGGGCTGCCGGCGCGCGCGGCCGCCGAACACGACGGGGAGGGCGAGCGCAAAGGCGAGGAAGGCGTAGAAGTAATAGAACTGGATCGTCAGGTAGAAGAAGTTGGCGGCGATCGTCCCGACGAGGGCCGCCGTCAACCCGTACGCGAGCGGCCGCACGTGCAGCCCCTCCGCGTCGCCGAGCCGGTCGAGCAGCCGTCCCAGGTGCCGCGCGGCGAGCAGCCGCACGAAGATGTAGCGGAGGAAGACGATCCAGAGGACGAGGCCGAGCAGGCCCGACTCGACGACGACCGCGACCCAGTACGAGTGGGCGCCGTAGTTCGCCTTCCCCGTGACGAATTGGTAGTAGACGGCGAAGTTGTTGAGGCCGAGCCCGAGCAGCGCGTGCATGTGGAGGATCTGGCCGATGAAGTCGTAGACGGCGAAGTGCGCGCTCGTCGAGCGGCCGTTCGTCGAGAGGCGCTGCCCCAGGAACGTCTCGAAGAAGTGGCTGCGCGTGTAGAGCACGCCGAGGAGCACGACCGCCAGGGCGCCGAGCGGATAGAGAAACTGCTTCGAGCGGAGGAAGCGCCGGTAGGGCAGGACGAGCACGAGAGCGCCGACGATCAGCCCGAGGCCGCCGCTGCGGGAGAACGTCGCGATGTCCACGAGCAGGAGGAAGGCGAGCACCGCTGCCAGCGGCCACTTGAGCCGATGCCGGCGCGGCAGTCGCAGGTAGACGGGTGTCAGCGCGAGCAGCGGGATCACGAGCATCACGCCGAAGTGATTCGGGTCGCCCGTGAGGGCGTTGACGCGATAGATGTTCTGCCCTCCGATGATCCCGAAGACGCTGATTCGGCTTGCACCGCCCGTCAACGGCACGAGCACGAGGTTGTCGAGGTTGTGGCCGGCGAGCGCGGCGCCGAGCTCGAGGATCCCGTAGACCGCGTTGGCCACGAAGCCGACCGTGAACCAGCCGAGCGCGCGCCAGAAGAACCGCTCGCCGCGCTGCGCGAGGTAGCCGATCGCGGCGACGACGAAGGCGTAGTGGATGACGAACTTCACCATCCCCTTCGTGAACTGGGTGAGCCCCTGGTTCGTCTCGATGTTCCAGTAGCCGGCGAGGTAGACGAGCGCGAAGGCCGCGAAGAAGCCGAGCACGATCGCGCTCGTGCGCGGCAGCGGCCGTCGCTCGGTCGCGACGTACGCGAGCAGGAACAGGATCGTCGTGATGTCGTTGATCCCGATCTGGCCGGCGAAGCTCCAGTGCACCTTCTCGAACGTGGCGACGAAGAGCGACCCGAAGAACAGCCCGGTGACGATGCGCTCCTGCACACGCGGCACGGCGACGGCGCGCCCGGCGGTCACGGCGGCGGCGGTCACGCGAGGCCCCTGAGCAGGTCGGCGAGCTCTTCGACCCGGCCGCCGCGCGCGAGTCGCTCACGCCATTCGGGCGAGAGCGGCGTGCCGTCGAGGCTCCCGGCACGCCAGCGCCGGTGAAGGTCGAGCAGCGCTTCGCGCAGCGCGTCGACGTCGTCGGAGGGGGCGACGACCCCCGCTCCGGTGTCGCGGACGAGCTGCGCGGCGGCGCCGTCGGGCGGCACGGCGGCGAGGATCGGCCGCTCCGCCGCGAGGTACTCGAAGATCTTGCCGGTGAGCACGCCTCGGCCCCGGCCGCCGGACTCCGGGATCAGGAGGAGCAGCACCTCGGAATCCCGCTGCAGCTCGAGCGAGCGGCGGCGGGAGACGTCGCCCAGCAGCTCGACGCGGTCGCCGAGGCCGAGCGCCTCGGCGTATTCACGGTCCGCGGCGCGGAAGTCACCGGCGAAGCGGACGACGACGTCGTCGAGGCCCGTCTCCGCGAGCGCCCGGAGGAACGGCTTCGGGTCGCGCTTGCCGTGGAAGTGGCCGGCGTGGGTGATCCGGAGCCGGTCGCTCGGGTGGTGCTCGAGGCCGGCGAAGTCGTCGAAGTCGCAGCCGTTGGCGATCGTGACGACTTTGCCCTTCGGCTCGAGGGCGCGCACCTCCTCGGCGATCGCGTCGGACGCCGCGACGATCGCGTTCGCCTGCGACGCCACGAGCCGCGCCACCCTGCCGACGGCGGTCTCCTTCAACCGGGCGAGCTGCGACTCGTAGCCGCGCCGATGCGGATGGGAGGTGAGCGGATCGCGGAGGTCGGCGACCCAGGCCGCGCCGGTCGTCCTCTTTACAGCGGCGCCGAGGAGGTGGAGCGAAGGGGGCGGCGAGGTCGTGAGCACGACGTCGATTCTCTCCCGGCGGACGAGCCGGATCGCGACGGGCAGCGCGAAGGTGCTCCAGGGAACGTTCTCGTCGGGGACGAGCAGCCGGCGGCCGAATAGCGCCGCCTGCGTCCCGAGCCGGGCGACGCCCTGCTTGGCAAGGAGCCGCTCCGATGGACGCCCGCCGCGAGGCCCGACGTAGCGCACGCGATGGATCCACGCCTGCGTCGGCAGCTCGAGCTCTGAGCCCGGGGGCGTCTCGCCCGGCACGTCCGGCGCCAGCACGTGCATCTCGATCCCGAACGCCGGCAGTTGACTCGCGAACTTGAGCGGCCGCTGGACGCCGCCCCCGCCGCCGGGCGGGAAGTGGCGCGTCACGAGCAGGACCTTCACGGCGCCAAAGGTAGTCCGGTCCGGAAGACGACGAACCGGGGGTCCTCATACACCGGCCGCAAGCCCTGACGCTCGATCGCCTGCACCGGCCCGGTACGCGTGAGAACGATCCATTGCGCCCTCCAGGTCTGCGCGACCGCAAGCGTCGGGTTGACGAAGAGGAACCGGAGCACGGCCAACCTCCGCTTGCGCAGCTCGTTCGGCCGCGTGTTCGCCGCGTGCGTGGGCGGCACCGCGACGACGTACACGGGAGCGAAGGCCGTCACCCGGTAGCTCGTGGACAGATCGGCAAGGACGACGGAGCGCGCCGGCACGTCCCGCTGCAGGAAGCGGATCAGCCCCGGCGTCAGCGCGGCCTTGTCCTGTGTGGTCACCGGCGACCAGTGTGAGAAGCCGTGGACGACGACCGGGAGCGCGAAGAGGAAGACCGCGAGGGCGGTTGCGATTCCCCGCTGCCGGACCACCGCGGGAGGCCGGTCGCGGCGCCACCACGCGAGAAGTGCGCCGATTACGAGCGCGGCGATGCCGCCATAGAGCGCGATCCAGACCGGGGCCGCCGGCTCGGTCGCCGGGACGCGGAGGCCGAAGTCCCCGGCGTAGACGACCTCGAGCCAGATCCCGGAGATCAAGCCGAGCAGGAGCGCGAGCGTCCGGGAGAAGCGGCTGACGATCGCGGCCCCGCCGGCAAGGGCCACGGCGAAGGGGATGAAGCCGGACGCGCGCCTCGACTGCGAGAGCGAGACGGCGTCCGAGAAGTGCGGGAAGACGAGGGGCCACAGCTCGATGCCGAGCACCGCGACGGTGCCCCCGAGCACGAGCGCGCTCCACCGTCGCCGCCGGGCGAAGAGCGCGAGAGGCACGAGGAACAGGGCGGCGATCGCGATCGACCCGTTCCGGTCGATGCGGGCAGCCTGAAGGCTGTAACGCGAGAGCGAGTGCCTGACGAGGTCGTGGCGGTAGTGGTAGAGGTTGGCGGCGAGCTGCTTCGGGCCGGGTGAGACCGGGATCGTCTGCTGGACGGTCGGCTCCAGCCAGAGGAAGGCGAGGGCCATCGGCAGCCCGAAGACCGCGAACCCGACGATGCCGTTCCGGAGGTCGGCGCCCCGCGTGAGGAGGGCGCGGGCGACGACGAAGGCTCCCAGCGGAATCGCGAGGAACAACGCGTACGTCGGGTGGACGAGCGCGAGTGAAACCGAGGCCGCGGCGAGCATGACGCCGACGGGCCAGGCCGGCCTACGCACGAAGACGAAGAAGAGCGCGACCGCCGCGGGCAGGAGGAGCTGGGTGGCGACGGTGGACGGCTCCCAGAGGAAGGGATAGACGCCTCCGTGGCCGGGTGCGAACGCCTTGATCGCGACCTGCCCGAGCACGACCGCCAGGGCGAGACCGGCCGAGCGGAAGATCGCCCAGCCCATCTCGAACGCGAGCACGAGCGCGATGGGCACGAGCAGGCTCGCCTCGTGGGCGGCGACGCTCGTCGGGTCGACGCCGGCGAGCCGCGCCACGAGCGCGAGCCAGGCATGCCAGAGCGGGAAGGCGTAGCCGGGATGGAGCCCACCGTGCGCGAACTCGCCCACGTCGTGCAGCGAGAGCGAGCCGAGCGTGTCGAGCTTCCGCACGCGGCCGAGGTGGAAGAACGCGTCGCCGGTGAACGCGCCCTGCACGAACCAAACGCCGATGCCGAGCCCGAGACCGGCGACGGCGAGGACGCCGCGCATGACACGCGCTCCTCCCGGCAGCCTCGCCACCGGAGGCTGCCGGTCGGTGAGGGACCAGCCGAAGGCGAGCGCGCCGGCGGCGAGCACGAAAGCGAGCGTGACGTCGAGCGAGGCGCCGAGGGCGAACGTCAAGGCGAGCCCGGCGCCCACCAGCGTGACCGACGCGGCGAACGCGGCGGACGCGCTGCGCTGGCCCAGGCAGCGGGCGACGAGCACTCCGGGAAGGAGCACGACAAGGGTCGCTGCCGCGAGCCGCAGCCAGAGCCCGACGCCGGTCTCGGGCAGCAGCCGGGCGATTCCCAGCAGCGCGGCGGCCGCGACGGGGGTCACGAGCCGCCACACGGCGCCGGCCGGCACCGCAGGCGGCCTCCGCGCCTCGACGGCGGCGGGAAGCGCGAGCCAGTTCATCGCGCGGCTCCCGCTACCGCCCGGGTGCGCAGGCCCTCCCAGGCGATGATCGCCGCTCCCGGCAGCGCGACCGCGACGGTGACGACGAAGAAGAGGAACCCGGCCGAGAACGCCCGGTCGGCCGAGACGCCGAGAGCCCCGAGGAAGCTCACGAAGAACGATTCCCGTACGGCGAGGCCGTTGATGGTGAACGGCACGAGCATCACGAGGAAGAGCAGCGGTCCCATCACGTAGTAGGCCCGCGGGGAGAGGTCGACTCCGACAGCCTTGCCGGCACACCAGATCGCAAGCACCCGCGCCGCCTGCACCACGACGGTGAGCGAAAACGCCCAGCCGAGCAGCCGGGGCCTCGTCCGGTAGGCGTGGAGCGCGAGGTAGACGTCTCGCAGGAGCGACTCGACCCGCAGGCGGTGCAGCAAAGGACGTAGCCGGTGCAGGATCGGATGCAGGCGAGTCGAGAAGAGGACGAACGCTCCGGCAGCGGTGAGGATGACGAAGGCGAGCTCGACCCAGACGTAACCGCCGATCGAGTAGCGGCCGACGGCAAGCGCGAAGCCCACGGCGGCGAGCAGGAGAGTCGCGGCGGCGCCGAGCGCCCGCTCGAGCAGCACTGTTCCCGCGACGGGCCCGCGCGAGCCGGGATTCCGGCGGGCGGTCTCGTAGATCCGTGACGCATCGCCACCGAGCGAGGTCGGGAGCACCTGCGCCGCGGCGTACGCGACGAACGTCGTCCGCACGAGCCAGCCGAGACGCTCGTGCACGCCGCTCGAGGCGAGGAGCTTGAGCCAGCGCCAGGAGAGCGGCCACACGGAGACGAACCAGATCGCGCAGGACGCGAGCCACCAGCCGACGCTCGCGTGTGCGAGCACGTGACCCGTCCGGCCCAGGTCGATGCGCCAGAGGATGTAGGCGGTGGCGAGGCCGGTGACGAGGAGCGTCGCGGCGGCACGCAAGGCTCGAGAACGAATCACGCTGCCTCCCGCACCCAGTCGAGGGTCGAGCGGATGCCGTCCTCGAGCGGGACCTGGGGGCGCCAGCCGGGCTCGTGCTCGCCAAGCACCCGCTCGATCGTGCCCGGCTCGGCGAGATCTTCGTCCGCGCGGCCGAGGGGAACCGGCTCGTGGCCGGCCTCCCGGAGCGCCACGCAGACATGCGTCCCGAGGAACCCCCGGCCACCAGTGAGCACCACCTTCACCCGCCCGCGAGTCTAGTGGCGCCACCCGAAGTAGCATCGGCCCGTGACCGACCCCCGGACGCAGATCGTCGCCGACGGCTACGACGCGATCGGCGAGACCTTCGCGGCCTGGCGCGCGGAGATCGTCGGCGACCCGCGCCGCGAGTGGGAGGACGAGCTCGTGTCGCGGCTCGACGAGGGCGCCCGCCTGCTCGAGCTCGGCTGCGGCAGCGGGACGCCCGAGACGGAGCGACTGGCGCACCGACACGCGGTGACAGGCGTGGACATCTCCCCGCGCCAGGTCGAGCGGGCACGAGCGGCGATTCCGGAGGCCGAGTTCGTCTGTGCCGACTTCACCGAGCTCGAGCTTCCGGCCGGCTCGTTCGACGCGGTGGCCTCCTTCTACGTCTTCAACCACGTCCCGCGCGAGCTCCTCGCGCCGCTGCTCGGCAACATCCACGGCTGGCTCGTGCCGGGCGGCTGGCTCGTCACGGCGTTCGGTCAGTCGGACAACCCGGGCTGGACGGGAGAGTGGCTCGGAGCCCCGACGTTCTTCTCGGGCTTCCCGCCGGAGATCAACTCGCGTCTCGTCCGCGAGGCGGGATTCGCGATCGAGCGGGATGAGGTCGTCACCTTCGAGGAGCCCGAGGGGCCGGCGAGCTTCCAGTGGGTGCTCGCGCAGGCGTGACGACGATCCTCGTCACCGCCTGCGGTGCGCCGGGCGCGGCCAGGCTGCTCCGCGCGCTACGCGAGAACGGCGAGCGGGAGATTCGCCTGGTCGGCGTGGACATGTCCGACCGGGCGATCGGTCGCCACCTCTGCGACGCGTTCCACCTCGTCCCGCGCGGCGCCGACCCGTCCTTCCCCGACGCGCTGCTCTCGCTCGTCGAGGAGGAGGGCGTCGAAGTCGTCCTGCCCGAGTCGTCGCACGACCTGCGGCACCTGGCACTCAGGCGCGGCGAGTTCCCGGTGCCCGTCATGATCTGCAGCCCGGAGGCGGAGCGGCGCTCGAACGACAAGGCCGAGACGTTCGAAGCGCTGCACCGGGCCGGGGTCGGCGCTCCCGACTTCCGCCGCGTGACCGGTGCGGCCGCTGTCGAGACGGCCGCGCGCGAGCTCGGCTACCCCGACCGTCCGGTCTGCTTCAAGCCGGCCTTCTCCACCGGCTCGCGGGGCTTCCGCGTGCTCGACCCGACCGTCGACCGCACGCACCAGCTCCTGCACGAGCGGCCCGGAGCGCTGGCGATGCGGCTCGAGGAGGCGGTCGAGCTGCTGCCGGAAGACGGGCTCGACCTGCTCGTGATGGAGTTCCTCACCGAGCCCGAGCGGACGGTCGACGGGATCGCGGACGGCCGCCGCATCGTCCTCAGTGCGACGAGGACGCGCGAGTCGGTGCGCTGCGGACTCGGCATGTACTTCGTGACGCTCGACGCCCCGGAGCTCGTCGCGGCGTCCGAGCGCGTCGTCGCCGAGTTCGGGCTCGAGTGGTTCTTCAGCATCCAGTTCATGGGCGAGAAGGTGATCGAGATCAACCCGCGGATCTCGACGATGATGATCCAGGAGGACTTCAACCTCCCCTGGCTCGCGGTCAAGCGGGCGCTCGGCGAGGCCTCCGACGACGAGTTGCGCGCGCTGCAGGGTCGCGTGCGGCCCGGGCACACTGTGCTTCGTTTCTTCGACCAGGTGGAATTCGACCCGGAATGAACTGGAAATCCCTGCACGAGACGCTCGCCGCCGCGTGCGAGGCACCCGACCAGGAGACCGCGGAGCAGGCGGTGCGGGCGGCGGAGCTCGTGGCCGCCACGGCCGGCGAGCCGGCCGACGACCTCTCCTCGGAGGATCGCGAGTGGGCGGAGCTGCACGGCATCCCACCCGCAGAGCTCGTCGACCTCGCCGGCCGCTCGATGAAATGTGTCGCCGCACTCTCCGACGAGTGGCACGAGCGGCTCAACGACCTCCGCTACCGGCTGGGCGACGTCGCAGCCGCCTGAACCGGTCGGCGATATGACGGCGGCTAGAAGCCCGGCCCCTGCGGGCCTTCTTCTTCCTCGATCACGCGCCGACGCGGGTAACCCCAACGCGCGCGATACGCGCCGCCGGGCTGCTCGACGTACGTGCGGCGCAGGTAGCCCGGCCCCCACGACGACCACAGCACCAGGTCGGCGAAGAAGCCGATCAGGCCGAAGACGACGAGGATCCAGCCGACGGTGTTGACGTTGACCGAGCCGGGGTGCGTCGGGTGCACGGCGAGCGCGAGGATGAAGCCGACAGCCGTGAGCATGAGGCTGACTACGAAACCCATGGCAGCCTCCTGCCCAAGTCGCCGTCAAACCGCGAGCGCTCTCAGAGCCGCAGCTCGAAGAAGATGACGCCCTCGATCGGGTTGTCGTTGAACCGCTCCGTCGGGATGAAGCCGAGCGAGGCATAGATCGCCCTTGCGGCCTCCATCGCCGGCAGCGTGTCGAGCCGCACGATCTCGTAGCCGAGCCGGCGCGCCTCGGCGACGGCCGCTTCCGCGAGCGCGCGGCCGAGCCCTCGGCCTCGTGCGACGGAGCGCACGTAGAGCCGCTTCAGCTCGCACGCGCAGTCCGGGAGCGGCTTGAGTGCGACGCAGCCGACCGGCTGGTCACCATCGCGGGCCACAAGGATGACGTCGTAACCGCCGGGCAGCGCGGCGAGCTCCGCCTCGAGATCGGGGAACCAGCCCCGCGCACCGAGCCAGGCGGCGTACTCACGAAAGAGCTCGTGGACGAGTGGCAGGTCCTCGTCGCCTGCGGCCGAGATCAGCGGAGCGCCCGCAGCTCCCCCACGTCCTCCGCGCTCGGCTCCCAGGCGCCGGCGGCGACGTTCGCGCGCACCTGCTCCGGCTTCGTCGCGCCCGCGATCACGGAGGTCACCGCCGGCATCGCGAGCAGCCCGCCGATCGCGACCTCGAGCAGCAACACGCCTCGCGCCTCCGCGTACCCCTGCAGCGCCTCGACCCGGTCCCAGCGCTCCTCTGAGATCTCGCGGCCGGCGAGACGTCCCTCGGCCGCCACCTCTCCACGCCGGTACTTGCCCGTGAGCAGGCCGCTCGCGAGCGGGAAGTACGGCAACTGCCCGATGCCGAGCCGTTCGCAGGCCGGGAGCACGTCGTCCTCGACCCCGCGCATAACGAACGAGTACTCGTTCTGGGCCGAGACGAAGCGATGGAAGCCCGCGCCGCGCGCGACCTCTTCGGCGGCTTCGATCTGGCCGGCGGAGAAGTTCGACGAGCCGATCCAGCGCACCTTGCCGTCGTGGACGAGGTCGTTGAGCGCGCCGAGGGTCTCCTCGATCGGCGTCACCGGATCGGGCTGGTGCATCTGGTAGACGTCGATCACGTCGGTGCGCAGGCGGCGGAGCGAGCCCTCGACCGCCCACTGGATGTAGTCCGGGTTGCCGCGCCGCTCCTCCGGCCGTTCCTGCATCTCGCTGCCGAACTTCGTCGCGATCAGGACGCGGTCGCGGCGGCCCGCGAGCGCCCGGCCGATGTGCTCCTCGCTCGTGCCCTGGCCGTAGATGTCGGCCGTGTCGATCAGCGTCACGCCGGCATCGAGCGCCGCGTCGATCACCGCGAGCGACTGCTCGTAGTCGATGCGGCCGCCGAAGTTGTTCGTGCCGAGGCCGACGACCGAGACCTCCGGACCGCCTTCGCCGAGGAAGCGCGTGCGCATGCCCTCGACGCTACTCAATGCAGACGGGGCTGGGCGGCCGCATACGATTCGCCGCCGATGGAGGGGCACAAGCTCGTCTTCCTCGCCGGCCTGCATCGCAGCGGCACGACGCTGCTGGCGCGGCTGCTCACCGCGCATCCGCAGATCAGCGGCTTCTCGGGCACCGACGCGCCGGCCGACGAGGGACAGCACCTCCAGAGTGTCTACCCCAGCGACCACGAGTACGGGCGTCCCGGGCGATTCGGCTTCGCCCCCGAGATGCACCTCACCGAGAGCTCGCCGCTCGTCTCCGAGAAGAACGCACGCAAGCTGTTCGAGGAATGGTCGCCTCACTGGGATCTCTCTCGCCCGTTTCTGCTCGAGAAGTCGCCGCCGAACCTGCTCAAGTCGCGCTTCCTGCAAGCCCTCTATCCCGATTCCGCGTTCGTCGTCATCGTCCGGCATCCCATTCCGGTTTCAATCCCAACCGCTAAGTGGCGGGGCACACGCCGCTACGACCGGATGTTCGAGCACTGGCTCCGCTGTCATGCGCTCTTCGAGGCCGACCGCGAGCACCTCGAACGAGTGCACGTCGTCCAGTACGAGCAGATGGTGCGCGAGCCGTTGGCCGTTCTGCGAGGGATCTTCGAGTTCCTCGAGCTCGAGCCGATCCCGCCGAGCGAGCCGGTCGAGACGGGGGCGAACGAGAAGTACTTCCGTCGGTGGAAGGAGCTGAAGCGCGACCCGCGGATGCGCGCCTACCTCGACCTCGTCTCGCTCTGGTACGAGCGCCGCGTCCGGCGCTACGGCTACAGCCTCCTCTTTCCCGAACGGGAGACGTGAGAGAAAGCGCCTGCGGGTTGCGGGTTCAACCGCGGCGGCCGAGACTGTCCGCGTGGACCCACGCGACGAATTCCGGTATGCGAGAAGCGGCGGCCTCGCGATCGCCTACGCTACGTACGGCGAAGAGAGCCACCCGACGTCGTCTTTGCTCACGGTTTCGCCGGCAACATCGAGATCGAGCGCGAGACGCCGTTTCAGCGGGCCTTCCACGACAGGGGCGCTTCTTTCTCGCGTTTCATCCTCTTCGACCGTCGCGGCACCGGCTTGTCCGAC
>DAIMGZ010000028.1:11598-18928 GCA_036723535.1 Gaiellaceae bacterium
AGCCGGCGACACTCGAGGCTCGGATGGACGACGTCCGAGCGGTTCTCGACGCTGCCGAGTCGGACCGCGCCGTGTTGTTCGGCACCGTTGAGGCGGCGGCGATGTGCACCCTTTTCGCAGCCACCTATCCGGAACGCACTCTCGGCCTGATCCTCTACAACGGGTACGCCAAGGGCACATGGGCCCCTGAGTACCCCTGGGCCTCGACGATCGAGGAGCACCAGCAGCAGCTCGAGAGCGAGCCACGCACCTGGGGCACGTACGAAAATGCAGAGCAGGGGGTTCGCGCGGTCGCGGCGTCTCATGCCGACGATCCGGAGTTCATCGCTCAATGGGCTCGTCACCAGCGGCTCTCGGCCAGCCCAGGAGCCGTCGCCACCATATTGCGAATGGCGGCCGACGTCGACGTGCGCGATGTCTTGGGGGCGATCAGGGTCCCGACACTCGTCGCTCACGGTGCGGGAATGCGCGAGGAGGCCGAGTACATCGCCGCCCGGATTCCGGGCGCACGCCGCTTTCAGGTGTCAGGCCTAGACGAGGCGATCTACCTCCAGACCGGCACGCTGCTGCCGGAGGTGGAGCGGTTCGTTCGCGGGCTCGACGAGCGCGAGCCCGAGACGGTGCTGGCGACGGTTCTCTTTACGGACATCGTCGGCTCGACGGCGAAGGCTGCGGAGCTAGGCGATGCAGGCTGGCGTGAGCTCGTCGAGCGACACCACGCGCTCGTCCGCCAGCAGCTCTCGCGCTTCCGGGGAGAGGAAGTCGATACCGCAGGCGACGGCTTCTTCGCGCGCTTCGACGGGCCAATCCGAGCGGTGCGCTGCGCGCAGGCGATCGGCGGGAGCGTGCGAGAACTCGGGCTCGACGTCCGCGCCGGTCTGCACACCGGTGAATGCGAGCTCGTCGGCGGCAAGCTCGCGGGGCTTGCGGTCAACATCGGGACGCGCGTAGCCGCGCTCGCCGGGCCTGGCGAGGTGCTCGTCTCCTCGACCGTAAAGGACCTCGTTGCCGGCTCCGACCTCCGGTTCCAGGATCGCGGTCTTACCGAGCTGAAGGGCGTGCCCGGTGAGTGGCGGGTCTTTGCCGTGAGCTAGGGCTCGGCGAGGCCATCGGGCAGTGGCCGCGCGTGGACGACGACGAGCGTCTTCGTCGGCCGGGTGAGCGCGACGTAGAGCTCGCGCAGGCCGCGGTCTCCCCCGTCGGCCACCGCCGCCGGCTCGACGACTACGACGTGGTCGAACTCGAGACCCTTCGCCTGCCGCGGCGTCAGCACCGGAACGGAGAGCTCGTCGAAGAGGTCGGCTTGCGGCAACGCGTCGCCGGCGAACGAGCGGGGAACGATCACGGCGAGCAGCCCCTCCTGCTCGGCGAGCGCGGTCGCCTCGCGCAGCGCCGCCGGCAGCAGCTCGCTCTCGTCGACGCGCACGAGGCGCGGCGGCTCGCCGCCCTTGCGGTAGGCGAGCGGCGGCTCGACGTCCACCTCGATCCGGTCGAGCAGCGGGAGGGCGAAGTCCATGATCTCGGCCGGAACGCGGTAGGCGTGCCGCAGCTCCTCGATCGAGAGCTCGGCCTCGTCCGGCAGATACGGCTCGAGCTCCTGCCAGCGGCGGTAGACGACGGGACCGGTCGCCTGCGCGACGTCGCCGAGGATCGTGAGCGAGCCGTCGATCGCCCGGCGCGAGATCGCGAGCAGCTGCATCGGCGACAGGTCCTGCGCCTCGTCGACGATCACGTGCCCGTACGCGCGCGGCGCGCCGGCCAGAAGCGTCCGCGCCTCGTCGAGCAGCGCCACGTCCTGGTCGCTCCAGCGAAGGTCGGCCAGCCGGCGCGGCCGGTCACGGAGGAGGAGCTCCCGCTCGTCGGCGTCGAGCACGCCGTCGGAAGCGGCGGCGAGCGCCGCGGGAGACGTCAGGAGCCGCGCGACGAGCTTCTCCGGTTGCGGCAGCGGCAGCACGCGCTCGAGCCACCGCGTCAGGAAGCCGCCGCGCCGCAGCGCGCGCTCGAGCTCCTCGAAGCTCCGTAGCGCACGCGGGCCGAGCAGCTCGCCGTAGCGCTCGTAGAAGCGGCGGAGGACGGCCATCCGGAACCGTTCCCGCGCGAGCCCGAGTGGGGCTCCGGCCGCGAGCGCCTCCTCCAGCAGCGCCGCGACGTCGCGCTCGCGCACTCGGATGTAGACGCCGTCGACGAGCGTCACGAGCTCCTCCGGCGCCGGCACGACGGCGATCTCGACCGCGCGCGCCACGACCTCGCGCAGCCGCGGGTCCCCCTTCAGCCGCGCGATGTCCGGCTCCTCCTCGCGAACGACCTCGATCCCGTCGACGAGCTCGGTGACGGCCCGCTGCTCGACCGCCTCCTCGCCGAGCGTCGGCAGGACGTGCGAGACGTAGTCCATGAACGTCGGGTTCGGCCCGACGACGAGGACGCGCCGCAGCCGCTCCCGGTGGGTGTAGAGGAGCCAGGAGGCGCGGTGCAGGCCGACGGCGGTCTTGCCGGTGCCGGGGCCGCCCTGCACGACGAGCGCGCCGTCGGGCTCGGCCGTGATCAGCCGGTACTGGTCGGACTGGATCGTCGCGACGATGTCGCGCATCCGGGCGTCGCGGCGGCGGTCGAGCTCCTCGAGCAGGAAGTCCGAGACCGCCGCGCCCTCGACCGCGCTGCCGTCGAGCGCCTCGTCCGAGATGTCGACGAGGCGCCGACCGTCGGCGCGGAAGCGGCGGCGCTGCTGGACGCCGTGCGGAGTCTCGGGCGTCGCCGTGTAGAAGGGCCGCGCCGCGGGCGCCTGCCAGTTGACGACGAGCGACTCGTGCTGGTCGTCGTGCACCCAGCGGCGGCCGACGTAGAGCGGCCGTGGCGTGCCGTCGAGCGTGAGCCGCCCGAAGACGAGGCCGCGCTCGGCGTCCTCGAAGGTGCGCATGCGCCGTTTCGCCCACGCTTCCATGTTGAGCGCGGCCCACTCGGTCGCCATCGCCTCCTGCGTGCGCGCGACCGTCGAGCGCATCCGGTCGAGCTGCTCGTAGGCGTTGTCGACGTAGGCCTGCTCGGCTGCGAGCTCGGGGTGCGCCATGGCCCGCCGACGGTACCGGCGTACGATCCGCAACGCAATGAAACTGGGCCTGAGTCTTGGCTACGCGCCACCCGGCACGAATCCGGCCGACCTCTTTCCGCTCGTAGAGGAGGCGGAGCGGCTCGGCTTCGACTCCGTCTGGGTCGCCGAGGCGTGGGGCACGGACGCGGTCAGTGTCCTCGGGTGGCTGGCGGGGCGGACGGAGCGGATCAAGCTCGGCTCCGCGATCATGCAGATCCCCGGCCGCACTCCCGCCAACGCGGCGATGACGGCGGCCACGCTCGACCTCCTCTCCGGCGGCCGCTTTCTGCTCGGGCTCGGCACCTCGGGCCCGCAGGTGGTCGAGGGCTGGCACGGGCAACCGTGGGGGAAGCCGCTCGGAAAGACGCGCGAGTACGTCGAGGTCGTCCGCACGGCGCTGAGGCGGGAGGTCGTCGAGCACCACGGCGAGCACTACCGGATCCCGTGGGACGGCCCCGGCGCGACCGGGCTCGGCAAGCCGCTCAAGCTGATGCTGCGACCGCTGCGCGCCGAGATCCCGATCTACCTCGCGGCGCTCGGGCCGAAGAACGTCGCGCTCGCCACCGAGATCGCGGACGGCTGGCTGCCGATCTTCGTCGACCCCGAGCGCTTCGACGACGCGTTCGGGCCGAGCCTGGCCGCCGCGCCGCCGGGCTTCGAGATTGCGGCGACGGCGAGCGTGCTCGTCGGCGACGATGTGGCGGCGCTCCGTGACGTCCTCCGGCCACACGTGGCCCTCTACGTCGGCGGCATGGGTGCGAAAGGGCGGAACTTCTACAACGCGCTCGTCCGCCGCTACGGCTGGGAGGACGAGGCCGAGCGCATCCAGGAGCTCTACCTCGCCGGCAAGCAGCGGGAGGCGATCGCCGCGGTGCCGGACGCGCTCGTCGACGCCGTCGCTCTCGTTGGGCCGAAGGAGCGGATCGCGGAGCGGCTCGACGCCTGGCGGGAGACGCCCGTCACGACGCTCGTCCTCGGGACGATGCAGCCCGAGGCGCTGCGGACGCTCGCCGAACTCGTGCTCTAGTCTCCTGCGAATGTCACCGCCGCTGATCGTCCTCGGCGTCGGCCGGTCGGGCACGACGCTTCTGCGCGTGATGCTCGACCGGAGCAGCCAAATCGCGATCCCCTACGAGTCGTTCTTCGTCTCGCCCCTCGCTCACCGGCACGGCCGCCGGCCGAAGCTCGACGACTTCCTCGACGACCTCGGGCGCTTCTACCAGCTGTACGAGTGGGGCATCGCCCCGGAGGACGTTCGCCCACGGCTGCGAGAAGGGATGACGACGGGCGAGGCGATCGCCGCCGTCTTCGAGGTGTACGCGGAGCACGAGGAGAAGCCGCGCTGGGGCGACAAGACGCCGCTGTACATGCAGCATCTGCCGCTGCTCGAGCGGCTCTTCCCGGACGCGCTCTGGGTCCATCTGGTTCGCGACGGCCGCGACGCCGCGCTCTCGTTCCTCGAGCTGCCGGAGGGATTCTCGGGGAAGACGTGGGCGCTGCCGCGCACCGCCGCGCAGTTCGCAGCACGGTGGCGCACGGAGATCCGAGCGGCGCGGCGACTCGGCACGCACGTAGGCGGCCGCTACCTCGAGCTCCGCTACGAGGATCTCGTCGTCGAGCCCGAGCGCGAGCTGCGGCGTGTGTGCGAGCACGCGTCGCTGGCGTGGGAGCCGGCGATGCTCGAGCACGCGAACGCCCCCGACGTGTCGGCGATGCCGGAGCACCGCAACCTCGCGCAGCCACCGACCCCCGGCCTCCGTGACTGGCGCAGCCAGATGAGCCGCGAGGACGCCCTCGCGTTCGAGGAGGTCGCGGGCGACGTCCTGGGGAGCGCCGGTTATGAGCTGCTCGAGTCCGGCGCCGAGTACCCGAGCCAGCGCGGCCGGGTCGAGCTCGCGCGCTTCCAAGCACTCAGCCGCACCTGGAACCTGACCGCCGCGGCGTACCAGCGCTCGCCGCTGTGGCGCCGCTCGCATCCCCCGCTGAGCTGACAGGAAGTAGCTTCCCCAGGCAAGCCGGAGAGGAGAGCCGATGTCGGCGTTCATCATCACGCGCATCCAGACTGGCGACTACGACAGGTGGCGCCGGATGTTCGATCAGGATCTGCCGCGCGCCCGAGAGAAGGCGTTGCTCCAGCGCGTCCTCCGAAGTACGGACGATCCAAACGAGGTCTTCATCTACCTCGAGTACGGGAATCTCGAAGACGCGAACGAGGCGCGAGATCGGCTCCTGTCGTCGGGCGTCCTGGACCGCTTCGACGACAAGCACGGCCCCAACGTGCTCATGGACGCGGGGTAAGGAGAGCGACGCAGAATGACAGCGCCCGCGGGCGCGGCTACTCGCGTGAATATGGACCCAAACGCGTATTCCGTGTCGTTCCGCCTATGTTCCAAGAGCCGCCGAGTTAGTTAGTCCACGATCTCCAACCCGATAGCGGCTGCGAACAGCGGCCCGTTCTCCAGCACGTCGTTCCAAGGCATACGGGCACCCTTCAGAGCTTCGACTCCACGAAGCCCCGTGAGGTCGCAGCCGCGAAGCTCAACCCGCTTGAGCTGTGCGCCGCTCAGAGTCGCTTGGCGTAGCTCGCAATTCTCGAAGAGAACGTCCGCCAGGGATGCCGCCCAGAAGTCGCACTCGGCCATGCGGCAGTCACGAAAGACGACCCGTGCAAGGCTCGCAACGCGGAGCCCGACGAGGTCGAGGCGGCAGTCCTCGAAGGTCACGTCCGAGAGCTTGGCCTCCGCCAGCTCCGTGCCCGTCAGGCGGCAGCGACGCACCTCCACACGCCGAACCAGGACCCGACGCGCCTGCCGATTGGCCCAGTCGAGATCGCTGACGACGACGTCCTCCAAGTCGCCAAGCTCGGTGACAGGCTCGGCATCCTCTGCGAGGTCCGGCGGATACGGCGAAAGAGGCGGCTTCCCCACCTGCCGAGGATATGCCGGACGGGGAACACGAGCCTCGGCTGGGCCAGTGTTCCGGAACGTCCCCCCGAAGGTGGCGTAACCTGACCCGCGGATTGGCCCGAGGAGGGAGTCGCTATGGACGCACAAGACGGAGGCGTAAGGGTGGTCGGGCCGATGGACGGCGACGAAGTCTTCCTCGGAAGCATCGGTGTTCGCTTCCTCATCGATGGGGCCGAGGCGGGCCAGCGCTTCGCGTTCCTCGAGCACCCGATGTCCCCGCGCGCACTGGCTGCGCCCCTGCACCGTCACTCGCGCGAGGACGAGTACAGCTTCGTGCTGGAGGGACGCATGGGAGCGCTGCTGGGCGATGAAGTGGTCGAGGCCGGGCCGGGCGAACTGGTCTTCAAGCCGCGCAACCAGTGGCACACCTTCTGGAACGCCGGTGATGGGCCGTGCCGGATCCTCGAGATCATCTCGCCCGCCGGCTTCGAGCAGTACTTCCGCGACCTCGCCGCTTTGGGCGGCCCGCTCAAAGCGAGCCCCGAGCAGTTTGCCGAGCTCGTCCAGCGCTACGGGTTCGAGTCACGGCCTGAGACGATCCCCGAGTTGCTGCAGAGGTTCGGGTTACGCATGGGCGATCCGCTAACCGGCGGCTGGATGACCTGACCCAAGTGCCCGGTCCTCGAGTACTAAAGATCCCGCCCGCTCGCTCTCCACGGGCCGCCAAAGGTCGGGCTCGCTCGCCTGGGCCAGTGTTCGGGAATGACCCCTGAGCGCTGGTTTGGGGGCTCGCTGCGATGATTTTCGGCGGCCCACGCAGTCTCGTAGACGGAGCATCAACGAAAGGAGTCCTAAATGAGTGCCGACCCGGTTCGGCGAGCCAACCTCGCCGCGATCGCGTGTGACCCGCGTCCGCAGCTTCCTGACGGCTTCCGGCGCAACAGCACCCGGGTTGGGGCGGCGCTCGGCGCGACCCGCACCGGCCTCAGCGTCTACGAGCTACCTCCCGGCCAAGCTATCGGCCCCTACCACTACGAAGAACCAGACGAGGAATGGCTTCTCGTCGTCTCAGGCACGCCAACGCTGCGGCATCCAGACGGCGAGGAACAGCTCGAACCGTGGGACGTCGTCTTCTTTCCCTCCGGTCCCGCCGGAGCACACCTGGTGCGAAACAACAGCGAGTCAACCGCCCGCGTCGCGATGTTCTCCTCGAGCGCAGCTGCGGTCGGCGCCGTCGTCTACCCGGACAGCGACATGATCTGGGTCTGGACAGCCGACGACGCAGTCGACATCATCGTCGAACGAAGCAGCGCCCTGGACGACGCAGCGCCCTGGACGA
>DAIMGZ010000029.1:0-18834 GCA_036723535.1 Gaiellaceae bacterium
ATCGTGCTCTGGGGCTCGAATGCGCGCGAGGCGCACCCGATCTTCTTCCACCACGTCCTCAAGGCGATCCACAACGGCGCGCAGCTCATGGTCGTCGACCCGCGGCGTACACCGTCGGCGCAGTGGGCCGACCTCTGGCTCGGCCTCGACGTCGGCACCGACATCCCGCTCGCGAACGCGGTCGCACGCGAGATCCTCGAGGCAGGCCTCGCCGACATGGAGTTCGTCGAGCGAGCGACGACGGGCTTCGACGCGTTCCGCGAGTCGGTCGAGCCGTGGACGCTCGAGGAGGCTGAGCGCGTCACCGGCGTCCCGGGCGAGGCGATCCGTGAGCTTGCGCACGCGTACGGCAGCGCGCAGAACGTGCAGCTGTGCTGGACGCTCGGGATCACCGAGCACCACAACGCCGTCGACAACGTCTTCGCGCTGATCAACCTCGCGCTGCTGACCGGCAAGGTCGGCAAATGGGGCTCGGGCTTGCAGCCGCTGCGCGGACAGAACAACGTCCAGGGCGGGGGAGACATGGGCGCGATCCCCAACCGGCTGCCCGGCTTCCAGGAGACCCTCGACGACGCGATCCGCGCGAAGTTCGACGCTGCGTGGGGCTCGTCGATCCCCGCCGAGCACGGGCTGCACCTGACCGGGATGTTCGAGGCCATGGAGCGGGGAGAGCTGCGCGCGGTCTACGTCGTCGGCGAGAACCCGGCGCAGGGAGAGGCCGACCAGCTGCGTGCGCAGCGGCTGCTCGAGGGGCTCGACCACCTCGTCGTCCAGGACCTCTTCCTCACGCGCACGGCGGAGCTCGCCGACGTCGTCCTTCCGGCGGCTGCGACGCTCGGCGAGGTCGAGGGCACCGTCACCTCGAGCGAGCGTCGCGTGCAGCGCGTGCGCAAGGCGTACGACGCCCCGGCCGAAGCGCGCGACGACATCGAGATCGTGTACGAGCTCGGGCGCCGGCTGGGGCACGACCTCGGCTCGCCGCGCGCCGAGGACGTGTGGGACGAGCTGCGCTCGCTCTCGCCGATGCACGCGGGCATGAAGTACGCGCGGCTCGACGAGCTCGGCGGCATCCAATGGCCGTGCCTCGACGAGGACGACCCGGGCGCGCTCTTCCTGCACGGCCGCCTCTGGGACGACGTCGTCGAGGACCGGGCGCCCTTCCAGCCGGTCGAGCACGACCCGCCGGTCGACAGGCTCGACGCCGACTTCCCGCTGCGGCTGACCACCGGCCGCCGGCTCGAGTCCTTCAACACGGGCGTGCAGACCGGTGGCTACGAGTCGCCGCTGCACGTCGGCGGCG
Organism: Gaiellaceae bacterium; assembly: GCA_036723535.1. Taxonomy (GTDB): domain Bacteria; phylum Actinomycetota; class Thermoleophilia; order Gaiellales; family Gaiellaceae; genus Palsa-739. The sequence continues at coordinate 1,301 of DAIMGZ010000029.1, forward strand.
AGGCGATCCTGCTCGCGCCCGCCGACGGCGAGCGCTACGGCGTCGCCGACGGCGCTCGGGTGAGGGTCGTCTCGCGGCGCGGCTCGGTCGAGGCGCCCGCGCGCTACGACGCGACGCTACGGCCGGGCCTCGCGTTCATGAACCTCCACTTCCCCGACGAGGTGGCGACGAACGTGCTCACGATCGACGCCACCGACCCGAAGTCGGGCACGGCCGAGTTCAAGGCGACCGCGGTCCGGCTCGAGGCCGTCTGATGGACCTGAAACTCCTCGACGCCGAACCGACCGACGCCGAGCGGGACGCGATCGACGCCGTGGTCGGCGTCGAGCCGTCGAACGGAAACCGCGTCGCGCGGCGCGACAGGACGCTGCGGCATCTCCTTCTGCCTGCGCTTCGTGCCGCGCAGCGGCGGGCGGGGTGGGTGACGCCGGGCGCGCTCGGCTACACGTCGCGGCGCCTCGACGTGCCGCCGGCCGAGGCGTACGGCGTGGCGACGTTCTACGCGCTGCTGGCGCTCGAGGAACGCCCGCCGGAAGTGCTCCACGTCTGCACCGACCTCTCCTGCCGCCTCGCCGGCGCCGAGGTGCCCGACGGCGCCTTCCCGTCGCCGTGTCTCGGCCTGTGCGAGCGCGCGCCCGCCGCGCTGCGGACGATCGCGGGGCCGGAGCCGCGCGAGGAGCAGATCCCGCCGTCGTCGCCGCCCCTGCCGCAGACGTCGGGCCTGAAGCTCCTGCGCCGGATCGCCGAGGGCGTAGATCCGGAGTCGCCGCCCGACGAGTTCCGCGCCCTCGAGCGCGCGCGCGAGCTAGGCCCCGAGCGCGTGATCGAGCTCGTGCAGGCGTCGCCGCTCCTCGGCCGCGGAGGCGCGGCCTTCCCGACGGGGCGGAAGTGGGAGGCGGTCGCCGGGCAGCCGGCGCAGCCGCACTACCTCGTCTGCAACGCAGACGAGTCGGAGCCGGGGACGTTCAAGGATCGCGTCCTCATGGAGCAGGATCCGTTCGCGCTGATCGAGGCGATGGCGATCGCCGCCTTCGCAACCGGCTGCGAGCGCGCGTTCATCTACGTCCGCGCCGAGTACCCGCTCGCACACGAGCGGCTGCAGAACGCGATCGACAAGTCCGACGTCGGGGTCGAGATCGAGCTGCGCATCGGCGCCGGCGCGTACGTGTGCGGGGAGGAGACCGCGCTCTTCCAGTCGATCGAGGGGTACCGCGGCGAGCCGCGCAACAAGCCGCCCTTCCCGGTCGAGGTCGGTCTCTACGGCAAGCCGACAGTGGTGAACAACGTCGAGACGCTGCTCAACGTCCCCGAGCTCCTCCTCGGCGAGGACACGCGCGACACACGGCTCTTCTGCGTCTCCGGCCACGTCGCAAAGCCGGGCCTGTACGAGCTCGAGCTCGGCACGCCGCTCTCGGAGCTGCTCGACCTCTCCGGCGCCGAGCCGCCGAAGGCCGTCCTGCTCGGGGGCGCCGCCGGCTCCTTCCTGCGGCCCGACCAGCTCGACCTGCCGCTCTCCTTCGACGCCGCCCGCGACGCCGGCGTCACTCTCGGCTCGGGCGTCGTGATCGTCTACGGCGAGCAGGCCGACCTCGTCGACGCCGTCCTCCGGATCGCCGAGTTCTTCCGGGACGAGTCGTGCGGCCAGTGCGTCCCCTGCCGCATCGGCACCGTCCGCCAGGAGGAGGCGCTGCACCGGCTCGCCTCCGGCAAGGCGAACGGCGACGAGCTCGCCGTGCTCGCCGACCTGACGCAGGTGATGCGGGACGCGTCGATCTGCGGCCTCGGCCAGACTGCGGCCACCGCCGTCGACTCGGCGATCCACAACCTCGGAGTGCTCACGTGAAGCTCACGATCGACGGCGTCACCACGGAAGTCGCGGAGGGCTCGACGATCCTCGACGCCGCCCGGCAGATGGGGATCGACACGCCGACGCTCTGCTACGGCGACACCCTCACGCCGGTCAACGTGTGCCGCGTCTGCGTCGTCGAGCTCGAGAACGCTCGCACCCTCGTCCCCGCGTGCTCGCGCAAGGTCGAGGACGGCATGGTCGTGCTCACCGACTCGGAGCGCGTACGCACCAGCCGGCGGCTGGTGCTCGAGCTGCTCGGCTCGGCGGCCGACCTCTCCACCGCGCCCGAAGCGCTCGCGTACATCGACCGCTACGAGGCCAGTCCGGACCGGTTCGGGCCCGACTCGCTCACCGTGGCGCAGGCGGTGAAGGTCGACAACGAGCTCTACGTGCGCGACTACTCGAAGTGCATCCTCTGTTACAAGTGCGTCGAGGCCTGCGGCGTCGACCACCAGAACACGTTCGCGATCACCGTCGCCGGACGCGGCTTCGGCGCCCACATCTCGACCGAGCTCGACGTGCCCCTGCCCGAATCGGCGTGCGTCTACTGCGGCAACTGCGTCGCCGTCTGCCCGACCGGGGCGCTGATGGCGAAAAGCGAGTTCGACCTGCGGGAGGCGGGCGACTGGCGCGAGGAGGAGCAGACCGAGGTCGACACCGTGTGCCCGTACTGCGGCGTCGGCTGCAACCTCACCCTCCACGTGCAGGACGACGCGATCGTGAAGGTGAGCTCTCCCGACGACCACGACGTCACCCTCGGCAACCTCTGCATCAAGGGCCGCTACGGCTACCGCTACGTGCAAAACCGCGGGCGGGCGTGACGGTCGAGCTCGGCTCCCTCGCCGAGCTCGAGCCGGCGCTCGCGAGGGAAGAGTTCGACGTGGCGCGGGTGTTCGTCGGCTACGGCGCCTCCGCTCCCTCCGCGCCGGAGCCATGCCGGCTGCCGAAGGTCGCCTACTCGCTCGACCGGTCGGCGTCGCCAACCGGCTCCTTCACGACCGGCCGGTGGAACGAGACCTGGAGCCCCGCCGCCTACGCCGCCGCGATCGAGACGGTGCGGGAGGCGATTTACGAGGGCGACGTCTACCAGGTGAACCTCGTCCAGCACCTCTGGGCGGACTTCGCCGGAGACCCGGTCGCGCTTGCGGCCGCCCTCACCCCGCTGCGCCCGCTCGAGCCGGCAGCACTGCAGGGCGACGGCTGGACGATCGTCTCCGCCTCGCCGGAGCTGCTGCTGCAGAAGCGCGGCCGCGCCGTCCGAACCTCGCCGATCAAGGGGACGCGTCCGGCGGGCGTTCCGATCCACTCGGCGAAGGACGCGGCCGAGCACGTGATGATCGTCGACCTCGAGCGCAACGACCTCTCGCGCGTCTGCGTCCCGGGCAGCGTCCGCTGGCCCGAGCTGCTCTCCGAGCGCCAGCTCGCCGGCGTCACCCACCTCGTCGCCACGGTCGAAGGCGAGCTGCGACCGGAGGTGACGTTGACCGAGCTGCTCGACGCCGTGCTGCCCGGCGGCTCCGTCACCGGCTGTCCGAAGAGCAGCGCGCTCCAGCTGATCGCCGCGCTCGAGCCCGTCGGGCGAGGCGCGTCGATGGGAGCGCTCGGCCGCATCTACGCGAACGGCGACCTCGATCTCGCCCTCACCATCCGCACCTTCGCCGTCGTCGACGGCGAGATCCACCTCTGGGTCGGCGGCGGCATCGTCTGGGACTCGCGATCGGAGGACGAGATCGAGGAGTCGTGGGTGAAGGCCCGACCGCTGCTCGCCCTCGCATGATGGACGTGCGCGCGGTCGCTGTCGCGGGACGCGGCCTGGTCGACCCGCGCGAGCCGGTCTTCGCGGCGGACGACGAGGCGCTCCTGCGCGGGCGCTCCGTGTTCGAGACGGCGCGCGTGTACGGCAGCCGCCCGTTTCTCCTCGACAGGCACCTGGCCCGGTTCGCCGTCTCGGCCGAGCGCGTCCGCTTGCCTCCGCCCGACGCCGCCGAGTGCGAGCGGCTGGCCGAGCTCGTGATCGGCGCCGGCGGCGAGCCCGACGTCGCACTCCGGCTCTACTGGACCGGCCGGACGCTCGTCGCCACCGCGGGCGCGATCGACCCGGAGCTCGAGACGCTCCGCGCCCGTGGGCTGCGGCTCTCCGTCGTCGGCTGGTCGACGGGCGCCCTCGCGAGCGCGAAGTCCATGAGCTACGCCGAGAACGTGGCCGCGCAGGACGCGGCGATCGCGGGCGGCGCCGACGACGCCCTGCTCGTCGCCTACGACGGCACCGTGCTCGAAGCGCCGACGGCGAACGTCTTCTGGCGCGAGGGCGACAACCTCTTCACGCCTGCGCTCGACCTCCCCATCCTCGCGGGCGTGACGCGCGGGGTCCTGCTGGAGATCGCGGAGCGGGAGACCGTCGAGGGCGTGTTCCCGCTCGCGCGGCTGCTCGAGGCGGACGAGGTCTTCCTCTGCGCCTCGGTCCGCGAGGTGATGCCCGTCGCCGAAGTCGACGGCAAGGCGTTCGGCCTCGGTCCCGCGGCGCGCGAGCTGCAGCAGGAGCTCCGCCGCCGAGCTACGCCTTGACCGCGGTCATCATTCGAGCTGCCGATGCATGATCTCCCGAGCGGCACCGTCACCTTCCTCTTCACCGACGTCGAGGGTTCGACCCGGCTCCTGAACGAGCTCGGCCCCGAGCGGTATGCAGCCGCGCTCGAGGAGCACCGCCGGCTGCTCCGGGCCGCCTTCGCCGCCTCGGGAGGAGTCGAAGTCGATACGCAGGGGGACGCGTTCTTCGTCGCGTTTCCGACGGCCGACGGAGCGGCCGCCGCCGCCCTGGCGGCAACCCGGAGGCTCGCGGGCGGGCCGATCCGGGTGCGTGCCGGCCTGCATACGGGGGTCGCGACGGTCGCCGGGCAGGGCTACGTGGGCCTGGATGTCCATCGTGCGGCGCGGATCGCCGCGCTCGGACACGGCGAGCAGGTTCTCGTGTCGCCGACGACGGCGCCGCTCCTCGAGGCGTCCACCGCGGCGCCGTTGCGCGATCTCGGCCAGCACCGGCTGAAGGATTTCGACGGTCTCGTCCGCCTCTACCAGCTCGGCGAGGGCGAGTTCCCAGCGCTCCGCACGCCCGGCAGCGTCGATCTGCCCACGCCGGCGACGCCGTTCCTGGGTCGCGAGCAAGAGCTGTTCGATGCCGTCTCGCTCGTGTATGCACGTGATCCTCGCGTGCTCACGATCCTCGGTCCGGGAGGAACCGGCAAGACGCGCTTCGCGATCGAGCTGGCGCGTCTGCTCGCGGAGGAGGCCGACGGTGGGACTGTGTTCGTCCCGTTCGCGCCGTTGCGGGACGCCGACCTCGCCCGAGCGGCAGTCGCGGACAGCCTGGGTGCGGCCGCGGCCGACCCTGCCGCGATCGCCGCGCGCGTGGGCGAGCGGCGGACGCACGTCGTTTGCGACAATCTCGAGCATCTCCTGCCGGCTGCGGCCCGCACGCTCTCCGAGCTCGTCGCCGCGGCTCCCGCCTTGCGCTTGATCGTGACGAGCCGCGAGGCGCTTCGCGTGCAGGGCGAAACCGAGCTCGACCTGCCGCCGCTCAGCTCGGATGAGGCCGTCGCGCTCTTCTGCGAGCGGGCGCAGGCGGTGCGCCCGGAGGTGCACGCGGGCGAAGCAGTCACGAAGTTGTGCGAGCGACTCGACCGGCTTCCGCTGGCGCTCGAGCTCGCGGCCGCGCGGACGAAGCTGCTCGCGCCCGAGCTTCTGCTCGAGCGCCTCGACAGCCGGCTCGACCTGCTCAAGGGCACGCGTGACGCCGACGACCGGCACGCCACCCTGAGGGCGACGATCGCGTGGTCGTACGATCTGCTGGACGCCGACGAGCGGCGCCTGTTCGCACGGCTCGCCGTGTTCCGGGGCGGCTGCACGCTCGAAGCGGCGGAAAGCGTCTGCGACGCGGACGTCGACACGCTCGCGTCGCTCCTGGACAAGAGTCTGCTGCGCCGCCGCACCGACCGTCTGGGCGACGAGCGCTTCTGGATGCTGGAGACGATCCGCGAGTTCGCCGCCGAGCGTCTCGAAGAAGACGAGGATCTGAGTGAGGCTCGCAGGCGGCATGCAGATCGGATGCTCGAGATCGCCCAGTCAGCGCGCATGAGCGAGGAGGACCTGGAGTTCGATCTTCACGCCCTCCTGGTGGAGCGCGACGATCTCCGAGGCGCGCTCGACTGGGCAGAGCAGAACGACCCGGTCTTCGGTCTCGAGCTGGCGGTTGCGCTGCAGGGTTTCTGGAACGCCGCCGCCCCGGAGGAAGGCGTCCGTCGGCTCGGCACTCTGCTCGATAGCGCCGGATCCGTTCCCCCGGAGGTGCGCGCCGACGGCCTCCGCGTGTACGGCGGCACGGCCGACCTGGCGGGTCAGGACGAGCTTGCCCGGCGCCTGTCCGAAGAGAGCCTTCGCCTCTACCGGGAGCTCGATGACGAGCGTGGGATCGCCTCGCTCGAGCACATGCTGGCCGTTTCCGCCTGGCGGCGAGAGGAGTGGCCACGCGTTCGCGAGCTGACCGAGCATTCGATGGCCCTTGCTCGCGGCAAGTTCGCTTCCATCGAGACGTCGGGGTACTGGCTTCTGGGTCAGCTCGCACTCGCGGAGGGCGATCTCGAGGGCGCTACGCAGCTGACCCGGCAGAGCGCCGAGCAGGCGCGTGCCGCAGGCTGGACCTGGTGGGAATCCGGTCAGCTCCACGAGCTCTTGATGCTCGCCCTTCGACGGGGGGATCTCGAACAAGCTGAGCAGGAAGGGCAGACCGCGCTCCGGCTCGAGCGTGAGCAGGAGAACCGGCTCTGGGCGCTCTACACGATCGCGGGGCTCGCGCAGGTCGCGCTGGCGCGGGGCGATCTCCAACGCGCGGGCATCCTCTGGGGAGCTGCAGAGGCGGAAGGGGAGCGACTCCCGAGGTGGGTCAACGAGCGAGGCAAGCGCGGCAGCGCACTCCTCGAGCAGGACGATCTGGCCTTCGCCGCCGCGCGCGAAACCGGCCGCCGTCTCGACATCTGGGACGCCGCCGGACTCGCCCTCGGCGAGGACGACTGATGCTCAGGCCTCGAGCGCGAGCTTCTGCAAGACCGCGTCGACGCGCAAGAAGCCGCCCTTCGCGCCCTCCTCGACGCCGTACTGCATCGTCGTGTCGCGTTCCTCAGTCGTGGCGAAGCGCATCGTCTGCGTCAGCTTCGTCCGCTCGCCGAGATCCTCGAACTCCAGCGTCTGCAGGTGGTTCTGGAATGTTTGCACGAGCCGCTCCGGCGCCTCGACCTCGCGAAACTCTCCCTCGACGACGCCGACCGCGGTGCGGAAGCGCCACGTGCCTCCCGGGCGGACGTCCATCTTCTCGACGACCGTGTCGTCGCCCCACCATTCGGGGATCAGCTGCGGATCCGTCCAGACAGAGAAGACGTGCGCGCGCGGCGCGTCGAAGACCCGCTCGACCCGGATCTCGAGCTCGTTCGGAATTGTGACGGTGATCTCGTTCATCCTCAGCTCACCGCCTGCTTGACGAGCTTTGCGATCTTCGCCTCGTCGACCTTCGCGAGCTTGGGTAGCGCATACGCGACTGGCCACATCGAGCCCTGGTCGAGACTCGCGCTTTCGTTGAAGCCGAGCATCGAATAGCGCTCCTTGAACTTTCCGGCGTCGCGGAAGTAGACGACGACCTTGCCGTCCTTGTTCGCGTACGCCGGCATCCCGTACCAGGTCTTGGGAGTGAGGTCTGGTGCGGCCTCCTTGACGAGCTCATGGACCCGCTTGCCGATGGCGCGGTCCGCCGGCGCCATCTTCTTGAGCGCAGCCGCTACTGCTTCTTCCCCGTCCTCGGCCGCCTTCAGCTCCTTGGCTCGCGCTCTCATCGCGGCCTTCTCCTCGGCCGTGAATCCTTCCTTCTTCTCGGTAGCGCTCATCGTGCTCCTTTCGTCCGTTCGACGACTTGGGCGAAGCGGTCGAGCCGCTGCAGCCACATGCTTATGCCCTCGAAGGCGTAGGGAGCGAGCATGCACCTGCGGACACGGCCGACCTTCTCCGTCGTCACGAGCTGCGCCTCCTCGAGCAGCCGGATGTGCTTCTTCATCCCGGTCAGCGACATGCCGAAGGGCTCGGCGAGCTCGCTGATCGTCGCGCTCCCCGAGCCGAGCCGTTCGAGGACGGCGCGACGGGTCGGGTCGGCGAGGGCTGCAAACGCCCGGTCGACGGTCGGGGTATACTGAACCATTGGGTTCACTATAGTACGTTCCCCCGCTCGGGCTGGCGCGAGCGGCGGCGACCCTGCCGTCGTATGCTCGCCGCATGAGCCTGCGCTGGACGATCCTGGCACCGGCCTACGACCGCATGTCGCGCAAGAGCGAGGAGGCCGGGCTGGGCGCCATGCGCGAGAGCCTGCTCGCCGACGCCGACGGGCGCGTCCTCGAGATCGGCGCGGGTACCGGGATGAACCTCCACCACTACGGAGACAGCATCGAGTCGCTCGTCGTCACCGACCCCGAGCCCCCGATGCTGCGCCGACTCCGGGAGAAGGCGCGCGAGCAGGCACCGCACGCCGAGGTGCTGCAGGCCCCCGCCGAGGATCTGCCCTTCGACGACGCGAGCTTCGACACCGTCGTCTCGACGCTCGTGCTCTGCGGCGTCGACCAGCAGCGGTCGCTCGGCGAGGTGCGCCGCGTGCTCCGGCCGGGCGGGCGCCTTCTGTTCATCGAGCACGTGCGCTCAGACGAACCCGGCCTCGCACGCTTCCAGGACCGGATCAACTGGCTGAACCGCTTCATCGTCGGCTGCGAGTGCAATCGACGGACGCTCGCGGCGATCGAAGCAGCGGGCTTCACGATCTCCCGGGTCGAGCATGCGACGACCCCGGAGGCGCCGAAGTTCGTCCGGCCGTTGATCGTCGGCGCGGCGGTCTCTGACTAAGTCGACGCGCCGCCGGCGAAGAGCGTGTAGAGGCCCCAGGCGGCCAGGCCAAACGCAATCGCCACGAGCGGGAGCCAGCGAAAGCCGGGCTTGAAGCGGAGGAACACGAGAAAGACGAGGAGCTGCGAGACGAAGAGCGCGCCCAGCGAGGGCTTGAGCAACTTGTCGTAGAAGGCCTGCGGGTCGATGAGCGAGAACGCGTCCGCGGCGACGAATGGGCCGGCGATCCAGAGGAGGACGCGTCGCAGCGGCGGGCCCTGCAGCCAGTGCAGCAGCCGGCCGAGCGCGAGGTACTCGGCCACGATGAGCGCGAGCGTGCCGGCCGCTATCGCCAGCCCGACGGCTACTTCCAGCTCGCGGTCGCCGTAGTACCGAGCGATCGAAGCGGCCGGCACCGGCGTGTCCCGCAGGGCTTCCGGGACGGTTGCGAGCGGCAAGGCCGCGAAGAGAAAGCACACTCCGACCGCCGCGACGGCGAAGGTCACGCCGCGCCGCACGGCCTTGCTCCCGCCGCGTACCTCGCCGCCGAGGTAGAGGGGCAAGCTCGCGCACACGAACAGCAGGGCCGTCCCGCCAACCCCGCGACCCACCGGGTCGACGCTCGGCTCCGTGGCGAAGCGGACCGGCACGTGCGCGACCTCCACGCCGCCGAGCACGAGCAGGAGCCCGAGCTGCGCGAAGCCGATGGCCAGCAAGGCCACGAGGGCCAAACGGACGGGCGCGAGGACGAGGAGAACGATCGCCAGCGGGAGGACGAGCTCGAGCAGGCGGCGAAGGGAGAAGCCTGGGAAAGACGGGCGGCAGCACGTCGTAGACGACGAAGGTGATCGTGTACGGCAGGTAGAGGAAGTAGGCGATCGCCCAGATCCAGCCGTGCACGAAAGCCGCTCGACGTCCCGCCGCCTCCGCCACGAAGGCGGTCAATCCACCGGGCGAGACGACGCGCCGCGAGTAGACGAGCCAGAGCGCGAGCGGAGCCGCGAAGACCGCGAGTGCGAGCAGGACGATGAGCCCGGCCGACTCGATGCCTTCACCTGCCGTGCCGGGCAACAGGTTCGGCAGGGCCAGCGGCCCGCCGATCGAGGCGATCGCGAAGCCGACGAAGAGCAGCGGCGAGAGGCCTCCGCCCGAATCGCCACCCGCAGCCGTTGCCCGTGCTCCCGCCGGTTCAGCCCCCACGGCTACCTCTGCCCATCCGCGGGCCCGAGCGGATTGCCCTCAACGGCCGCAATCCGTCTGCGAAGGCTCTGCGAAAGCAACCGCGTACGCACCTTTCAAGGAGAGATGAATGTGAGGATCCTGCGCGGCAACTCCAACCGATACCAGTTCCGCCTGATCGCGGTTGCGCTGCTCGCGCTGCTCGGGCTTGTCGCTGCAGGCTGCGGAGGCTCGTCCTCGACGTCGATGCCGAAGGGCGGCGTCGCCGGCGCCAGTCACGCCACGAGCTCGGTGGCCGTGCAGACGCGCAAGATCAAGGGTTTCGGCGTCGTGCTGGTCAACCCGCAAGGGCGCACGCTCTACGTCTTCATGAAGGACCAGCAGCCCCGGGTCACCTGCACGGGCAACTGCGCGAGCATCTGGCACCCCTTGAAGTGGAAGAGCGCAAACAAGCCAACCGCGGGCGGGTCGGCGAAGAGCTCGCTGCTCGCTTGGGACAAGAATCCGTCCGGGGGGCGCGTCGTCACGTACGCCAAGTGGCCGCTCTACACCTACACGGGCGACACCGCGGCCGGCACGGCCAGGGGAGAAGGGCTCAAGCTCAGCGGCGGCAAGTGGTACGTCATCTCGGCCAAGGGCAAGGTGATCAAGTCCAAGTCGAGTGGCGGCGGCGCGACGACCACCACCGGTGGCGGAGGCGGCTGGGGCTAGCCCCACCGCACGGAGAGGGGCGCGGCGCAGCCCCTGGTGCGGCGCCCCCTCCGTGCAAGGCACGAGATGCCACCGAAGCCGCGAGACGCGAGAGCATTGGCGAACTGGCGGCGGATGGAGCTGTTGCAGTCAGGCTTCCCGCAGTCGCTCGCCTCGCGCGTTGCGCGGGATGAGCGCTATGACCTGCACCAGCTGATCGAGCTCGTGCAACAGGGATGCTCGCCGGCCCTGGCCGCGCGCATTCTCTCGCCGGTCGAAGGACACGACGCCGTCGCGGCTGACTAGGGCGCTGACCAGCGCTTCGTGAAAAGGAATGCGGCGAGCAGTGCAGCCGTGAGCTCGCCGCCGCCGGCGGCCTCCTGCCAGCTGCCCCAGAACGTCTCCCGGTAGCCGAACAGCCCCCAACGCGTGCTGGCGACGAACGCGGCCAGCGTGCTGACCGCGTATCCGCCGGCAAGGAGCAAGACGAGGCTGTTCCGGCGGGCGAGCAATGCCGCCCCGGTCAACAGCCCGACGGCGGCGTTGACGAGGAAGAGGACGCCGACCACGGGCACACGGTGGAAGTAGTCGAACCACAGATAGAGATGAATCGCGCCTGCGGCGGCGACGAGAAGCGCCGCGGCCCCCCGTGCGGCGTCCAGGTCGCCCGCCCTCTTCCGGCTGGCGCTCCTCCGGGCGGAGAGATCGATGTACTGCGCCATCCCTTGCGGATATGCATCGCCATGCACGGCGGTTTGGTCGTTTAGGGTGGGCGGCGAGCTCCGATGGCGCGCTACATACCCGACGAGATCGAGGCGTACGCCGAGCGCTACACGAGCGCTCGCGCTGACGTCTTCGACCGCCTCGCGGCCGAGACGGAGACGACCCAGGAGAACCACCAGATGATGGTCGGCGTGATCGAGGGCGCCTTCCTCTCGTTCCTCGTCACGATGACGCGCGCGAGGCGAGTCGTCGAGGTCGGCACGTTCACCGGCTGGTCGGCCATCGCGATGGCTCGTGCCTTGCCGCCGGACGGAAGCCTCATCACGTGCGACATCAACGAAGAGACGAACGCTGTCGCCCGCCGCTACGCAGAGGAGGGCGGCGTCGCCGACCGGATCGACTTCCGGGTCGGCCCCGGGATCGAGACTCTCGCCACCTTGGAGGGGCCGTTCGACCTGGCCTTCATCGACGCCGACAAGGGTGGCTACGTCGACTACTACGAAGCGATCCTGCCGAAGCTCGCAGCCGATGGCCTGATCGCCGCCGACAACACGCTCTTCGGCCTCGACTCGGAGGGCGAGAACGGGCGCCACATGGCCCGCTTCAACGAGCACGTCCTCGCCGACGATCGCGTGGAGACAGTCTTCCTCACGATCCGCGAGGGCGTGACGCTGATCCGCCGGCGCTCCGGATGAAGGTGCTCGTGGTCGGAACCGGAGGCGTTGGCGCCGCGGTCGCAGCGGTCGCCAAGCGGCGGAGCTTCTTCGAGCGGATGACCTTCGCAGACCTCGACCCTGCCCGTCCGCAAAGCCTCGTCGAGCGCGAGGGCGACGACCGCTTCGTTGCCGGGCAGGTCGACGCGAGCGACCGTGAGGCGGTGGTCGGCCTCCTCCGCGAGACCGAGGCCGATGCGCTCCTGAATGCCGCCGACCCGCGCTTCAACCCGCCGCTCTTCGAGGCCGCCTTCGAGTACGGCTGCACGTATCTCGACATGGCGATGACGCTCTCAGGCCCCGGTGTGCTGCTCGGGGACATGCAGTTCGCTGCGGCCGAGAGCTGGGCCGATCGTGGCCTGCTCGCGCTCGTCGGGATCGGCGTCGAGCCGGGGCTGTCGGATGTCTTCGCCCGCTATGCCGCCGACCACCTCTTCGACGAGATCGACGAGGTGGCGGTGCGCGACGGCGCCGACCTCGTCGTCGACGGCTACGACTTTGCCCCGACCTTCTCGATCTGGACGACGATCGAGGAGTGCCTGAACCCGCCGCTCGTCTGGGAGCGGGAGCGCGGCTTCTTCACTACCGAGCCGTTCTCCGAGCCCGAGCTGTTCGAGTTCCCCGAAGGGATCGGCGTGATCGAGTGCGTCAACGTGGAGCACGAGGAAGTGGTGCTCGTGCCGCGCGAGATCGACTGCCGCCGCGTCACCTTCAAGTACGGGCTCGGGACGGAGTTCATCGACGTCCTGAAGACGCTGCACAAGCTGGGCCTCGACTCGACCGAGCCCGTGCGGGTGCGCGGAGTCGATGTCGCGCCGCGAGATCTCGTCGCGGCCGCCCTCCCCGATCCGGCCACGCTCGGCAACCGGATGCGAGGCAGGACCTGTGCCGGCACGCTCGTGACAGGGACGCGCAAGGGCGGCGGCGCCGGCGCCGTCTACCTCTACCACGTCGCCGACAACGAGCGGACGATGCGCGAGTACGGCCACCAGGCGGTCGTCCTCCAGACCGCCCTCAACCCGGTGGTCGCCCTCGAGCTGCTCGCGGCCGGCACCTGGCAAGGGGCGGGCGTCCTCGGCCCGGAGTCGTTCGACGCCGAGCCGTTCCTCGAGCTCCTCGCCGCCTACGGCGAGCCGCACGGCCTGGTCGAGGGCGACCCCCGCACGACGTAGACAGAGCCGACCCCGGTCGCTATGTGCAAACCGCGGCGGCGCTGCGCGCGTAGATGGCTTTTGCCTGCATGGCCGTCATCGAGCATCCCTTCAGCGACGTCGGCGCGCAACTCGAGCACCTCTACGAAGAGCATGGCGACCGCGTCCGCGCGATCTGCCTCGCGTTGCTGCGCGACCGCCACGAGGCCGAGGACGCGGCGCAGCAGGTCTTTCTCTCGGCGCTCCGGTCGCTTCACAACGGAACGGTTCCGCGCGATCCCGGCGCCTGGCTGGCGACGATCTCCCGCCACGAGTGCTGGGCGCGGGCGGGCCGGCCGGCGGCTGCGCCGCTGCACGCCGGCTTACACGACGTGAACGCCGAGGATCCGTCGGCATCGGCGGTGCGTCGCCTGGAGCTGGCCGAGACGTGGCGGACGATCGCCGCTCTCCCCGGCCGCCAGCGAGACGTGCTGCTGCTGCGCGAAGTCCGCGGCCTCGGCTACCACGAGCTCGCGGAAGGCTTGCAGCTGAGCCAGCCCTCCGTTCGCTCGCTGCTCACGCGTGCCAGGCGCACGCTGCGCGCGCAGCTCGAGCGCGGAGCGGCGGTGCTGACCGGCGGCCCGTGGCTGAACGTGTCCGCGAGGCTCTTCGGCGACGGGTCGAACCCTGCGCTCTCCTCGATCACCCGGACGGCCGCGGTCGGGTTGGGCGCCGTTGCGCTCACCGGTGGCGCGGTCGTGGTGCCACGCCTTGCGACCCACCCGCATGCACATCGCGCGCCGGCGCGCTCGAGCAGGCCGCGCGTCAACGGCGTCGCTCACCGCGCGCCGGTAGTCGCTGCCCCCGCTACCTCCCGGTTGCGCGACTCAGCGCGCTCCAATGACGGCGGCCGCACAGCGGACAGGCACCGCGGACGGGATGGCGGCGGTTCCGGTGCAGTCGCGACGAGTGGCGATGGAGGCGGTGACGGCGGCGGCCAGATCGTCAGCTCGAGCGGTTCCGGATCGGGCGGATCGGAGTCCTCTGGCAGCGATGGCGGCTCCAACACGAGCACCAGCGGCGACTCGAGCGGGACGTCGTCGTCCGGTTCGAGCGGCGACTCTGGCTCCGACGGTTCGGGATCCGTCTCCACCGTGAGCAGCTCGGATGGCGGCGGGGCTCGTCAAGCACTGACGGATCGGGAAGCTCCTCGGGCTCGGGGAGCTCCGACGGGTTGGAGCTCGGGTAGCTCCTCCGGGTCGGACGGCTCCGGCTCGGTCTCGGATGGGGGATCTTGAGGTCGGGGCGCGACTTTTTCGCCCTCGGCCTCTCTTTGTCCTCATGAGCCGCGGCGCCTCGGCGCCGTCGGAGACCGACCCAGATGGAGATCGGATGATGAGACCACGGATGTTGGCTATGCCGGCGGCGTTGCTGGCGGTGACGGCGGTGGTGCTTGCGGTGGCGCTTCCCGCGCAGGCACGAACGGGGCAGTTCTCGGGGGTCGTCGTCGCGAAGCAAGCGAAGCGGGGGACGCTGCTGCTTGCACGCGCGCATGGCATCGGCCTCACGGTCCGCGGCAAATTCTCGCGCGCGCACGTCGGCGACCGGATCGTTGTCCAAGGGGTGCGGCTGCACGACGGCACCGTCCACGCGTCGCGATTGCGGGTGCTGTCGCGCGTTCGTGGCGCGACCCTCCGGGGGACCGTGATCCGGCGGCTCGCGCATGGCACGCTGCTTGCGAGCGCGCACAGCGTCGTCCTGATCCATCGGCGAGCTCGACACCTTGCGTCTACGTCCGATCACGGCGGCCTGCAATCCGGCGACGTGGCGCAGTTCCGGATCCGCTTCGACGACAACAACGACCTGGTCGAGGACGAGCCGCCCGTCCAGGTCGGGCAGGCGAACACCGCCCGGATCGAGGGGAAGATCGTCTCGGTCTCACCGTTCGTCGTTTCCCTCGAAGGGTTGCCGCTCACGATCACCGTCCCGGACGGCGTGACTCTGCCGGCCGATCTGGCGCCGGGGCAGCGGATCGAGCTGACCGTTCAGGTAGGGACCGGGAACACGTTCACGCTCGTCGCCATCGACGAGGTCGAGAACGAGAACGAGGGACAGGAAGTCGAGGTGAAGGGCACCGTCACCAGCTCGACGGCGACCCAGATCGTGGTCGAGGCCAACGGGACGACGTTCACGTTCGTCCCACCGGCCGGTGAGACGTTGCCTGTGCTCGCGACCGGGACGTTCGTCGAGGCGCGCGGCTTCGAGCAGAACGGAACGATCACGCTCACGCGGCTCCGTCTCGAGGACAGCGGCGACGGTGACGGCGGTGGTGGCGGTGACGACGGCGGCGGCCACTGAACCGCTAGGCGCGAACGAACCCAGCATGCGGGCGGGACGGCAATTTCAGCCGCTCTGCCCGTCTCGCGTCAGCGCCTGACTCAGGCCGCGGCGCGTGCGGCTGCGAACTGCTCGGCGGCGACGTCGAGGTCGGCGATCGAGTGGGCGGCGGACATCTGCGTCCGGATCCGCGCGGTGCCGCGCGGGACGACGGGGAAGGAGAAGCTCACCGCGTAGACGCCGAGGTCGACGAGCCGGGCCGAGAAGGCCGCAGCGGTGACCTCGTCGCCGATCATCACCGGCACGATCGGGTGCTCGCCGGGGAGGACGTCGAAGTCGAGCTCGGTCATGCGCGCCCGGAAATGAGCGGTGTTCTCGCGCAGCCGGTCGCGCAGCTCCGCCGAGGTCTGGATCAGCTCGAGCGCCTGGATGCTGGCCGCGGCCACCGGCGGGGCGACGCTGTTCGAGAAGAGGTAGGGGCGGGCGCGCTGCCGCAGGAGCTCGACGATCTCGCCCCGGCCGGAGACGTAGCCGCCGCTCGCGCCGCCGATCGCCTTGCCGAGCGTGCCGGTCAGGATGTCGACGCGCTCGACGACGTCGTGGTGCTCGGGGGTGCCGCGGCCGCCCGAGCCGACGACGCCGACTGCATGCGAGTCGTCGACCATCACGAGCGCGTCGTGGCGCTCGGCGAGCTCGCAGATCCGGTCGAGCCGGGCGAGGTAGCCGTCCATCGAGAAGACACCGTCGGTCGCGATCAGCCGGTGGCGGGCGTCGGCGGCTTCCTCGAGCCGCGCTTCGAGCTCGTCCATGTCGCCGTTCGCGTAGCGCAGCCGGCGGGCCTTGCAGAGGCGGATGCCGTCGATGATCGAGGCGTGGTTGAGCTGGTCGGAGATGACCGCGTCCTCTTCGCCGAGGAGCGCCTCGAACAGGCCGCCGTTCGCGTCGAAGCAGGAGCTGAAGAGGATCGTGTCGTCGGTGCCGAGGAACTCGGACAGCCGCTCCTCGAGCTCGCGGTGCAGCGCCTGCGTGCCGCAGATGAAGCGGACGGACGCCATCCCGTAGCCCCAGCGGTCGAGCGCCTCGTGGGCGGCCGCGACGATCGCAGGGTGGTTGGCGAGCCCGAGGTAGTTGTTCGCGCAGAGGTTGAGCAGCTCCCCGCGCCCGCTCACGTCGACGTGGGCGCCCTGCGGCGTCGTGATCACGAGCTCGGACTTGTAAGTCCCGGCCTCGCGTACCTCGGCCAGCGTCCCGACGAGATCGTCCCGCAGCGTTCCGTACATCAGCCCTCCTCGAGTTCGGTCCAGTCGAGGACGACCTTGCCCGACTGCCCGGAGTGGGCGACGGCGAAGGCCTCCTCGAAGTCGCGGTACGAGAAGCGATGCGTGATCACCGGTCTGAGGTCGAGGCCCGATTCGACCAGCACGGTCATCTGGTACCAGCTCTCGTACATCTCGCGCCCGTAGATCCCCTTCAGCGTCAGCATGTCGAAGATCACGGGGTTCAGGTCGAGCGTCACCTCGGCGGTGGGGATGCCGAGCAGCGCGATCCGCCCGCCGTGGGCCATCGAGTCGATCATCGTTCGCAAGGCCTGGGGGTTGCCGGACATCTCGAGGCCGATGTCGAAGCCTTCGGTCATTCCGAGCTCGCGTTGCACGTCGGCGAGGTCGCGTTCCGTCGGATCGATTGCGTCGGTCGCGCCCATCCGCCGCGCCAGCTCGAGCCGGTAGTGGTTCGGGTCGGTGACGACGACGTGGCGCGCGCCGGCGTGGCGCACGACCGCGGCCGCCATGCAGCCGATCGGGCCGGCGCCCGAGATCAGCACGTCCTCGCCCAGGACCGGGAACGTCAGCGCGGTGTGCACCGCGTTCCCGAACGGGTCGAAGATCGCGGCGACGTCCTCGTCGATTCCCGGCTTGTGGTGCCAGAGGTTCGTCATCGGCAGAGCTACGAGTTCGGCGAACGCGCCCGGGCGCTGCACGCCGAGCCCGATCGCGTGCGCGCAGAGAT
>DAIMGZ010000030.1:0-18754 GCA_036723535.1 Gaiellaceae bacterium
TCTCCTTCGTCCAGCCGAACTCGGCCACGAGCGGGAAGGCGAGCGTCTGCATCGCGGTGATCACGGCGGTGAGAGCGAGGAGCCCCGGGAAGAGCAGGTCCGCGTAGCCGTGCTGGGTGTAGCCGAGGCTGCCGAGCACCTTGCCGAAGACGAAGAGCAGGAAGAGCGGTTGCAGGATGACCTGCGCGAGGAACGCGGGCAATTCGCGCCAGGTGACGTAGAGGTCGCGGTAGAGGACGGCGCGGAAGGCGCGCCACTCCGTCGCGCGCTCAGTCGGCGATGCGGCGATCGCGCTCACCGCAGCGTCCGCCCGGTGAGGTCGATGAAGACGTCCTCCAACGTCGGCGTGCCGAGCTTCACCTGCTGAAGCGCCAGGCCGTGGTCGACGAGGACGGCTGCCGCGGACGGGACCAGCAGTGCAGCGTCGCCGGTGAGGTAGAGGCGCACGCGCAGCGGCTGGGCCTCCGGCGCGGGCTGCTCCGTTCCCGGAGTGCCGTTCGCGGCAGCCTGGATTCGCTCCACCCTGTCAACTCCGGCGAGCGCGCCGAGCGCTTCGACGACCGCCCCGTCCACGGGGAGGTCGGCGGCGAGCTCGAGCGTGCCCTCGCCTTTGAGCGAACCGATGAGGGCGTCGGGCGTGTCCAGCGCGAGCAGCTTGCCGTGATCCATGATCCCGACCCTGTCGGCGAGCAGGGCCGCTTCGTCCATGTCGTGCGTCGTGAGGATGAACGTCACGCCCGACGCGCGCAGCTCACGCAGGCGATCCCAGACGAAGAGACGCGCCGCCGGGTCGAGACCGGTCGTCGGCTCGTCGAGAAAGAGCACCCTCGGAGCATGCATGAGCGCCCGGGCGATCATCACCCGCTGCCCCTGCCCGCCGGAGAAGAAGTCCGGCTTGTCCCGAGCTCGGTCGAGGAGGCCGAACTGCTCGAGCAGCTCGTCGGCCCGCGGTTCGCGCTCGAATGCCGGCACGCCGTGGTAGGCGGCGTGGAAGATCAGGTTGTCCCGGATGGAGATCGACCGGTCGAGGTTGCTCCGCTGCGGCACGACCGCGAGCTGCTGCCGGGCACCCACGGGATCCCGGACGACGTCGACCCCACCGACTCGCGCCGTTCCACTCGTCGGCCGAACGCGAGTCGTCGCCATCCCGACCGTCGTCGTCTTGCCGGCTCCGTTGGGGCCGAGCAATCCGAACACCTCCCCGGCCGTGGCGGCAAAGGAGACGCCGTCCACCGCATTCACCGCTGCCTTCGGATACCGCTTGACGAGATCGACTACCTCGACGGCGAAGTCTGCGGCGTCCTCGGGGAGCACCTCGAAATCGTAGGGGCCGGGCGTCGACTGAGGCCGCAGAGCGGTGTACTTTCGGGCAGCCTCGACCAAGGGCTAGGGCCTCGCGAGGACTGTTCCGCTGAAATAAGTCCCCGATGAGGACGAAGCTTCGGCACACTTGCGCGATGCGGCGTGGGGTCTGGCTCGTTGTTCTTGGCGTTCTCGCGGCGGCGCTCGCCGCTGCGTCGGCGCGCGCGGCCGGAACGACGACCACGACGACGTCCGCCGGGACGACGACGACCACCGGCACCACAACGACAACGGCCGCGCCGACGTACGCGCCGCTAGCGCCGTCCTACCTTCCCGCCGCCTGCGTCGGGGCAGGCTCGGCGGCGATCGCGGCGCCGGGGCGCCGGACGCTCACACTCGGCACGCCCGCCTCCGGCATCGGGCCTTCCGCCTATCCGGCGAAGGTCCCGGTCGTCACGTTCGACTCCTCGTCCGGGAACGGCTCGACGTGCAAGAGCGCGCACGTCACGCTCGACTCCGTTTCGCTGTTCGGAGGCGCCGTGACCGCGAGCAGCGTCCAGGCGACGCGCGGTAGAGGGACGGTGAGCGAGCTCGTGGTCGACGGCTCTCCCGTCACGCTCGCGGCCGGCCAGTCCGTGACGGTCGGGTTCTGGGGCCAGCTCACGCTCGGAAGGACGGTCGGCCGGCTCAGCGCGCCGCTCGTCGTGCTGCTGCTGCGGCGGCACGACTTGCTACCGGCCGGAACGACGATCTTCGTCGGCTTCGCTGCGTCGGCACAGTCCGCCGACGGCTCGAAGACGAAGCGCCAGTCATCCGCCGGCACGACGCAGCAGAGCGACACGACGACGGTCGCCGGCTCGCAGAACCAGGCGACGAAGAAGCACCAGCACCACAAGCGTCACGTGCCGCAGCCGCTCAAGAGGACGCCGCCGCTCGGCTTCAGGCCGTCGCATTACGACTTTCCGGTCGACGGGGGCGCCTCGTACGTCGACACATACGGCGCGAACCGCAACGACATCTACGACGGCTGGCATCACGGTGACGACCTGTTCTCGCCGCTCGGGACGCCGGTCGTCGCGGTTGCGAACGGAACCCTGAGCCTCGTCGGCTGGAACCGGCTCGGCGGCTGGCGGCTCTGGCTCACCGACGGCGACGGCAACTCCTTCTACTACGCCCACCTCGCCGGCTACTCGCGCTGGGTGCTCGACCACCCGCACGTACGGGCGGGCCAGGTGGTCGGCTTCCTCGGCCGGACGGGCGACGCCTTCACGACCGAGCCGCATCTCCATTTCGAGGTGCACCCGCACCAGTACCTCAAGCTCGACTACGACGGCGCGGTCGACCCCACGGCCTACCTGAAGAAGTGGCGCATCGTGCGGGTGCCCGCGAAGGAAATGCCGCAGCCGGCGAAGCTGAAGGCGCCCGTCGGCACTCCCGCCCAGGAGGCGGCGGTCGTCTGGCACGAGCTGCTCGTCGCCCGGCACCTGCTGCCTGTCGTCACCGACACGTCCATGCGCGGCCTGTTCCCTCAGCCCAGGACCGTCCAGGCGTCAGGCATGACGCCGATGCCGCTGGCCGGGATCCGGCCGACGGCTGCGCACGTGATGGCGCCGAAGAGCGGCGCGCCCTGGCTGGGCGCGGGCCTGTTCGGGGCGATCGTCGTGCTCTCGGCCGGAGGAGCCTTCGGGCTTCGCCGCCGCCTCGGCGCGACGAACGAGACCTCGAGCTAGCGCCGCTATACAGCGGCGCTACACTGGGCCCCCGCCGGGCGCATTCGTCTAGTGGCCTAGGACACCGCCCTCTCACGGCGGCGGCACGGGTTCGAATCCCGTATGCGCCTCTTCAGCGAAGCCCCTGCCGGCGTTCGGGAAATGTCGCCCGAACGCAGATGTACAGTCGGTTGGTGCTGGTTGCCGTATCCCTGCGCTACCTGATCCATTGGCCGACGCAGGGCGGCTACAACTTTGTGAGCGGCCCCCTCGCGGACATCACGCTCATCACCGCGTTTGCGGGCACGCTGTATCTCTTCTTGCGAAAGCACAACTGCCACGTCCGGCACTGTTGGCGATTGCAATGGCATCCCCACCCCGAGAACGGTCATCCCGTGTGCAAGAAGCACCATCCGGACGGTCGCGGACTGCCCGCGTCCCTTGAGGGCTGTCGGCGCGCCGCTGATCCAGCCGGCCCTTTTCGAATCGGCCCGCCGAGCGTAACCTCGATGGGGGCGGGCCTCGGTCGCGGCCCCTTCTCCGGGGCCCGCCCTCGAACACTTAGACGTCGGTCCCGGCGAAGTTGTTCGGAAGAGATCCAAACGCTCTGTCCGGGAGTAGTAGAGGAGGCACCGACAGGGGCGGCCATCAGTCCTCACGCGGCCGTCCCGCTCCTCGCAAGGGGGCGGCTGCCACGGCCATAGCGGCCGCCCCCACCTCCCCAAATCACCCGTCCGGGACGGTGATCGCGACTACACTGCGGCCATGCGCAGGGGTCGTCCGGCAGCAATCGCAGCCGCGTTCGCAATCGCCGCGGCGGCGGCCGTCACGGCCGGCTGCGGCGGCGGGAGCAGCAATGCGGTCTCGCTCGACCCGGTCGCGGCTGCGGCCACGAAGACCCAGCAGGCAGGTGCTGCGCGGATCCGCTTCTCGCTGGCTTTCAACAGCCCGCAGCTCGCGGGCGGCAAGATGCTCCAGCTGCGCGGCACCGGTGCGATCGACGGCACGAGCGCCGAGGCGACGTTCAGGCTGGGCTCGATCTTCCGCCAGACCGGGCTCCCGGCTGGAGTCTCGCCCGACGCGACTATGGCGCAGCTCATGCACGCCTCGATGAAGGAGATCTCCCTTCAGCAGAACGGCGACTACGTCGTCTACCTGGGTCTCGGGGTTCTCGCCTCGCACCTGCCCGGCGGCAAGCACTGGATCGAGCTCGACCTCTCGAAGCTCGGCAAGGCGGCCGGCATCGATCTCGGGAAGCTGCTGTCGGGAAGCCAGTTCCAGCCGGGCGACCTTCTCGGCATGCTCAAGGCCGAAGGCGCGAAGATCAGCAAGCTCGGCTCGGCGACGGTCGACGGCGCCGCGACGACGCACTACCGCGTCACGATCGACATGGCCAAGGCGCTGCAGGCAAAAGGGCTCACGAGCCCGCTGCTCGCGGGCCTGGCCGCGCAGATGCCGAAGGTTCCCGAGGACGTCTGGATCGGCAACGACGGCCTCGTGCACCGGATCCGGCTCTCGCTCGGGATCCCGCAGAGCGGCACCACGGTGCGGATCGCCATGACGATGGATCTCTACGACTACGGCGCCCACGTCACGATCGCGGCACCGCCGAGCAGCGACGTGTACGACGCGACGCAGCTCGCCCAGCAGCACATCGGCAACGCCTTCGGCTAAGACGGAGCCCGCTCGTCATCCGGGGCAACTCCTAGGCTCTTCCCGCATGGCAGCCGCCGCGGAGTCGCATCACGGCGCGTTCGGCACAGGTGGCTTCGGCCGCGCCGCCGAGCGCGTTGCACGGTTCTTCGGGACGCCGCAGTACATCCTTGGGCAGACGTTCATCGTGCTCCTCTGGATCTCGTTCAATACGACCGCGCTCCTGAACATCGTCCACTTCGACAAGTACCCGTACATCCTCCTCAACCTCGCCTTCTCGACCCAGGCCGCCTACGCCGCGCCGCTGATCCTGCTCGCCCAGACGCGGCAGGCCGATCGCGACAAGATCTCCGAGGACAAGGCCGAACGGCGCCACGACCGGGTCGAGCACGGGGTGAAGGCCGAGACCGACCGCCTGCTCGAGCTCCTGCAGTCGAACACCCAGCTCACGACGCAGGACAAGGAGCTGACCGAGCACATCGCGCAGCTCACGCGCGAGATCCACGCGCTCATCTGCAAGCCGGGCGAGCCGGCCGCCGGCTAGGACTAGGCGCCGGTCAGCTCGGCGACGAGCGGCCCTGTGTCGAGCGGGTCGAAGCCGAGCCCCCGCGCGACGTCCTCGCTCGAGGAACGCGTCCCTTGGGCGAACAGCGGGCGCAGGATCTCCCCCGTGCCGCGGCTCCGCCACCAGTCCTCTCCCACCTCGCGCTGCAGGTAGGCCTGGAGTTGGGCCGAGCGGATCCAGGCCCGCAGGTAGTCCGCGGAATAGAAGCCGGCGTCCATGTCCGCGAAGTACGAGCGCTCGTCGTAGCGGAGACCGGTCGCATCGGTGAGCAGCGGCTCGTAGTCGCGCGGGGAGCCTCCGCGCTCCGCCGGGAAGGCGTCCCAGAAGCCGAGCTCGAAGCGGAGCTTCGCTGCGTAACGGCGAAACAGGAAGCCCTCGAGGAACCGGGTCGCCTGGGCGTTCTCCTCGGCCTCGGCGTCCGACAGCCCGAAGTGGAGCGCGTGCCAGCCGGGCGCGCGCGAGACGGCCTCGACGATGTACGAGTAGATCTCCGTCAGCGCGTGGTCGCGCGAGATCGCGCGGAACGTCCACGGCAGCCGGGGGTCGCAACCTGCGTAATGGAGCGCGTGCCCCGCCTCGTGCAGGAAGGAGGCGTAATCCGCGAGGCCTCCCTGCGCGCGAGTGATCAGGTGAACGACCTCGGGCGGATCGGCCGGGATCACGCAGGCGCGCGGGCTCTTCTGCGGCCGGTCCTCGACGTCGAGGCGGATGTTCGGGATCGCCTCGAGCTCGAACCCGAGCGCGCGGAGGGTCTCGATGCACACCTCGACCGAGCGCTCCTTCGTGTACGTCGACTCGAGCGGCGAGAGGCGGCGCAGCCACCGGGCGTGGGCGCTCGCGGGCACCTCCGCGCGCTCCGGGCCGAGCAACCGCTCGAACCAGCGCTCGCGCAACCGTCCGTACTCCCCCGCCACCGCGTCCGCCGTCCGCCGCAGCACGCTCTCGAGCTCCCGTAGCGAGATCTGCTTCTCCGACTCGTTCCGAGCCACCGCGTCGGGCTCACCCGAGAGCTCCGCGTCGAGGTCCTCGCGCGCGACGAGCAGCTCGCGCCGCCTGTCGTTGAAGCTCGTGTCGAGCGTCCGCACCAGCTCGCCGAGCTCCTCCCGGGCGGCGTAACCCGGCAGGACCGCGAGCTTCGCTTCGGCCGACCGCAACGGCAGCTCGTCGCCGTCGAACGTGAGCCGCGCCGCGAGGATCGCGTTCCCGAGCTCGTCCTCGCGCTCTGCCAGCTCGGCGTCGACGATGCCGCCCTCGCAGCTCCTGCGGAGCCGGTAGAGCCGCTCGCGCTGGTCGGCGTCCGCGGCGCCCGCCTCGTCCGCGCGCAGCGCCTCGAGCTGCTCGGCCGTGAAGAGATCGGCGTGCCGGGCGACGATCGCCGCCTGCTCGGACGTCTCCTTCTCGCCCACTCGGACCGCACGGGACTCTTCGGCGGCTTCGGCGTAGTACGCCCGGTACGCGTCCTCGTATTGCTGCGAGCTGCGAACGGCGGTGGTGCTCATCCGTGCGTGGGAACGCGGGCCAGCTCGCGCACAGTTGCGAGGAGGTCGTCGAGCTCGAACGGCTTCGAGAGAACGGCATCCGCCTCGGTCAGCCCCTCGTGTGTCACGTCGACGGAGCCGGTGACGACGATGACCGGGATCCGTGGCCGAAGCGCGTGGCACTCGCCGACGAGCGCGTCGCTCCGCTCGCCGCGGAGGTGGACGTCGAGGAGGACGGCTGCGACACCCCCCGCCGCCAGCGATTCCCGCGCGCTTTCGAGCGAGTCCGCCTCGACCACCTCGTAGCCGTCGAGCTCGAGGTTGACCCGGCAAAGGAGCCGGATCGACGGCTCGTCGTCGACGACCAGGATCCGGGCCGCCGCATGCCCCCCGGAAGCGCGCATCTGCGCGAGTCTAGCGACCGTCGGCCTCGGCCAGTATCCGGGCTCCGCGCGCGCCCGTTTACCACTCTGAAGTGGCACAGGACCACCCGCAGCCCGTTCGCGGCGGGCGCGGCGTCCGGGGCGCCGATTTCGCCGACCTGCCTCTACCGACCCAGCGCTTCCGGCGCCGGGCGTGGCTCGCATTCCAGCGCGCCCTCGACCCGCTCGCGCCGTCGAAGCCGCTACCGCCTACCCGGCCGCCTCCGCGGCCGCCCGCAGGCGACTGAGCGTCGTCTCGCGGCCGAGCAGCTCGATGCTCTCGAACAGCCCCGGGGAGACCCGTGACCCCGTGACCGCGACACGGACCGGCTGAAACGCCTGGCGCGGCTTGAGTCCGAGCCCGTCGGCGCTTGCACGGAGCGCTGCCTCGATTGCGGGAGCCTCGAACGGCTCGAGATCCGCTAGAGCCGCGTCGGCCGCCGCGAGCATCGGGCTGCCGCCGTCGAGGTCGGCCGGATCGGGCTCGACCTCGCCGAAGAGGAAGCCAGCGAAGCCGGGAAAGTCCGACAGCTTCGCGATCTTCTCCTGCACGAGCGGCGCGGTGCGCGCCACGAGCTCGGCGTCCCAGTCGTAGCCGTTCTCGCCGAGCCAGAGCACGAGCCGGTGCGAGAACTCCTTCTCCGGCAACTCTCGCAGGTAGACGCCGTTCAGCCAGTCGAGCTTCTGGTAGTCGAACTGAGCCGGGCTCGGGCTGACGCGCTCGAGTGAGAAGCGCGTGATCAGCTCCTCCTGGGACATGACCGTCGTCTCGCCGTCGGGCGCCCAGCCGAGCAGGGAGAGGAAGTTCATGAGCGCCTCGGGGACGTAGCCCTCCGCCCGGAAGTCCTGCACGTTGACCGACCCGTGCCGCTTCGAGAGGGGCTTCCCGTCGGCCCCGTTCACCTGCGGCACGTGGCCGTACACCGGCACCTCGCCACCGACAGCACGAATGATATTGAGCTGCTTCGGCGTGTTGGGGATGTGGTCGTCGCCGCGGATGACATGCGTGATCCCGTCCCAGACGTCCTCGAGCGGCGAAGCGAAGTTGTACGTCGGGCGGCCGTCGGAGCGGACGATGACGACGTCCTCGAGCTTCTCGTTCGGGTACTCGATCCGGCCGCGCACGACGTCGTCCCAGGCGGTTACGCCCTCGTCGGGCATTCGGAAGCGGATCGCGCCCTCGTCCTCATACGCCTTCCCGTCCGCGACGAGCTCGTCGGCGGCTCTGCGGCAGTCCTCCATCCGGTCGAGCTGGAACGTGAGCGGGCCGTCCCAGTCGAGACCGAGCCAGCGGAGGGAGTCCTGGATCTGGTCGACCGCCTCCGCGACCTCGCGCGAGGTGTCGGTGTTCTCGATCCGGAGCCGGAACTCTCCGCCCTCTTGCCGCGCGTAGAGCCAGTTGAACAGCGCCGTGCGGACGTTGCCGATGTGGAGGAGCCCGGTCGGGCTCGGAGCCATCCTGACTCTGACTGGCATGCGGGTAGCGTAGGCGGCCGTGCAGATCGGGGCCCACGTCTCCTCCTCGGGCGGGATCGACAAGGCGATCGACCGGGCGGTGGCGATCGGCGCCGAATCGGTGCAGGTCTTCACGCAGAGCCCGCGGGCCTGGCGGCCGACGAACCACGACCCGGCGAGCTTCGACCGCTTCCGCGAGAAGCGGGCGGAGGCGGGGATCGGCGGCGTTCTCTGCCACGCCGTCTACCTCACGAACCTCGCCTCGCCGGATCCCGTGACGTACGAGCGGTCGGTCGCGACGCTCCGGAACACGACCGAGGTCGCGTGCGCCATCGGCGGGCATGTCGTATTCCACGTCGGCTCGCACCTCGGCAGCGGGCTCGACGCCGGCCTCGAGCACGTTCTGCCGGCGCTCGGGCAGGCGCTCGAGCTCTGCACGGACGAGACCTGGCTGCTGATGGAGAACTCCGCCGGCGCCGGCGGCACGATCGGACGCTCGATCGAGGAGCTGGCGACGATCCACGAGCGGCTTGGCCGTCCCCCACACCTGGGTGTCTGCCTCGACTCCTGCCACCTCTGGGTGTCCGGGGTCGACGTTGCCGACCCGGCCGCGCTCGACGCGTGCCTAGACGAGCTCGACTCGGCGATGGGCCTCGACCGGCTGCGAGCGCTGCACGTGAACGACGCGGCCGCCCCACTCGCGTCGAACCGCGACCGGCACGCCAACATCCTCGAGGGCGAGCTGGGAGAGCGGCTCGGCGTGTTCCTCTCTAACCCGCGCCTGCAGGGACTGCCGGCCGTGCTCGAGACGGCAGGGCCGGAGAACCGCGGCCCGGACGCGAACGAGGTCCGCAAGACGAAGGAGCTGTGCGCCCGCTGGCTGGCGTGACCCCTGCGGCCACGTCCGGAACGTGGTTCCGGCCAGGTACGTCCAAGACGTGTCGGTTGGGACGAAGGCGCTGCACGCACGTTGGCTGACGTGACCGTTCGGGCCACGTCCGGAACCTGGTTCCGGCCGTGTACGTTCGGGACCTGTCTAGTGGGCGGTATCGGTGGGTCGTGCTGGCCGCGGGGACGCTCGCGCAGGCGAGCTTCTCCGCCTCCTCGGTCGGCCTGCCGGCGCTCGCGCCTGCCCTGAAGTCGCACTACGGGCTGACGCTCGGCCAGACCGGTGTCGTTCTCGGAGGGATCGGGATCGGGATGCTCTTCACGCTCCTGCCTTGGGGGCTCCTCGCCGACCGTCTCGACGAGCGCTGGGTGATCGCGACCGGGCTCACCGGCGCGGGCGCCATGCTCGCCGTAGCCTCCACGACCCACGGCTTCGGAACGGTCACGGGCGTCCTCGTCGCCGTCGGAGCGCTCGGCGCGAGCGTCAACGCCGCGAGCGGCCGCGCGATCATGGCCTGGTTCCCCTCCTCGGAGCTCGGACTCGCACTCGGGATCCGGCAGACGGCGATCCCGATCGGCGGTGCGCTCGGCGCCGCGGTGCTCCCCGCTCTCGCCTCGGCCGGCGGCACGGGCGCCGCCTTCCTCTTCCTCGCCGGAGCGTGCCTGACGGGAGCGGTCGTCGCCGCCGTGTTCATCCGCGGAGGCTCGGGGCGAGAGCCGGTGCTCGGCGACGTGTCTCGCCCGCTGCGCGACCCGCGCATGTGGCTGCTCGGCGCCGGGACCGGCCTCTACCTCGCCGCGCAGATCGGGATCACGGGCTTCGTCGTCCTCTTCCTCCACGAGCACCGCCATGTGTCGAAATACGGCGCCGCCGCTGTACTCGTGGCGATCTACGTCCTCGCCGTCGCCGCGCGCATCAGCTCCGGGAGGATCTCGGACCGGCTCGGCAGCCGCCTGAGGCCGCTGCGGACGATCGGCGTCGCGCTCGCGCTCTTCACCGCGGGCGTCGCCGCCGCCACCGACGCGCCTCTTGCGCTCCTGGTTCCCCTGTTCGTCGTCGCCGGGACGCTCAGCATGGCGTGGAACGGGCTCGCCTACGCCGCCGCCGCGGAGGCGGCCGGCTCGGCCCGCACCGGTGCCGCCCTCGGCTTCCAGCAGACGCTGCTCGGCGTCGTTGTCGCCGGTGCCCCGCCTGCGATCGCGGCCGTCGCGGAGCACAGCTGGCGCCTCGCGTTCGTTCTCGCCGCGGCCGGCCCGGCCGTGGGCGTCCTGATCCTGCGGCGGCTGCGCGAACCGGCTAGAGGTCCGCGACCCGCGCGAACACGCGGAACGTCGGCGAGCCTGCCGGCAGCTCACCGAACTCCGGATTGAGGCAGCCGAGCTCGCTCTCGCGGTGCGAGAACGTCGCCTGCACCGCCGCCTCGCACATCGGCAGCGGGCCGCGCAGCGCACGCACCGCGCCGAAGCCCTCGCGCGTCCGCTCCGCCGCGACGAGCATTTCGACGTCGATCTCCGCCTCGAACACCTTCTGCAGGCAGCCCATGTACGTGCGCCCCTGCTCTTCGTACGCGTAGACGAAGGGACACGACCGCTGGAGACACGCAGACGGGTAGACGACCTTCTCGCAGTGGACAGCGCAGCGCCGGCACTCCGCCTCGTCCTGCGGGTGGAGCGGAAGTGTCGCGGTCCCTTGCTCGGGCGTCATGACCTCATTGTCCGAGCGAATGCAGGGCTGCGCAAGACTTGACAGTGCGACGAAATCGAGCTAGTCGCCGGGCGCGGTCGAGATCGTCCCCGTTACGCTTGCCGCCCGTGCGCCGCCAGCTCCTCTGGGGGTCGCTCCTCCTCGCGCCCGTCACGATCGCCGTGGACAAGCTCACCGGCGCCGGAGACGTCACGCTCTTCGTACTCGCCGCGATCGCCCTCATCCCGCTCGCGTGGCTGATCGGCGAAGCGACCGAGCACGCCGCGGAGCACACCGGACCGGGGATCGGCGGCTTCCTCAACGCGAGCTTCGGGAACGCTCCGGAGCTCATCGTCGCCCTCTTCGCGGTCGGCGCCAACCTCCCCGTCGTCGTGCGCGGCTCGCTGTCGGGGAGCGTCATCTCGAACCTCCTGCTCGTGTACGGAGTCACACAGGTGGCCGGCCCGGACGGAGCGAAGATCGACCGCCGCTCGCTGCTCACGCAGATCGGCCTCGTCGGCGCCGCCGTCGTCGCTCTCGTGCTCCCGACGACGCTCGGCTACACGGGGTCGCCCGAGCGGCACACCGTCGTCGTCGCCTCGGTGCCGGTGGCGGTCGTCCTCCTGCTGCTCTACCTCGCCGTCGTCGGCCGCAACCTGCGCCGCCACCGCCTTCGCGAGCGCGAGGAGCCCAGCGAGGGCGCGTGGTCGCTCACCGCTGCGCTCGTCGCCCTTGCCGTGGCGACCGGCGCCACCGCGTGGGTGAGCGAGATCCTCGTCCACTCGCTCCACGCGTTCGCGGCCGCCGTCGGCCTGAGCGAGTTCTTCATCGCCGTCGTGATCGTCGCGATCGTGGGGAACGCAGCCGAGCATGGCGGTGCGATCCTGATCGCGCGAGGCGGCAAGATGCCGCTCGCGACCGAGATCGCGATCTCCTCGAGCGCCCAGGTCGCGCTGCTCATCGTCCCCGTCGTGACGCTGCTGTCCCTCCTCTTCACCCACCCGCTCGCGCTCGCCTTCCGCTGGACCGAGCTCTTCGCGATGGCCGGCGCCGCGGTCGTCGTCGCGGTGACCGTGTGGGACGGCCGTTCACGACGGCGCGAGGGCGCTTTCCTTGTAGCGGCTTACGCCGCGGCCGTCCTCGGCTTCCTCTTCGGCGGTGGCCGGTGACCCTGCGGTGACCCCCTACCCACTCGCGCCAAATTCGACTAGCGTGATCGCCATGGCCGTGAGGGAGAAGTCGGAGGACGGCGTCGCCGTGCCCACGAACGCCGCGGTCGAGGCGCGCGGCATCGGGCGCCGCTACGGCGAAGGCGCGACGGCGGTCGAGGCGCTGCGCGGTGTGGATCTCGACGTGGGCTCCGGCGAGCTCGTCGCAGTGATGGGGCCCTCCGGCTCCGGCAAGTCGACGCTCATGCACATCCTCGCCGGGCTGGACAAGCCCACCTCGGGGACGGTGAAGATCGCCGGCACCGAGATCACGGAGCTCGACGATTCCCGGCTTACGCGGCTGCGGCGCGAGCACATCGGCTTCGTCTTCCAATTCTTCAACCTCCTCCCCATGCTCAGCGCCGAGGAGAACGTCCTCCTACCGCTCTCGATCGCCGGCGAGAAGCCCGACAAGGTGTGGCTGGAACAGCTGCTGGCGAAGATGGGGCTCGACAAGCGGCGTGAGCACAGGCCGTCGGAGCTCTCGGGCGGCCAGCAGCAGCGCGTCGCGATTGCCCGCGCCCTCGTGACACGCCCGACGATCCTCTTCGCCGACGAGCCGACCGGCAACCTCGACTCCAGGACAGGGGGCGAGATCCTCGACCTCATGCGGGAGTCGACCGACGCCTACGGCCAGACGACGGTCATGGTGACGCACGAGGCACGCGCAGCCGCGATCGCAGACCGGGTTCTCTTCCTCGACGACGGGCTGATCGTGAAGGAACTCCGTGACGCGAGCCCGGCAGACGTGCTCGCGGTCATGAGCGGTCTGCACTAATGCTCCGCGTCGCACTGAAGGGCCTCGCCGGGCGGAAGCTCCGTGCGGCGCTGACGGCGATCGCGATCATCCTCGGCGTCGCGATGATCAGCGGCACCTACGTCCTCACCGACACGATCAACAACGCGTTCACGTCGATCTTCACGCAGACGTACAGGAACACCGACGCGATCATCAGCGGCAAGACCGCCTTCACGAACGACAACGGGAACGGAGTCCAGACGCCGAGCTTCTCGGAGTACGTGCTCGCCAGAGTGCGGCAGCTACCGGACGTGAAGGTGGCCGAGGGATCCGTCACCGACGCCCAGACGAAGCTCGTCGGCCGCAACGGCAAGGTGGTCTCGACGCACGGCGCACCGAGCCTCGCGTTCAGCGTCGACCCCAACGGCGACCAGCGCTTCAACCCGCTCGAGCTCACCGCAGGGCACTGGCCAAGCGGCCCGGATGAGATCGCGATCGACACGAACGTCGCGTCGAGCAAGCACTACAAGGTCGGCGACACGATCGGCGTTGAGAGAAACGGCCCGGTCCGACAGTTCCGCATCGCCGGGATCGTGAAGCTTTCCGGCGTCTCGATCGGTAGCGCGACCATCTCCGTGTTCGACCTGCCGACACTCCAGGCGCTCCTGGGCCGCGTGGGCAAGCTCGACCTGATCCGGGTGGAGGCGAAGGCGGGCGTCCCGACGCCGAAGCTGATCGCCGAGATCAAGCCCGTTCTCCCCGTCTCGGCTCAGGTGCGCGACACGTCCGCTCAGGTCAAGGAGGACAAAAAGAGCGTCAACGGCTTCACGAGCTTCATCCGGTACTTCCTGCTCGCGTTCGCCGGCATTGCGCTCTTCGTCGGCAGCTTCGTGATCGCGAACACGCTGTCGATCACGATCGCGCAGCGGACACGCGAGTTCGCGACCCTCCGCACGCTCGGCGCAACCCGGCGCCAGATCCTGCGCTCGGTGATCGTCGAGGCACTCGTGATCGGGATCCTCGGATCTGTAACCGGGCTCTTCCTCGGGCTGGCGCTCGCGAAGGGGCTCAAATCGGTGTTCGTCTTGATTGGGATCGACCTGCCCTCGGCCGGGACGGTGTTCGCGACGCGAACGGTCATCGTCTGCCTCCTCGTCGGCACGATCATCACGCTGGTCGCGAGCCTGCGGCCGGCGCGACGCGCAACGCGGGTGCCGCCGATCGCGGCCGTCC
The DNA here is from genome assembly GCA_036723535.1 of Gaiellaceae bacterium. GTDB lineage: Bacteria > Actinomycetota > Thermoleophilia > Gaiellales > Gaiellaceae > Palsa-739. The sequence goes on from DAIMGZ010000030.1 coordinate 14,337, forward strand.
GCGAGGGCGCCGAGCTGCCCCGCGGGCGCTTTGCGCGGTGGACACCGTTCCTCTCCGCGGCGACGCTCCTCTTCGGTGTCCTGCTGCTCGCCTACGGTGTCCTCGCCCACAACCTGGCCACGCCGGCGCGCCTGTTCTCGCTCGGCATTGGCATTCTGCTCCTCTTCTTCGGCGTGGCCGCGAACGCCTCGCGCGTCGTGCGCCCGCTCGCGTCGGTGCTCGGCTGGCCGGCGACACGGATCGGCGGCGCGGCCGGCGCGCTCGCACGCGACAACGCGATGCGCAACCCGAAGCGGACGGCGTCGACGGCATCGGCGCTGATGATCGGTCTCGCCCTCGTCACGTTCGTCGCCATCCTCGGGCAGGGAATCCGCTCGTCGTTCGAGAGCGCAGTCGACGACCTCTTCAAGGCCAACTACGCACTGACCTCCCAGGACACGTTCACGCCGCTGACGACCGCCGCCCAAAGGGCGGTCGCGAAGGCGCCAGGCGTGACGGCCGTCTCGGGGATCCGGGCCGGCTCAGCCCGCGTCTTCGGATCCGTGGAGAACTTGACGGGTGCCGACCCGGAGCTCACGAAGGTGGTCCATCTCGACTGGAAGGAAGGTTCGAACGCGGTGCCGGCGGAGCTCGGCAAGAGCGGCGCGTTCGTCGACGACAAGTACGCGAAGAAGCACCACCTCCACGTCGGCTCGCCGCTGACTCTCGAGACGCCGAGCGCAAAGGTCCTCCACCTGAAGGTCGATGGCGTCTTCAAGCTGCCGAAGGGCGGCTCGCCGTTCGGCACCGTGACGATTTCGAACTCGCTCTTCGACGCCAACTACGTCGACCCGGAGAACGAGATGGCTTTCATCGACATCAAGGGCGGCGTGAGCGAGGCGAACACGAAGACCCTCGAAGCAGCGACTGCCGGATTCGCGGACGCGAAGGTCCAGACGCATTCGGAGTTCAAGAGCAACTTCGAGAAGCCGCTCAACAACATCCTCAGCCTGCTCTTCGTGCTGCTTGCGCTGTCGGTGGTCGTCAGCCTGTTCGGGATCGTGAACACGCTCGTGCTGAGCGTGTTCGAGCGGACGCGCGAGCTCGGGATGCTGCGTGCGGTCGGCATGACGCGTCGGCAGACGCGGCGAATGATCCGCCACGAGAGCATCGTCACGTCGTTGATCGGCGCCGCACTCGGGATCGTTGTCGGATTGTTCCTCGCGATCCTCGTGACGCATGCGCTTTCGGACCAGGGGATCGTCTTCGCGGTGCCGTACCTGTCGCTCGTCTACTTCGTGATCGCGGCGATCATCGTCGGGATCCTCGCCGCGATCTGGCCCGCGCGCCGCGCCGCGAAGCTGAACGTGCTCGAGGCGCTCCAGTACGAGTAGGGGCCTCGCAGGCGTTTATTCCGGTGCGCGCCACGGGCCCGGCTCGCGCGTAACCGGATAGCCGGCCCAGACCAGCCGCGTCACCGAGCCGTCCGGCCCACGCTCGATCCGCAGCGCCTCGCCGTGCTCCGGCCCCGAGACGGTGCGCCAGCGATGGTCCGCCTCCTGCTCGAAGACGGCGGACGGCTCCCAGTCCAGCATTCCGTCGTAGCGCGCCTCGAGCCGCCCCTCGCGCCAGCGGAACACGAGCTGGGCCGACTCCATGAACCAGATCCCCAGCAGAGGCACGACCTGGTCGGGCGGAGGCTCGCCGATCCGCCACGGCTCGGGCGCGACCGGCCACTCCTCAACCGTCGTCCGGACGAGCACGAGCCCGAGGTCGCCCAGCGCCGCCTCGCTCTCGTTCGTCAGCGCCACCGCGACGACCTTCTCCTTCGGGGAGAAGTAGAGCCGCGCGATGAAGCCCGGCATCGAGCCGCCGTGGCCGGCGAGGATCCGGTCGCGGCTGGAAGCGTCGCCGGCAAAGCCGGCGACGCCGGGCCGGAAGAACAGGGGGGCCCGGCGGAGCTGGAGGCCGAGCCCGTAGCCCGACAGCCAGCGCTCGTGCTCGTCGATGACTTGCACCGTCCGCATCTCCTCGGCGCTCGACCGCGCGAGGATCGACTCCTCGGGCTCGGCGAGGAAGGCGCCCCAGCGACAGATGTCACCCGCCGTCCCCCACAGCTGCCCCGCGGACGCCCACGCGCCGGTCTCGACGCCGATCGTGTCCCAGACGCCGTCGGCGTACGGCTGGGCGAGGTATCCCTTGGCCGCAGGCGGCTCCGGCTCGAAGCTCACGCGCTTCAGGCCGACCGGCTCGAACAGCCGCTCGCGGATGTAGTCCATGTACGGCACGCCCGAGACACGCTCGACGACGATGCCGAGGAGCGCGAAGGCGAGGTTGGAGTAGTGGAAGCGGGCGCCGGACGGGAGCACCAGCTCGGCCCGCTCGAGCGTCTCGAGCAGCTCCTCGGGCGGCGCGAAGCGAAGCGTCAGCCACGAGTCGTCCTGCGTCTCGCGCTGCAGACCCGATGCGTGCGAGAGGAGCCGGCGAATCGTCGGCCGGTGTGCCGCGCCCTCGACGTGCCGGTCGAGCGTGTCCTCGAGGTCGAGCTTGCCCGCGTCGCGAAGCTGCATGATCGCGGTCGCGGTGAAGGTCTTCGTGATCGAGCCGATGCGGTACTGCGTGTTCGGCGTCGCCTCGAGGCCCGACTCGGCGTCCGCGACGCCGACCGCCGTCTCCCAGGCGAGCTCGCCGTCGCGCAGGACGGCCGCCGCGAGGCTCGGCATCCGCTTCTCCCGCTGCTCGCGCCGGACGAGCTGATCGAGCTTCGCGGCGAGACCCTCAGGCGTGGACAGAAAGCACCTCCTGCATCCCCTCGATCGCCTGTTCGATCTCCTCGTCCCCGACGTCGAGGTGCGTGACGGCGCGCAGCCACCCCGGGCGGAGGCCGCCGACGCCGACGCCCCGCTCGAACAGCCGCTCGCGCAGGCCGGGCTCGGCGGGAATGGGGACGAAGTTCGTCTCGACGGTCGCGGGGTCGAGCCCGATCCCGTCCGCGAGCCGCTTCGCCCGCGCGTGGTCGTCGGCGAGCAGCGCGACGTGGTGGTCGAGCGCATAGAGCATCGCCGCGGCCGCGATGCCGGACTGCCGGAGCGCACCGCCGAAGAGGAACTTCCCTTCCCAGGCCCGCTCGATCGTCTCCGCCGGCCCGGCGAGGATCGCGCCGAACGGGCAGCCGAGCCCCTTGGAGAAGCAGATCGTGACGGTGTCGACGAGCACCCCCCACGCCGACGGCTCCACGCCCGCCGCAACGGCGGCGTTGAAGAGGCGCGCGCCGTCGAGGTGGACGGCGGCGCCGCGCGAGCGCGCTGCGTCGACCGCCGCGCGGAACTCGTCGAGCGGCCAGACCCTGCCGCCCGAGCTGCGATGCGTGTTCTCGAGCACGAGCACGCTCCCGGGCCCGAACTCGTCCAGCTCCTCGATCTGCTCCGGCGTCGGCCTCCCCGCCTCCGCGACCACTCCTTGCATGACGAGGCCGGAATGGATCGCGGGCCCTCCCCACTCGTAGATCAGGACGTGCGTCCGCTCCTCCGCGACCACCTTGCAGCCGGGCCGGCTGAGCACGCGCAGCGCGGCCTGGTTCGCCATCGTCGCCGTCGGGAGGAAGAGCGCCGCCTCGTGGCCGAGCAGCTCCGCCATCCGGCGCTGCAGCTCGTTCGTCGTCGGATCCTCGCGCTCCTGCTCGTCTCCGAGCTCGGCGGCCGCCATCGCCGCGAGCATCCCCGGCGTCGGCTTCGTGACGGTGTCGGAGCGGAGATCGATCACAGCGCGTGACGCTACCGTAGTCCGGTGGACCTGGCCCTCCTCGAACAGGCACTCGCCGAGCGTGGCGAGCCGGCGTTCCGCGCCCGACAGGTGTGGGAGTGGACGGCGCGCGGCGCGGCCGGCTATGAGTCGATGACGAACGTGCCGCGCGCTCTGCGCGAGGAGCTCGCGTCGGCCGTTCCCTTCTCGACGCTCTCAGTCGAGGCCGAGCGGGAGTCGCGGGACGGTACGGTGAAGACACTCTTCCGGACGGCCGACGGTCATCCGGTCGAGGCGGTGCGGATGCGGTACCGGGACAGCCGGCGCTCGCTCTGCCTCTCCTCGCAGTCGGGCTGCCCGCTCACATGCACGTTCTGCGCCACCGGCTCGATGGCGTTCGGGCGCAACCTGACCGCCTCGGAGATCCTCGACCAGGCGCTCCATTTCCGGCGGGTCACCGAGGTCGACCACTGTGTCTTCATGGGGATGGGCGAGCCGATGCTCAACTTCGACGAGGTGCTGACGGCGGCGCGACGGCTACCCGACCTCGGGATCACTCACCGGCGGACGACGATCTCGACGGTCGGTTGGCTGCCCGGCCTGCGGCGCTTCGTCGACGAGGTGGACGAGCCGATCCGCCTCGCGCTCTCGCTGCACGCGCCCGACGACGAGCTGCGCTCGCGGATCATGCCGGGCAA
>DAIMGZ010000031.1:0-18537 GCA_036723535.1 Gaiellaceae bacterium
ACGGGTTTTGAAGACCCGCTGGGCCACCGGGCCCGGCCGCTCCGGCCCGAGCGTACCCCCGAGCTACTTGTCGCCTTCGAGGTAGTGCGAGTCCCAGCCGGCGGGCTGGTATCCCGTGCCGGGCGGGCCTGCACCGACCGAGAGGACGACGGTCCCCTGCTCGCGTGACGTCGCAGCTCGCGTCGTCGAAGGGTCTCCTATCCAGAGGCACGTCCCCGCAGGCGCGTCGACCTCCTCGCCCGCGACTGTGAAGGTCGCGTGGCCGTCGACGGTGTAGTAGAGCTCGGGCTCGCCGTCCTCACCGTGATCGTGCTCGGGGATGATCGTCCCGTCGTCTCGCCCTCGCCAGAGGTTGATGCCGAAGGTCTCGATTCCGAAGTGATGGCGGACCGGGATCCAGTGCGGCCACTGCCTGGACGCGATCTCGTCGATGTGGGCCTTCTCATAGGTAGCCATGCCGCGGACCCTATTCCTCCCGAAAGCGTCTGAGCAATACGTCCGGCGCCAAGTCGGCGAGGGATTCGAGGACGAGGTCGGCTCCTGCCTCCTCGAGGCCCAGCTCGCGCGTCACCTCGTTCGGGATGGCGACGCAGAAGACGCCAGCAGCCTTCGCCGCCAGCACGCCGTTGGGCGAGTCCTCGAAGGCGACCGCCTCGCCCGGCGTGACGTCGAGGAGCTCGAGCGCCTCGAGGTACAGGGTGGGCGCGGGCTTCGCGCGGGCGGGATCGCCGTCGGCGGTGCAGATCGCGTCCCAGCCGACCGCCTCCTCGAGCCGCTTCAAGTGCATGTCTACCCAGCGCCGCGACGAGCTCGACACGATCGCGCGCTTCAGGTCGAGACGCCGCGCCGCGGCGAGGTACTCCTCGATTCCCGGCCGCAGCTCCTCCGCCTCGATCAGCGCGAGCTCGTGTGCGTAGCGCCGCTCGTTCAGCGCCTCCCGTTCGAGCGGCCGACCGACGAGCCCCTCGAGGTGCTCCATCGGGTTCCACGGCGCGTGCGTGGTGCCGACGAGCGTCGCCCACAGGTCGGTCGGCAGCTCATGGCCGTGCTGGCGGTAGAGGAGCTCCCACCCGGCCCGCGAGGCGAGCTCCGTGTCGAGGATGAGCCCGTCGAAGTCGAACAAGAAGGCGCGGATCGGCACGGCGATTCAGACTAGGGGCGTGGCCATCCTCGGCGTCGACGTCGGCGGCACGTTCACCGACGCCGTGCTCGTCGACGAGGGACGCATTCGCACGGCCAAGGTGCCGACCGCGGCGCGGCAGGACGAGTCGGTGCTCGGCGCGGCGCTCGCCGTCGGCGCGGGCGACGGGCTGACCCGATTCGCGCACGGGACGACCGTCGCCACGAACGCGCTCCTCGAGCGGCGCGGCGCCCGCACCGCGTACGTCGGGAACGCCGGCTTCGAGCATCTCCTCCACCTGCGCCGCCAGACGCGCGCGAACCTCTACCGCCTCTGTGCGGACCATCCCGTGCCGCTCGTGCCGCTCGAGCGCTGCCACGGCGTTCCCGGCCGGCTCGGCCCGGCCGGAGAGCTCGAGCCGCTCGATCTCGAATCGCTCCCCGACCTCGGCGACGCCGAGGCGGTCGCCGTCTGTCTCCTGTTCGCGTTCCGCGATCCTTCCCACGAGCAGGCCGTCGCGTCGGAGCTCCGGCGGCGCAACCCCGGTGTCCACGTCGTGGCGTCGCACGAGCTCGCGCCCGAGTTCCGGGAGTACGAGCGCGCCTCGACGACCGCGGCCGACGCCTACCTCGCGCCCATCGCGTCGCGCTACCTGCACGCGCTCGCGGCGGCGGCCGCCGAGGCCGGGCTGCCGGAGCCGGTGGTGATGCTCTCTTCAGGCGGCGTCGTCTCGGCAGAGGAAGCGGCTGCGCACCCCGCACGGCTGCTCGTCTCTGGGCCGGCCGGCGGCGTCGTCGGCGCAGGTCTCCTGGCCCGCCGCGCGGGCTTCGAGGATGCGATCGCATTCGACATGGGCGGCACCTCCACGGACGTCTGCCTGCTGCCGCGCGGCCGCGCGCCGCGAGTGCCCGAGCGCGAGGTCGGCGGACTGCCGATGAGGTTGCCGTCGGTGGACGTGCACACGGTCGGCGCCGGCGGCGGCTCGCTCGTGCGGCGGGACGCGGGCGGCGCTCTACGGGTCGGGCCGGAGTCGGCCGGCGCGGATCCCGGCCCGGCCTCCTACGGTCGCGGCGGCGGCCCGACCGTGACCGATGCGAACCTCCTGCTCGACCGGCTGCCCGCGGAGCTGCCGGGCGGTCTCGTCCTCGACAGAGACGCCGCAGCGGCCGCGCTCGACGGCATCGATCCCGCCGCGGTCGTTGAGGTGGTGAACGCCGAGATGCTGCGCGCCCTGCGCGTCGTCTCGGTCGAGCGCGGCCACGACCCGCGCGAGTTCGCGCTCGTCGCCTACGGCGGGGCCGGCCCGCTCCACGCGTGCGCGCTCGCCGAGGAGCTGGGGATGGAGGCCGTGCTCGTGCCGGCGGCAGCGGGCGTCCTCTCCGCGCTCGGCCTCGCGGCCGGAGACGAGCGACGGGATCACGTCGTCTCGCACGTCCGGCCGCTCGGCGAGCTGGGCGACTTGCCGGCAGAGGGCGAAGCGGACATCCGCTATACGGGCCAGTCCTTCGAGCTGACGGTGGCGCTGGGCGACGATCTCGCGGAGCGCTTCCACCGTGCCCACGACGAGCGGTACGGCTATGCCGACCGCGGGCGGGAGGTCGAGCTCGTCGCCGTCCGCACGGCCGAGGTCGTGCCCGGCCCGGACCTGTCTTTCCAAGTAACAGACTGTTACTTGGTGGAGGGGCCGGCGCTCGTCGAGCTCGACGGCTCGACCTGCTGGGTGCCGGACGGCTGGCACGGCGAGACGAACGACGACGGGACGCTGGTGTTGAGACGATGAACGTCGAGCTGCAGGTGATCGGGAGCGCCTTGCGGGCTGTCGCGGAGGAGATGGGCGCCGTCCTGATTCGCTCCTCCTTCTCCGCCAACATCAAGGAGCGCCGCGACTGCTCGACGGCGCTGTTCGACGAGCGCGGCCGGATGATCGCGCAAGCGGAGCACATCCCCGTCCACCTCGGTGCGTTGCCCGACGCGGTCGCGGCCGTCATGCGGCTCGGGCTCGAGCCGGGGCAGGTCGCGATCCTCAACGATCCCTACACCGGCGGCACGCACCTGCCCGACGTGACGCTCGTGTCGCGCACCGCCCTTGGCTTCGCGGTCTCGCGCGCCCACCATGCGGACGTCGGCGGGATCGAGCCGGCGAGCCTGCCCGCCTTCTCGCGCACGCTCGAGGAGGAGGGCGTGATCCTGCCGCCGCAGCTCCTGACCGACGAGGTGCTCGAGAACTTCGTTCGCGCGACGCGGCAGCCGGAGGAGCGGCGAGGCGACCTCCGCGCGCAGCTCGCCGCGCATCATCTCGCCGAGCGGCGGCTCGAGGAGCTGTGCGCACGGCGGGGTCGCGCCCGTGTCGCAGTCGCGAGTGACGCGCTCTACGCCTACTCCGAGCGGATGGTGCGCGCGGCGCTCGCGCAACTTCCGGACGGCCGCGGCGAGGCCGAGGACGTCGTCGAGGCGGTCGAGGGCGACCTGCCGATCCACTGCGCGGTCGAGATCGCGGGCGACGGGATCCGGATCGATTTCGCGGGGACGGCCCCGCAGCACGAGGGCAACCTCAACTGTCCGCTCGCGGTGACGAAGTCGGCCTGCTACTTCGTCGTCCGCTGCCTCACCGAGCCGGACCTGCCGGCCTCCGGCGGCGCCTTTGCCCCGGTCACCGTGACCGCGCCGGAGGGCTGCCTCGTCAACGCCCGCCCCCCTGCCGCCGTCGTCGCCGGCAACACCGAGACCTCGTCGCGCATCGTCGACGTCGTCTTCGCCGCGCTCGGCGAGCTCGTGCCGGTGCCCGCGGCGGGCCAGGGGACGATGAACAACCTCGCCCTCGGGAACGACCGCTTCACGTACTACGAGACGGTCGGCGGCGGCCAGGGCGCCTGCCCGGACGCGGACGGGCCGAGCGGTGTCCACGTCGCCATGTCGAACACGCTGGCCACCCCGGCCGAGGCGATCGAGCTCGAGTACCCGCTCCGCGTCGAGCGCTGGGAGTTGCGGCGCGGCTCGGGCGGGGCGGGCGCGCATCGCGGCGGGGACGGCGTCGTGCGTGAGCTGCGCGTGCTCGAGGATTGCCGGCTCTCGGTGCTTGCCGAGCGGCGGCGCCACCCGCCCCGGGGCCGGGCCGGCGGCGAGGACGGCGCGCGGGGCCGGACCCTGGTGAACGGGGAGGAACAACCGCCGAAGCTGACGCGGCAGCTGCGTGCGGGCGACGTCGTCCGGGTCGAAACTCCCGGCGGCGGCGGGTACGGCGAGCCCGAGTAGGCTCCGAAGCATGGAGCGCCCGGTCAAGGTCGCGTGCGCGCAGGTCGAGCCGATCGTGCTCGACCGGGAGGCGACGCTCGACAAGCTCGAGACGGTCGCCGGGGAGGCTGCGGGGAACGGGGCGGAGCTCGTCGTCTTCCCCGAGACCTTCGTGCCGGTCTATCCGTCGTCGCGCTGGGCCAAGGCGTTCGCGGGCTGGGAGGCTCCGGGCGCGAAGGAGACGTTCGCGCGGCTCGCGCAGCAGTCGGTCGCCGTCGGCTCGCCCGCCGAGCGGCGGATCGGCGCGGCGGCGCAGGAGCTCGGCATCTGGATCGTGACCGGCGTCAACGAGGTCGAGGCCGACCGGCCGGGGACGATCTACAACGCGCTCCTCTACCACTCGCCGGCCGGCGAGCTCGCCCTCCACCACCGCAAGCTCGTGCCGACGAACCACGAGCGGCTCGTCTGGGGCCAGGGCGACGGCCGCGGCCTCAACGCGGTCGAGACCGGCTTCGGTCGCCTCGGTGGCCTGATCTGCTGGGAGAACTACATGCCGCTCGCGCGCGTAGCGCTGTACGAGTCCGGCGTCGAGATCTACGTCGCCTCGACCGCCGACGACGGCGACGCCTGGCAGCAGACGCTCGTCCACATCGCGCGCGAGAGCCGCGCGTACGTCGTCGCGCCGGCGCACTACCAGCGGGAGTCGGCGTATCCGGACGACTTCCCGCTCGCCGCGGAGATCGAGGGAGCCGGGACGATCGGCCGCGGCGGTAGCGCGATCCTCGCCCCCGACGGCTCATACCTCGCGGGGCCGCTCTACGACGAGGAGGGGATCCTCTACGCGGAGCTCGACCCGGCGCGGCTGCTCGCCGAGCGGCAGCGCTTCGACCCCGTGGGCCACTACAGCCGGCCCGACGTGTTCCAGCTCACCGTTCGCGCGAACGGTGCGACGCCGAGTACACGTCCTTCCGCGCGATCTTCCCGTCCCTGAGCGGGAAGACGTCGACGCCGTCCCACTCCTTCGAGTCGGTCGACGCCGTCCACTCGCAGACGGCGAAGTCGTCGCCGACGTGGAGCGCCCGCGCCGAGAAGCGCAGCGTAGGGTTGTTGCGGAAGATCTGCGCGATGTGCTCGCGGACGGCGTCCGCGCCCTCGGCGCGCTCGTCGGCCGTGTGGTTGTGGAAGACAACGTCCGGATCGTGGAGCTCGTGGATCGCGTCGAGGTCCTGCGCGTTCCACGCGGCGTTGTAGCGCTCGATCAGATCCCTGACGTTCATCTCCTTCGCCGCAGAACTCTCGCATCTCCGACGCGTCGTGTCACGCCGTCCGCGTCGAAGCGCTCGAGATAGAGCTGTGCAGCCTTCCTCCCGACGCCGAGCGCGTCGCGGAACTGGGCAAGCGTGATCCCGTCGAAGAGGGCCTCACGTGCTTGCTCGTACGCCGCCGGCGAGATCGCGTAGCCGTCGCCGACCCGCACGAGCCGGCCCTCCTCCTCGAGGAAGCGCGCGAGCTGCGCGTCCTCGACCCGCACCGGCTCGAGGCCAAGCTCCGCCTCGACCGCCGCCGCGGCCTCCGCTCGCCCGCCGAGCTCAGCGGTCGCGCCCGGCCGGTAGAGCTTGGCGCCGCGGCGCTCGAGCCCGAGGTGGGGGACGACCGCTTCCGCCCACGGCTCGGACGGCACCGGGACGCCCGGGTCGAGCGGATCCGCCGCTTCGAGGGCCGCGTCGAGGGAGGCTCGCAGCTCGTCGAGCCACTCCTGCGACCACGCCCACTCGTCTTCCACCTCGATGCCGACCCGCCGAAGCTCGCTCGTCGGGACGGGCGCGTGGACGAGCACCTCGCCGCGCTCGAGAGCCTCGAAGCGGCCGGGGTCGGCGTGGCGCGGCGGAGCTGGATCTAGGACGACTCCGCCGCCGACCGTCGTCCCGGCGCGAAGGACGACACGGTCGCCGCGGCCCGCGACGACCGGCCGCGACAGCCGCAGCTGCGCGAAACGGTCGCCGACACGGGTCACTCGCGCGGCCGTCTCGGCCGTGCCGTGGTGGAGCATCACGCGCGCCGGGACCTCCGCCAGCGCTTCGAGCGTCACGTCGACCCGGAAGCTCGGCCTGAACGATCCGGGCGTGACGAGCACGTCCCCCCGCCGCACCTCCTGCCGCTCCACCCCAGGGAGAGACACCGCCACGCGCTGACCCGCTGCGGCGCGCTCGACGGGCCGGTCGTGCACCTGCACGCTCCGCACCCGCACGCTCCGGCCGCGCGGCTCCACGCGCAGCTCGTCGCCTTCGCCGATCGTCCCCGACCAGAGCGTGCCGGTCGCGACCGTCCCGATCCCCCGGAGCGAGAAGGAGCGGTCGACGTGGAGGCGAGCCGGGCCGTCGGCGCCCGGCCGCGCGACGCGAGCCGCCGTTTCGGCGAGCGCGGCTCGCAGCTCCTCGAGCCCGGCGCCCGTGCGCGCGCTCGTCACGACCACCGGGGCGCCGGGTACGAGCTCCTCGGCTTCGACGCGCGCGAGCTCGAGCGTCTCCTCGTCGGCGAGGTCGGCCTTCGTCAGCGCGACGACACCGTGCTCGATCCCGAGCAGGCGGAGGATCGCGAGGTGCTCGTGCGTCTGCGGCCGCGCTCCCTCGCCCGCGTCGATCACGAGGAGGAAGAGGTCGATGCCGCTCGCGCCCGCGACCATCGTCCGGACGAACCGCTCGTGCCCGGGGACGTCGACGACGGAGAGGCTCGTGCCGTCGGGCAGCTCGAGCGGCGCGTAGCCGAGGTCGATCGAGATGCCGCGCTCGTGCTCCTCCGGCAGCCGGTCGGTGTTCTTCCCCGTCAGCGCCTCGACGAGCGCCGTCTTGCCGTGGTCGATGTGCCCGGCGGTGCCGGCGGTCAGCGGCATTGCGTTCCCATAGCAAACTTGCTATATATTGGCATGGATGCTCCGCTGGGCCGGATGGCTTGGATGGCTCGTGATCGGGACGCTGGTTGCTGCTGCAGCGTACGAGCTTGCGGTCGCTCTCCGGCACGAGATCAGCCCTCATGGCGAAGGCTTCGTCCTGCTCATCGCGCTCGTCGCCATGCTCGTCGGCGCCGTGCTCGTATTCCGCGGCGTCGCCACCGTGGGGCTGTTCGCGCCGGCGGCGGCGTTCTTCGTGACCGCGCGCTTCTACACGGGCGATCCGTACTACCGGCCGACCTTCCGGGCCTACGGGGACGGCGGCACCTTCCCGCCCGTGTGGATCTTCGTCCTGCTCGGGCTCGCGCTCCTGGCGGGAGTCACGACGCAGCTCTGGCGGCGTACCGCGCCGGTCGAGAGCGCGGCAGTTCTCGTCCTCTTGATCTTCACCGCGATCTACATGGGCACAGGGCACTAGCGGGGTCGCGCCTCGATCACGCCCTTGCCGAAGCGAGTCGGCTCCCAGCCGGACGACGCCAGCAGCTCGCGCCATTCGGCTTCCGTCCGCTCGCGGCCGCGGGCGATGACGAGCATCAGGAGGTCGAGCCACTTCGCGCCCAGCGGCTCGTTGCCGGGCTCGATCACCGACTCGAGCAGCACGAGCCGTTCGCCCGCTGAGGCGCGGACCGTGCGCAGAATCCGCGTCGCGGCCTCATCGTCCCAGTCGTGGATGATCGTCGAGAGTATGTGCGCCTCGCCCGGTGGCACCGACTCGAAGAAGCTCCCCTCGACGAACGTGCAGCGGTCTCCGAAGCGCGATTCGTCACGCACGGTCTCGGGCAGGTCGAAGACGATCCCGCGCAACTTCGGAAGCCCGTCGAGGAGCGCGAGTAGAGCGAGCCGTTGCCCCCGCCGACATCGACGACCGTCTCGTCGCCGCGCCACGCAACGCTTTCGAGCCGCTCGAGCCGGCCCTGCCAGCCCTGAGCCATTGCGCGGTCGAAAGCGGCCCGCTCTTCAGGATGCGAGGCGAACCACGACCAGAACTCGTCACCGAGCACGCGCGGGAAGGACGCCTCGCCGCTCGCGTCGAGCCCCGCGACCGCTTCGAGCCACGTACCCCCGAAGAGGCGAGCGAAGTCGTCCCAGCCGTCGACCGTGAGGAGCTGCGAGGCCGGCGTGTTGCGGAAGACGCCCGGCTCCGTCTCGGCGAAGATGCCGTCGCTCGCGAGCGCGCGCAGGAGCCGGTGCAGCGTGTCGGGGTCGGCGCCAGAGGCGGCCGCGAGCTCCGCGACGGGCCGCGGGCCGTCGAGCAGCGCGCGCGCGACGTCGAGCTCCGCGACGAGCGCGAGGGCGCGCGTGACGAGCCCGCCGCGCAGCGCATCCCAGAACAGGGCCTCCGGCGGTTGCTCGCTCACCCGCGCGCGGCGCGGACGGCGGCCGCGGCCTCCTCGGCCTCCTCGTCGGTCAGCGTCAGGCAGTCGAGCAGGAGCCGGTCGTCGCGGACGACGCCCACGACCGGCGGCTCGCCTGCGCGCAGCGGTTCCGCAAGCGACTCCTCGAGCGCGCACGCGAAGCTTCGGAGCTCGGCGAGCGGCAGCGCGCCGCCGCCGACGCGCCCGACCGTCTCCTCGACCTCGCCGCCGGTCGCCGCGGCGAGCCGTTCCGCGCGCTCGCGCACGGTTTGCGTCTCCTGGGCGAGCGTCCGCAGAACAGGGATTCTTTCGGGCGCCTCGAGGTGGAGGAGGAGCGTCCCCTCGAGCGCCGCGAGCGAGAGCTTGTCGACACGCAGCGCACGCTGGAGCGGGTGGCGGCGGAGCCGCTCGACGAGCTCGGCGCGGCCGAGCACGATCCCCGCCTGCGGGCCGCCGAGCAGCTTGTCGCCGGAGAAGCAGACGAGATCGGCGCCGGCCACGAGCGACTCACGTGCCGTCGGCTCCTCCTGACCTAGTAACAGTCTGTTACTAGCTTGGACATGTCCCGAGCCGAGGTCGTCGACGAGCGGGAGCCCGTGACGGCGCGCGACTTCGGCGACCTCCTCGAGCCGCGGCCGCTCCTCGAAGCCGACGACGCGGAAGTTCGATTGGTGGACGCGGAGGAGGACGGCAGTGTCGGGGCCGATCGCGCGCTCGTAGTCGGCGGCGCGTGTCCGGTTCGTCGTCCCGACCTCGACGAGGCGTGCACCCGACCGTGCCAGCACGTCGGGGATCCGGAAGCCGTCGCCGATCTCGATCAGCTCGCCTCGCGAGACGACGACCTCCCGCCCCTCGCCGAGCGCCGCAAGCGCGAGGAGCACGGCGGCGGCGTTGTTGTTGACGACGAGCGCCGCCTCCGCGCCGGTCAGCCGGCGCAACACGGCGACGACATGGTCCTGCCGCGAGCCGCGGGCGCCCTCCGAGAGGTCGTACTCGAGGTTCGAGTACCCCCGCGCGACCTCGAGGACCAGCGCGAGCGCCTCCTCGGCGAGCGGCGCGCGGCCGAGGTTCGTATGGACGACGACGCCGGTTGCGTTGAGCACGCGTCGCAGCCGCGGCCGCCGCGTGTCGACGAGCTCCTCACGCAGGCGCGCCGCGAGATCTCCCGGATCCGTGCCGGCTTGGATCTCCTCCCGCGCCCGCTCGATCACGGCTCGGGCCGCGTCCACCGCGAGCGGGTCGCCGGCCGCGCGCGCGAGCTCGTCCACCGAAGGCAGATCGCGGAGCTCCACGCTGGGGACGGTAGCGTGCCGCCGTGCCCGAGAACTACTTCGGCGAGGACGTCGCCGCGCGCTATGACGAGACGATCGGGGAGTACAGCGAGCCCGCCGCGATCGAGGCGGCGGTCGGCTTCCTCGCCGAGCTCGCCGGCGCGGGCACGGCGCTCGAGCTCGGCATCGGCACCGGCCGGATCGCGCTGCCGCTCGCGAGGCGCGGCGTCGCGGTGCGCGGGATCGATCTCTCGGACGCGATGGTCGCGCGGCTCCGGGCCAAGCCGGGCGGCGAGCAGATCCAGGTCGCGATCGGCGACTACGCCACGATTCGGGTGGACGAAACCTTCTCGCTCGTCTATCTCGTCTTCAACTCGATCAACAACCAGACGACGCAGGAGGGGCAGGTCGCGACCTTCGCGAACGCCGCGGCTCACCTCGAGCCGGGCGGTTGCTTCGTCGTGGAGGTCGGCGTCCCCGGCCTGGGACGTCTCGAAGTCTTCGACCTCAGCGACCACCACGTCGGCATCGACGAGCGCGTCGCGGCGACGCAGCGGCTCGTCTCCCACCACTTCACGCTCGTCGACGGGCAGTGGGTGCGTAACTCGATCCCGTTCCGTTCCGTCCCGCCCGGCGAGCTCGACCTCATGGCGCGCCTGGCGGGGATGGAGCTGCACGAGCGTTGGACCGGCTGGAACCGCGAGCCGTTCACCGGCGAGAGCACGAAGCACGTCTCGGTCTGGCAGAAGCGGTAGCCCCTACTGCGCGTCCGCCTTCTCCGGCGCGTGGGGACTGGTCTCTCCGCCGCCCCCGCGGTAGGCGTCGAGGACGGTCTCGAGCGCTATGCGCGGCTCGTCCGTCAGGGTCAGCAGCGCGAGATCGTTCGCCGAGACCATTCCGTCGGCGAGCGCGCTCCGCCGCACCCACTCGAGCAGCGGCGTCCAGTACGCCTCGCCGATCAGCACGACGGGGAAGTGCAGCACCTTGCCGGTCTGGATCAGCGTCAGCGACTCGAACAGCTCGTCGGCGGTGCCGAAGCCGCCGGGGAAGACGCAGAAGCCCTCCGCCGCCTTCACGAACATCGTCTTGCGGGCGTAGAAGTGGTCGAAGGTCAGGGCAAGGTCGAGGTAGTCGTTCGTGTCCTGCTCGTGGGGGAGCTCGATCCCGAAGCCGACCGAGAGGCCGCCGCCCTCGCGGCAGCCGCGGTTCGCCGCCTCCATCACACCCGGGCCGCCGCCGGTGACGACCGCCCACCCGGCCTCGGCGAAGAGGCGCCCCGTCTCGCGGGCGAGCTCGTACGGCCGCGATCCTTCCGGCGCCCGCGCCGAGCCGAAGCAGGAGACCGCAGGCCGGTCGATCCGCTCGACCGCCTCGAAGCCGGAGAGGAACTCGCGGCCGATCGACTCCGAGCGCCGGCGGAGATGCTCGAGGCTGTGATGCGTCTGGAGGAGGTCGCGGTCCTCCATCAGAGCATCCCGCTGTGGCGGGTCGCGAGCAGACAGCCCACGAGCGCGGCGCCGAGGAGGCCGTAGAGCAGCGCGATCTGGACGGCGCGGGTCCGCTCGGGGGCATGCGCCTCGACCGGGATGCCGTCCTCGTAGCTGATTCGGGGTCGCCGCCACGTCTCCGAGATCGACCGGAAGACCGTGCCGCCGTCGAGGAAGCCGATCGGGAGCATGTTGAAGGCGTTGAGGAGGAAGCCGATGTTCGCGAGCACCACGAGCCACGTCGAGTTCTGGGCCGAGCCGACCGCCCATACGCCCGCGGCCGCGAGCCCGCCGGCCAGCGGCCCAGCGAGCGAGACGAGCGCGTTGCGCCACGGTGAGAGGCCGGCGTTCCGGACCGTCACGAAGGCTCCGATGAACGGGATGAAGGTCGGCAGCGAGACCCGCAGCCCCTGCCGCCTCGCCTCCGCCACGTGGCCGAGCTCGTGCACGAGGATCAGGAGGACGAAGCCGAGCCCGAACTTCCAGCTCCCGAACCAGAACGAGTAGGCGGCAAAGGAGACGAAGAAGGCGAAGAACTTCACGAACAGGAAGCCCCACTTGAGGGCCGCCCCGCCGATCACGATCGCGAGCCCTCCGATCCGCTCGAGGGAGCGGCGGAGAATGCCGTGCTGCTGCTGCTCTGCCTGTGCGCTCACGATCCCCGTCCGATCCACTCTTCTCCGCCTGCGTAGATCTCCTTCTTCCAGAGGGGGATGGTCGTCTTGAGCGTCTCGATCGCCTCGCGGCAGGCGTCGAGGGCGGCCGAGCGGTGCGGGGCGGAGACGGCGATGACGACGCTCGCCTCGCCGATCTCGACGCGCCCGAGCCGGTGGTGGATCGCCACGGCGCAGAGGCCGTGCCGCTCCGTCAGCTCGTCGCCGAGACGGGAGAGCATGGGCTCGGCCATCTCCTCGTACGCCTCGTACTCGAGGTGGAGCACGTCGCGTCCGCGCGAGCGGCGGCGGACGGTGCCGACGAAGCTCGCGAGCCCTCCCGCCTCGGGATCCTCGACCTCGCGCAGCACGGCAGCGACGTCGAGCCGGCCGTCGACGAGCCGGAAGGAGCCGCCGCTCACGGGCGGGATGAGCGCGATCTCGTCGCCGTCGGCGAGCTCGTGTCCTCGCTCCGCGTAGCTCCGGTTCACGGCATAGAGGAGCCCCGGCGGCTCGGCCCCGAGGTCGAGGGCGGGCCAGACGTCCTCGACGCGCGCGACGTCCTCCAGCTCGACGCGCGCACGCCCGGCGCGTTCCCGAAGGCCGGCGAAGAGGCGGACGGTGACGCGCATCCGCGTGAGTGTGCCCGACGGCCATACTGGGCCGATGGGCATGTTCTTCCACGATCGGGGAGCGCCGCCGCCCGAGCGGCCGTCGGACCCTGTCGTGCGGCGGGCGAACACGCGCCGGATCGGGCCGCTGTTCAAGCCGTACCGCCGGCGGCTCTCGTTCCTGCTCGGACTGATCGTCGTGAGCGCGGGCCTCGGTGTCCTGCCGGCGTTCCTGCTCCGTCGCGTCCTCGTGGCGATCGCCCGGCACGACACCGGCGCGATCTCCTTCAACGCGGGCGGGATGATCGTGATCGCAGTCGTCTCCGGCTTCCTCGCAGTGATCCAGACGCTGCTCTCGAACCAGGTCGGACAGCGAGTCATGCACGACCTGCGCGATGCGGTCTACCGCCACCTCCAGCGGCTCTCGCTTGCATTCTTCACGCGGACGCGCACCGGCGAGGTGCAGTCGCGGATCTCGAACGACATCGGCGGCGTCCAGAACGTCGTCACGAACACCGCGACGAGCATCGCGTCGAGCGTCACCACCGTGCTCGCGACGATGATCGGCATGCTGTTCCTGAACTGGGAGCTGGCGCTGTTCGCGTTCGCGCTGATCCCTCTCTTCGCCGTCCTCACGCGACGGGTCGGGGCCGAGCGCCGGAGGATCGCGAAGACGACGCAGGAGTCGCTCGCCGACATCTCGAGCCTCGTCCAGGAGTCGCTCTCGGTCAGCGGGATCCTGCTCGGCAAGACGATGGGGCGCGGCGACGAGCTCGCCGACCGCTTCGAGAGCGAGTCGCTGCGACTCTCCGAGCTCGAGGTGCGCCAGCGGATGGCGGGCCGCTGGGTGATGGCGTCGATCCAGACGAGCTTCTCGGTGATGCCGGCTGCCGTTTACTGGCTGGGCGGCACCGTCTTCAGCCACTCGATCTCGATCGCGACGATCGTTGCATTCACCACGCTCCAAACGCGGCTCTTCTTCCCGGTCGGCTCCTTGCTCGGTGTCGGCCTCGACATCCAGACCTCGCTTGCGCTCTTCGACCGGATCTTCGAGTACCTCGACGCGCCTGTAGACATCCCCGAGCGCGAGGACGCGATCGAGGCGGCCGAGGCAGGCGACGTCGTCTTCGACTCAGTCTGGTTCCGGTACGAGGCTGGAAGCTCCGTTGGCAAAGCCAACGGAGCCCGGCCGGTAGACCGCGCCGCCTTCGGCGGCGACGATGTCTGGACGCTGAAGGACGTGAGCTTCGTCGTGCGCGCCGGAACGACGACCGCGCTCGTCGGTGAGACCGGCTCCGGAAAGACGACGCTCGGCTACCTCGCGGCGCGGCTCTACGACGTCGACCGCGGCTCCGTCTCGATCGGCGGCGTCGACATCCGTGACCTCAGCTTCGGCGCGCTCGCAAACCTGGTGGGCGTCGTCTCCCAGGAGACGTACCTCTTCCATGCGTCGGTGCGCGAGAACCTCCTCTTCGCGAAGCCCGAGGCGACGGACGAGGAGCTCTTCGCGGCAGCGGAGGCGGCGCGGATCCATCACGTGATCGCCGCGCTCCCCGAGGGCTACGAGACGGTCGTCGGCGAGCGTGGCTACCGCTTCTCGGGCGGCGAGAAGCAGCGGATCGCGATCGCGCGGACGATCCTCCGCAACCCGCCGATCCTCGTCCTGGACGAGGCGACCTCCTCGCTCGACACCGAGACCGAGCGCCTCGTCCAGGAGGCGCTCGACCGGCTCTCGGAGGGCCGGACCACCCTTGCGATCGCGCACAGGCTCTCGACTATCAGGGATGCGGACGAGATCGTCGTCCTCGACCGGGGGCAGGTCGTCGAGAGCGGCCGCCACGAGGAGCTGATCGGCGCAGGTGGGCGCTACGCCGCGCTCGTCAGCCGCGACGCGGAGCTCGAGCCAACCGCCCTCGTCTAGCGCAGGGCGGACGTACGATCCGTTCATGGCGGACACCGGCGACTGGCGCACCGAGTCCGGCATCGAGGTCAAGCCGGTCTATACCGCTGCGGACGCGCCGGGCGAGCTCGAAGCGCCGGGCGAGTTTCCCTTCACCCGCGGGCCGTATCCGGACATGTACCGCGGCCGGCCGTGGACGATCCGGCAATACGCCGGCTTCGCCTCGGCGGAGGAGTCGAACGCGCGCTACCGCTACCTCCTCGACCGAGGCCAGACCGGCCTGTCGATCGCCTTCGACCTGCCGACGCAGCTCGGCTACGACTCCGACGACCCGCGGGCGCTCGGGGAGGTCGGCCGCACCGGCGTGGCGATCGACTCGATCGCCGACATGGAGATCCTCCTCGCCGGGATCCCGCTTGGCGAGGTTTCGACGTCGATGACGATCAACGCGCCCGCGTCGCTCCTGCTCCTCCTCTACGAGGTCGTGGCCGAGGAACAGGGCGTGCCGCCGGACGCGCTCCGGGGCACGGTCCAGAACGACATCCTCAAGGAGTACATCGCGCGCGGGAACTACATCTTCCCGCCGCGTCCCTCGATGCGGCTCACGACGGATGTGTTCGCGTACTGCGCCGAGCGGATTCCCCACTGGAACACGATCTCGATCAGCGGCTACCACATCCGCGAGGCCGGCTCGACCGCGGTGCAGGAGCTGGCGTTCACCCTCGCGAACGGGATCGCGTACTGCGAGGCGGCGGTCGAGGCGGGGTTGTCGCCGGACGACTTCGGCGCGCGCCTGTCCTTCTTCTTCAATGCGCACAACAACTTCCTCCAGGAGGTGGCGAAGTTCCGGGCGGCTCGGCGCCTGTGGGCGCGGATCATGCGCGAGCGGTTCGGGGCGACGAATCCGCGCGCGCTCGCCCTTCGCTTCCACGCCCAGACCGGCGGTTCGACCCTGACGGCGCAGCAGCCGGAGAACAACATCGTGCGCGTCGCGATCCAGGCGCTCTCGGCCATTGCGGGCGGCGCCCAGAGCCTCCACACGAACGGCTACGACGAAGCGCTCGCCCTGCCGACGGAGCGCGCGGCGCGGATCGCGCTACGCACGCAGCAGATCCTCGCGACCGAGGCCGGCACGACCGACACGGCCGACCCGCTCGGCGGCTCCTACTTCCTCGAGGCGCTGACCGACGAGCTCGAGGCGCTCGCATGGGAGCTGATCGAGCGGGTGGACGAAGTGGGCGGAGCCGTCGCGGCCGTCGAGAGCGGCTTCGTGCAGGAGGAGATCGAGCGGGCAGCGTTCGAGTTCCAGCAGCAGGTCGAGGCAGGCGAGCGCGTCATCGTCGGGGTGAATGCCTTCGAGGAGGAGAGCGGCGAGCGCATCGAGCTGCTGCGCATCGATCCGGCCGCCGAGCGGCGCCAGCTCGAGCGGACGGCGCGCGTGCGGGCGGAGCGGAACGCCGAGGAAGCGGCAGCGGCGACCGGCGTAGTACGCGAGGCCGCGCTAGGCGAGGCGAACCTCCTCCCGCCGATTCGGGAGGCGCTACGCGCGCGCTGCACGATCGGCGAGATCTGCGAGACGCTGCGCGAGGAGTGGGGGATGTACGACGCGCTTCGCCGGCGCGCCTAGTCGCTCCACCATCCGGGCACGATCTCGCCGTCGTTCTCCTCTCCGAGCGGTGCGCCGAAGGCGATCAGCGTGACCCCGTCGGAGCCGGCCTCGAGGTTTCGCATCACGCCTGGGCCGATCCGGAGGATGTCCCACTGCCGTAGCTCGTGCACCTCGTCGTCGAGCTTGATCCGGCCCGAGCCCTCGGCGATCACGTAGATCTCCTCCTGCTGCGTATGCGTGTGCCCGAACGGCTGGCGCAGCCCGGGCGGCAGCTTCTCGACGCCGACGCCGCCGATCGTGCAGCCGAGGTCGCGTCTCGGGAAACGGACGTCCATGCCTTCCGGCATCTGGAACTTGGGGGCGACGTTCTCGACGTCGCCGAGGTTGACGATCGTGTAGTCGCTCATGGCGGGAGCCTAGAAGCTCGTACGCTGGGCGGCGTGCGCATCCTGCTCGTCTCGCAGATGTACCCGGGGCCGGACGCGCCCGACCTGGGCCCGTTCGTCGCGCAGATCGAGCGGGAGCTCGCCGCGCGGGGCCACGAGATCGAGCTAGCCGTCCTCGACACCCGTGCCGGCGGGAAGCTCCGCTATCTGACGCTGGCGCGGCGGACGCTCGCCGCGGCGCGGCCGGACGTGGTCTACGCGCACTTTCTCGTCCCCGCGGGCCTGATCGCCGCTCTCGCCGGCCGGGCGCCGCTCGTCGTCACCGCGCACGGAAGGGACGTCCGCAACATCGGCGCGATCCCCGGCGTGGCGGCCGCGACCCGGCTCGTCGTGCGCCGGGCGGCAGCGGTGATCTGCGTCTCCGGCTACTTGCGGCGCGAGCTCGAGACGAAGCTGCCCGAGGCGCGCGGGAAGGTCGAAGTCGTGTCGAGCGGCGTCGACCGCGAGCGCTTCGCGGTCACCGAGCCGCCGTCCGGGCCGCCCGGCTTCCTCTGCGTGGGCGCGCTCGACGAGAGGAAGAACGTCCTCCGGCTCGCCGACGCTTTCGCGCGGCTCGAGGCGGGGACGCTGACCTTCGCCGGCGACGGGCCGCTTCGGTCCCGGCTCGAGGGACGCGAGCGCGTCCGGCTGCTCGGGCGCGTCGCGCATGACGAGATCCCGCACCTGCTCGCCGAGTGCCGGGTGCTCGCCCAGCCGAGCCTCGTCGAGCCGCTCGGCCAGGCGCTGCTCGAGGCGATGACCTGCGGGCGCTCGGTCGTGGCGACGCGGATCGGCGGCCCGCCGGAGTTCGTGCCGCCCGAGGCCGGCGTGCTCGTCGATCCGCTCGACGTCGACGCCCTGGCGCGCGGGCTCGAGCAGGCTGCCGCGTTGCCGTGCCCGAACGACGCCGCGCGGGAGGCGACGGCGGAACACGACGTCCGCCGCCAGGCGGAGCGAATCGAAGCGATTCTCAGTCGCGCTGCCGCTGCAAATCGGCGAGCCTGACCTCGACGAGCGGCCGGATCCGCTCCTCGAGTCCCGCCTCCCGTGCGAGCGCGAGTGCCTGCTCCCAGCTCTCGCGCGCCTTCGCGGGGTCTACGCCCTGCTTGAGGCGGTTGTCGCCCGTTACGAGCAGCTTCTGGATGCGCTCGCGGACATCCTCTTCCACAAATCGACGCTAACAGGGCAGGATGCATGGATGCGCGCCCGCAAGTCGAAGTCGAAGCCTGTCCGCGTCCTCATCGTCGATGACCATCGGCTCTTCGCCGAGGCGCTCGAGGCGATCCTGGCTGCCGACGAGCGGATCGAGGTCGTGGGTCAGGCAAGTGACGGCGGGGAGGCCGTCGAGCTCGCGGAGAAGCTCGACCCGGACGTCGTCCTCATGGACGTGAGCATGCCGGTGCTCGACGGCTTCGAGGCGACGCGCGAGATCCGGGCGGCGAGCGAAGCGATCCGCGTCCTCATGCTCACCGGCTCGAACTCGCGCGCCGACGTCGGTCGTTCGCGGGAGGTGGGCGCGTCCGGCTACGTGACGAAGGACCGGATCGCGTCAGAGCTCGTCGACGCGATCGTCGAAGTGCGGCAGCGCTAGTCGTGGCCCCATTCGACCACGCGCTACCCTGAGCGCGTGCTCCAGTTCCTCGCCGTCACCCAGGTGCTCATCGTCGTCGCGCTGACGTCGCTCATCCTCATGCACTCTGGCCGCGACGCGGGCATGGGCGGGATGGGTTTCACCCCGGCGTCGCAGGGCGGGACGCACATCGTGGAGCGCAATCTCACGCGGGTCACTGTCGTCGTCACGGTGCTCTTTTTCGCGAACAGCGTCGCGCTCTTCCACTATCTGACCTGAGCGTTCGCCCCGCTACACTGCGCGGGCTCTCGCGCTGGTGGCGGAATTGGTAGACGCGCTAGGTTGAGGGCCTAGTGGC
>DAIMGZ010000032.1:0-12251 GCA_036723535.1 Gaiellaceae bacterium
TCGAGTGGATCGACCCCGACGGGACGCGGTACACGCCGTACGTCATCGAGCCGGCGGTCTCGATCGACCGGATCATGCTCGCCTTCCTCTGCGACGCGTACGACGAGGAGGTCGTCGGCGACCGCGAACGCGTCGTCCTGCGTCTTCATCCGCGCATCGCGCCGGTCAAGGCGGCGATCCTCCCGCTCGTTCCGCGCGACGAGGGAATGGCCGGACGGGCGCGGGCGCTCTACGAGGAGCTTCGCCGCCACCACGTCGTCGAGCACGACGACAGCGGCCAGATCGGAAGGCGTTACCGGCGCCAGGACGAAATAGGTACGCCGTGGGCCTTCACCATCGACGAACAGACGCTCGAGGACGAGACCGTGACCGTGCGGGATCGGGACTCGCTCGCGCAGGAGCGGCTTCCGATCGGCGGCGTGCGCGAGTGGCTGGACGACGCACTGCAGCAGGACTGGTCCTCGCCACAGTCGCGCTGACGGCCGCCGGCTGCGGGCTCGGCGGCGGCACGAAGACCGTGACCGTCACCCACACGCACACCGTCACGACGACCCGGACGGTGACGTCGAAGTCCGCAACGTCGGCCCCGCCTTGTACCGGCGCGGAGCTCGCCGGGACGTTCGTCCTCGTCCCCGGCAGCGCCGGGGCCGGCCAGATCGAGTACGCGCTCACCCTGACGAACAGCTCCCACAGCCGCTGCTCCCTGCACGGCATCCCCGAGGGGACACTGCTCGGCGCGAGCGGGGCGGCGTTGCCCACGCACATCACGACGGCGGGAGACGGTGGTACCGGCCGGGTCGTGCTCGAGCCCGGCGCGTCTGCCGTGGCGCACGCGCGCTTCTCACCCGACGTGGCCGGCCAGGGAGACACGCAGTCGGGGGAGTGCCAACCGCAGGCGCAGACGCTCCAGGTGAGTCCGAACGGAGGCGGCGTGACGGACGCGTCGATCAAGCCGCCGACGAGTGTCTGCCAGCAAGGCTCGCTCCACTTCGAAGCCTTCGGCTACGCCGGTTAGGCCCTCGATCCGCCGGTCAGGCGCTCAGCGTTCGCAGCCGGAAGCCGCCGTGGTACTCGTAGGAGGCGGTGACGACGCGTAGCGCATCCCGCCGCGCGCGCTCCGAGAGGCCGAGCCCCACAGCGTCTGCGAGGGGACGCGCGAGGAGCGCCTCGATCCCCGCGATCCCGTCGCCCGCCAGCGCGAGTGCCTCGGTCGTCGGTGCGCAGCGAGCGCAGACAGCGCCGCCGGCGCGCGGGGAGTAGCCCACGAGCGGCTCCCGCTCGGCGCCGCACTCGGCGCAGCCGGAGAGGTGCGGAAGGTAGCCGGCCAGCCAGAGCAGCTTGAGCTGGAACGCGAGCCCGAGCGGGTCGACAGTTGGCCGGTCGACGGCGTTCGGCGTGTCATCGAGGAGGTCGAGGAAGCGCGTCAGCGCGGTGAACGCCCGCTCGTTCCCCTCCTCCTCGCTGAACAGGCGCAGCATCGCCTCGGCGCCGATCATCCCGACGGAGAAGCGGTAGTAGTCCTCGCGTGCCTCGTGGTGCGACCGCACAAGCTGCGCCGCGGTCACCGTCTCGAGCTCGCCACGGCCGCGGTGAAGGACGAGCTCGACGTGCGAGAGCGGCTCGAGCCGGGCGCCGAACCGGGACATCGTCTTCCGCACGCCCTTGGCGACGGCGCCGACCCTGCCGTGCGCCTCGGTGTAGAGGTGGAGGACGCAGTCGGCCTCCCCGAACCGGATCGACCGGAGGACGACGGCTTCCGTGCTGTATGCCCGTCCGGCCATGTCCCTCGCAGTCTAGGGAGGGCGCCGGGCAGGAACGGTCGCGCTGCTCTCTGCCGTCGACGACCCGCCGATCGACTCCGGCTGGCACGTCGGACAGAACCACGTCGTCCGGCCTGCAACGCGTGTACGGGAGATCGGTGTGCCGCAACGATCGCACGGCTCGTCGACGCGCCCGTAGACGCGGAACTCGTCCTGCATCGAGCCGCCGCTGCCGTCCGGTAGCCGGTAGTCGCGCAGCGTCGAGCCCTGCCGGGCGACGCCGTGCTCGAGCGCTGCTCGGATGCTCCGGTGGAGCCTCCGCAACTCGGCGCGGTCGAGGCCGCCCGCGGCGCGGAGCGGGTTGAGCCGCGCCCGCCACAGCGCTTCGTCCACGTAGATGTTCCCCAGACCCGCCAGCGTGCGCTGGTCGAGGAGCGCGGCCTTGAGCGACGCGCGGCGACCGGCGAGACGCTCGCCGAGGCGGGTGGCCGTGAAGAGCGCTTCGAGCGGCTCGTCGCCGACGCGTGCGCCGAGATACGGCTCCGCCTCCCCCGGCTCGAGCAGGAGCCAGGTGCCGAAACGGCGGACATCTCGGTACGCGACGTCCGATCCGTCGTCTAACGTGACAACAGCACGCCGGTGCGAGTCGGTCTGGAGCGAGCCGCCCGGGGCGTGCAGGAGGCTCCCCGTCATCCGGAGGTGGATCAGGAGAACACGCCCGCTCTCGAACCGAACAACGAGATACTTGCCGCGCCGCTCGACGGCCGCGACGCGCTCCCCTTCGAGCTCGGCCGCCACCTCGGCCGGGTCGTAGGGACGGACAAGGCGCGAGTCGTCGATGCTCACGCGCTCGAAGCGCCGACCGACGAGCGCGGGCTCGAGCTGCCTGCGGACGCTCTCGACCTCCGGCAGCTCCGGCATGCAGCCAGCGTAGTCGCGTGCCCCAGGCTCTAGGGCGTCACGAGGGGCTGGCCCGGAATGCCGCGTGAGGGCGCCTTGCCACCCAGCCAGGCGTTCACGGTCGCACCCACGTCCGCGAACTCGCCGGCGTGGATCCGGCCGGCCGCGTTTCGGCCCTCGACGTACGCGAGCAGCAGCGCGTGCTCGCGCGAGTGGTCCGTCGACGGTGTCGTCGGGTCACAGCCGTGGTCCGAGGTGATGACGAGCAGGTCGCCCGGCCGGAGCGCGTCGAGGAGATCGGGGAGGCGGTGGTCGAAGTCCTGCAGGCAGCGGTGGAAGTTGACGGGGTCGTTCCGGTGGCCCCAGAGCATGTCGGTTTCGACGAGGTTGACGAAGACGAAACCGTCGTCGATCTCGCCGAGGAGTCTCTCCGTCACCTGGATGCCCTCGATGTTCGACTTCGTCGGCTGCGACTCGTCGATGTCCTGTCCGGCGAAGATGTCGCCGATCTTGCCGACCCCGTAGACCTTCTGTCCTGCCTCACGCATGAGGGTCAGGTAGTTCGGACGGCGCGGCTCGAGCGAGAAGTCGTGCCGGTTCGCTGTCCGGACGTAGTTGCCCGGCTCTCCCGTGAAAGGCCGCGCGATCACACGCCCGACGGCGTGCTTGCCGGTCAGGATCTCGCGAGCCGCCCGGCAGCCGTAGTAGAGCTCGTCGAGCGCGATCGTCTCCTCGTGCGCGGCGATCTGGAAGACGGAGTCGGCGGAGGTGTAGACGATCCACTTCCCGGTGCGCTGGTGCTCCTCCCCCAGCTCCTGGATGATCTCGGTTCCCGAGGCTGCCTTGTTGCCGAGCACGCCGCGGCCGGTGCGGTGCATGAACGGGTCGATCACGTCGTGAGGGAACCCGTGTGCGTACGTGGGAAACGCCTGTGCGGTGACGATTCCCATGTGCTCCCAGTGTCCCGTCGTCGTGTCCTTTCCCTTCGAGCGCTCGATCAAGCGGCCGGCAACGGCCGGTGCTCCGGGCTGCGGCGGGCAGCCTTCGAGCGGCTCCACGTTGCCGAGACCGAGCGCCTCCATGCTGGGCAGGTCGAGCCCGCCGACGGCTCGCGCGACGTTGCCGAGCGTGTCCGAGCCCTCGTCTCCGTACTGGGCGGCGTCCGGAAGCTCGCCGGCGCCGACTGCATCGAGCACGATGACGCACGCCCTGGGCACCGGGCTATTCTAGGGGCGCCCATGTCGACCGCCCTCGGCCTTATCGCTTTCGTCGGTTACGTCCTCGCCATCGTCGGGGCCGCGGCCTCAGTGACGTGGGTGGTCGTCCGGCTGACGCCCAGTCGGAAGCCCAAGCCCGACAGCTGAGCGCGAAGCTAGACCGCCGCGAGCGGCAGGACGTCCGCGAGCGGTGTGTAGTCGAGGCCGTGGGCCCCGGCGACCGCCTCGTGTGTGATCTTGCCGTCGAGGACGTTGACGCCGCGGCCGAGTGAGGGGTCGCGTGCGACCGCCTCGGCCAGTCCGTGGTCGGCGATCGCCTCGAGGTAGGGCAGCGTCGCGCTCGTGAGCGCCTTCGTCGAGGTCACGGGCACGCCGCCGGGCATGTTCGCGACGCAGTAGTGGATGATCCCGTCGACCTCGTAGATGGGGTCGGAGTGCGTGGTGGGCCGCGCCGTCTCGATGCAGCCGCCCTGGTCGATCGCGACGTCGACGATGACGGCGCCCGGCTGCATGTCGGCGAGCATCCCGCGGCTGATGAGCTTGGGGGCACGCGCGCCCGGGATGAGGACGGCGCCGATGACGACGTCGGCGTGCGCGATCGTCTGCTCGACTTCGAGGCTCGACGACATGAGCAGGCTGACGCGTCCGGAGAGGATCTCGTCGAGGTGCCGCATCCGGGCGATCGATCGCTCGAGGAGCGTGACCCGAGCGCCGAGGCCGAGGGCGATGATCGCCGCGTTGTAGCCGACGATTCCGCCGCCGAGGACGACGACGTGGCCCGGTTGGACGCCGGGCGTTCCCGCCAGCAGAACGCCGCGACCCCCGAGGGGTTTCTCGAGAAAGTGCGCCGCGGCTTGCGGCGCGAGCCTTCCGGCGATCTCGCTCATCGGCGCGAGCAACGGCAGCCGGTGGTCGTCGGTCTCGACGGTCTCGTAGGCGACGGCCGTGATGCCGCTGTCCGCGAGTGCGCGCGTCAGCAGCTCGTTGGCTGCGATGTGGAGGTACGTGAACAGCACGAGACCCTCGCGCAGCCGCGAATACTCGGGCTCGATCGGCTCCTTGACCTTGAGGAGGAGGTCGGCTTGGCTCCAGGCTTCGTCGACCGAGACGATGCGGGCACCTGCCCGCTCGTACTGTGCGTCGGCGAAGGCACTGCCCTCCCCGGCCGTCGTTTCCACGAGCACCTCGTGACCGCGCTGGATCAGCTCGCGGGCGCCCGCAGGCGTGAGCGCGACGCGGTACTCGTCGGTCTTGATCTCCTTCGGAACGCCGATCCGCAAAGCTCGAAGACACTATCTCTCCGACGCCGCCAGACAAAGCAGCGAGGAACTTGAGCGCTCGACAACCGCAGACGACGTCGCACGTCTAGGCACGGCGCGCTGTACGGCGGATAATTCCGGCATGGCACGCCACCCCGTGCGGCGCCGCCTGGCGACGGTGCTGTTCCTGGACATGGTCGGCTCGACGGCCCTGGCGTCTGAGCTCGGCGACTCGCGCTGGCACGAGCTGCTGACGCGGTTCCGCCGGATCGTCCGCGAGGAGCTCAAACGCCACGGCGGCCGCGAGCAGGACACTGCCGGCGACGGGTTCTTCGCGACGTTTGCGGAGCCGGCCCGGGCGCTCTCATGCGCTGCCGCGATCGTTGCGTCGGTTCAACAGCTCGGTGTCGACGTACGCGCCGGCGTACACACCGGCGAGTGCGAGGAGATGGACGGCAAGCTCGGCGGCATCGCTGTGCACATCGGCTCGCGGATCATGGCGCTCGCCGGGCCGGCAGAGGTTCTGACGACTGGCACCGTGAGAGACCTGGTCGCCGGCTCCGGCGCGAGCTTCGAGGATCGCGGCGTCCACGAGCTGAAGGGCGTCGAGGGAAGCCGGCAGGTCTTCAGTCTGCGCTCGGTCGAGATGAGCCTGCCCGAGCCGCTGTCGCCCGACGAGGCCGCGGCGCGGCTCGCGCTGATCTCCGTGCCTGCGAGTCGCCGGTCGATCCGCTTCGCGCTCGCCGCTGCGGCGCTTGTCGTCGCCGCGGCAGTGGCCGTCCCGCTGCTCGCGTTCGGCGGCAGCAGGTCCACGGCGATCGGCATGATCCGGCTGGACGGTCACACGGGCCGCATCGAACAGGTCAAGCACGACGCCGTCAGCCGTGGGAACTGGGACAACATGGCATCGGCCGGGGGCACGCTCTGGCAATTCATCTCCCAGAAACAGGAGCTGCTCGCGCGTGACGGGCGCTCCGGTCGCATCATCTATTCGTTCCCGATCCGCATCGAGTGCCGGTGCCAGGTCGCCCTCGGCTTCGGGTCGATCTGGCTGCTGGGCAACCGCGTGGCCAACAACGTGCTCGGCGCCTTCGTCTCGCGCATCGACGACGCCAGCGGTCGCGTCGTGAAGCGCATCGCACTGCCCGGGTCTTCCACCGGCGGGACTGTCGCAACCGGCAACGGGGCCGTCTGGGTCCTCGAGTCCGGCGGGAAGCTCCTCAGTATCGATCCGATCACGAACCGCATCACCCGCACCTACGAGACGCACGCCGTCGAGACGACCACGCTCATCCCGCTCGCCGGCTTCGACTGGATCTGTGAGTGTCAGTTCAACAAAATCCTTCGCTTCGACCCGCGCAACAGCCGCTCGAGGACGTTCTCGATCCCAACGCAGGCCTTCCTCGTCGGCATCGCCTCCTCCACGCTTTGGCTCCTGGATCCCCAGAACTCGACTCTTACGGCCGTCGACCCGACGACCGGCCACGTCGAGACTCCACTCGGGCTGAGCGGAGACCCGATTCAGGCCGTGGTCGCCTTCGGCTCCATGTGGGCTGCGGCCGGCAACGTCGTCGACCGCGTCGACTTGAAGACGAACGTGCGCAGCACGATCGCGATGCCGAAGGGGGTCTGGGCGGGAAGCATCGCCGCAGACTTGCCAAGCGGAGCTATCTGGGTCGGAAACAGCGGATCGGCTCCGCCGCCTTCACGCTAGGCTCGCGTTCTGAGGTAGAGCAACAGACCGGCAAGCGTCTTCGCGTCCTCGATCTCGTGTAGTCGCTCCCCGACTTCGGCGAGCGGCCAGCGGACGAGCTCGAGCTCCTCGTCCGGCTCCGGAGCAGCCTCGCCCCGGACGACCCCCTCGGCCGCGAAGACGTGCATCCGCTCCCGGCAGAAGCCCGGCGTCGTCCAGAACGCCGCCAGCTCGCGCCACTCGCCGCCGCTCAACCCGCACTCCTCCCGCAGCTCGCGCTGCGCGGTCTCGAGAGGCGCCTCCCCAGGCTCGGCCGTCCCCGCCGGCAGCTCGAGCAGGCGCTTCCGAGCCGGCTCACGCAGTTGGCGGACGAGCGTGACATACCCCTCGCCGTCCACCGCCACCACTGCCACGGCCCCCGGATGCTCGACGATCTCGCGCTCGTGCTCTCCCCACTGCTCGACCGTCAGGCCGAGCAGCCGTCCCTCGTACACGCTCCGCGCGGAATCCGGTTCGAAGCTCATTCCGCCGCCGCCTCCACGAGCGCGACCGTCACGTCGACCATCGCCTCGAGATCCGCGACCGCGATCCGCTCGCTCGGGCTGTGGAAGTCGTGCACGCCGCTCGTGAGATTGAGGCAACTAAGGCCCCGCTCGTTGAAGACGTTCGCGTCGGCGGCCCCGCCCGAAAGCCCGTAGCGCACGTCGTGGCCGCCACGCCCGAGCCCATCCGCGGCGAGCCGGACGACGTCGTCGTTCTTCGCGAAGCGATAGCCGCGGTACGTCTTCCGCAACTCGCTCTGCAGCTCGCATTCGGTCTCGCTGGCCGCGAAAGCGCACGCGTCGAGCATCTCCTGCACGAGATCGCCGAGCTTGCCCTCGTCATGAGAGCGAGCCTCGGCCAGGAACGAGCACACGTCGGGAACGATGTTCCCCGCCGTTCCGCCGCGGATGAGGCCGACATTCGCCGTCGTCTCCTCGTCCACGCGACCGAGCCGCAGGTCGGCGATCGCCTTCGCCGCTGCCTGGATCGCAGACCGCCCTTCCTCCGGTGCCATTCCCGCGTGCGCAGCGCGGCCGTGGAACGTGATCTCGAGCCCTTGCGCGAACGGCGCGCCGAGGATGATCTCGCCGATCGGCCCCTCTTGGTCGTATACGAACCCGAGGCGGGCGTGCAGACGCGTGTGGTCGAACGCGGCGGCTCCGAGGAGGCCGATCTCCTCCTGTCGCGTGAACAGCAGCTCGATGCCGGCATGCATGACGTTCTCGGCGAGAACGCGCCGCACCCCCTCGAGCATCTGCACCACCGCGGCCTTGTTGTCGGCACCGAGGATCGTGCCACCCGCATTCCGGATCAGGCCGTCCTCGACGACCGGCTGCAGCTCGCCGGACGGCGGCACCGTGTCGAGGTGGGCGCAGAAGAAGAGCGGCGTCCCCTCGGTCGTGGGGCCGATCCGCGCATAGACGTTGCCGAACCCGTCCTCGTCGGGCTCGAGACCGAGCTCGCCGAGATAGCGGAGGACGACGTCGGCGGCTGCGCGCTCCTCGCCCGGCGGCGTCGGCAGCGCGGCGAGCTCGAGGAAGAGGTCGACCGTCTCGGACACGCGCCGATCCTACGGTCGGAAGGTCAGACGGCGACGTGCTCGCCGGCCCGCACACGTGCGCGGTCGAGCGCTGCCCCGACGAAGCCGCGGAAGAGCGGCGCCGCTCGCGTCGGCCGGGACTTGAACTCCGGATGGAACTGGCTCGCGACGAACCACGGATGATCGGGGAGCTCGACGATCTCGACGAGCCGGCCCTCCTGGAACGTCCCGCTCACGATGAGGCCGGCCTCGACGAGCCGGTCACGGTACGAGTTGTTGACCTCGTAGCGGTGCCGGTGCCGCTCGTGAATCGTCGTCTCGCCGTAGAGCTCGCGGGTGCGCGTCCCGTCGGCGACCTCGACCGCCTGCGCACCGAGCCGCATCGTGCCGCCGAGGTCCTCGATCCCCTTCTGCTCCGGCAGCAGGTCGATCACCGGATACGGCGTCTCCGGATCCATTTCCGTCGAGTTCGCGCCCTCGAGCCCCGCGACGTGCCGCGCGAACTCCGACACGGCCACGTGCATGCCGAGGCAGATGCCGAGGTAGGGGATGCGCCGCTCGCGCGCGACCTGGCAGGCGAGAATCTTCCCCTCCCAGCCGCGCGAGCCGAACCCGCCCGGCACGAGCACTCCGTCGACGTTCTCGAGCAGCTCCGCCGCCTCGTCGTACGACATGTCCTCGGCGTCGACCCAGCGCACACGCACGGCGCAGCCGTGCTCCAGCCCGGCGTGCTTGAGCGCCTCGTGGACGGAGAGGTAGGCGTCCTGGAGCTTCACGTACTTGCCGACGAGCGCGATCTCGACGACCTCGCGCCGGCTGTGGACGCGCTCGAGCAGCTCGTCCCAGTCGGACAGGTCCGGCTCGCCAAGCTCGAGGCCGAGCCGCTCGCCGACGAGCCGGTCGAGCCCCTCTCCCTGGAGGACACGCGGCACCTCGTACACGTCCGGCACGTCCGGGCACGCCACCACCGCCCCCGGGTCGACGTCGGCGAAGAGCGCGATCTTGTCCCGGATGTCGCGTGAGAGCTCCTCGTGCGAGCGGCAGACGACGACGTCGGGGTGGATGCCGATGCGGCGCAGCTCGTTCACGGAATGCTGGGTCGGCTTCGTCTTCAGCTCGCCCGCCGCCTCGATGAACGGGACGAGCGTCACGTGGACGTAGACGACGTTCTCGGTCCCGACCTCCCGCCGGAACTGGCGGATCGCCTCGAGGAACGGCAGCGACTCGATGTCGCCGACGGTGCCGCCGATCTCCGAGATGACGACGTCGGCGGGGCTCGTCTCGGCACCGCGGCGGATGCGCGCCTTGATCTCGTTCGTGATGTGCGGGATCACCTGCACCGTCGCGCCGAGGAAGTCGCCCTTCCGCTCCTTGCGCAGGACGGTGTCCCAGATCGCGCCGGCGCTGTGGCTCGCGCTGCGCAGGAAGTTCTCGTCGACGAAGCGCTCGTAATGGCCGATGTCGAGGTCGGTCTCGGCCCCATCCTCCGTCACGAACACCTCGCCGTGCTGGAACGGACTCATCGTCCCGGGGTCGACGTTGAGGTACGGGTCGAACTTCTGAAGCTGGACGCGCAGCCCGCGCGCTTTCAGCAGCCGACCGAGCGAAGCAGCGACGATGCCCTTCCCGAGCGCGGAGACAACTCCCCCGGTGACGAAGACGTACTTCGGGGCCCGTGCGCTCACGGGATTTCAGGGTAGCAGCGGGAGCGGCCGGCGCCTATGGCGCGGCCGGACGGACGAGCGCGGCAAGCCTCGAGAGCGCCTGCGACGGGAAGGCTCGGCCGACACCGATGAACCACGGTGCCTCGACGACGAGCGTCGCGGCCGCCTGGTCGTCCTCCGTCGGCTCGAGCCCCAGCTCGACGTCGATGCACTCGGACAGCAGCTGGAACGCGACCCGCGAGCGCGGCACGACCTCGATCACCAGCAGCTCTCCCGTCATCTCCGGCCGCCGCCGGAAACTCGGCTTGCTCCTGCCTCCTTCGACCCGCCAGAGGCCGCCGGGCACGAGCCCGCGCCTTCCCGGGTCGACCGCCTCGATCCCCGGCCACCACTCCGCGAGCCGCTCCGGCTCCGCGAGCACCGCCCACACGTCCTCGACGGGCGCCGGCAGCGTCCGCCTAGCCTCGTACCGCGGCAAGGAACTCCTGTCCGCCGAGCATCCGCTCGAGCTCCGCCTTCCGCTCGTCGTCCCCGAGCTGCTCGATGAGCGTGTGTGTCGGGTCGCCCGGAGTCTTCTCGACCCGGAAGTGGCGGTCGGCGAGCGCGGCGATCTGAGGAAGATGCGTGATCGTCACGACCTGAGCATGCTCGGCGAGACGCCGCAGCAATCGTCCGACGGCATGTGCCGTCTCGCCCCCGATCCCGGCGTCGATCTCGTCGAAGACGAGCGTGTCTCCGCCGGCGACGGCCGCGATCGCGAGCGCAATCCGCGAGAGCTCGCCGCCTGAGGCCGTCTCCACGACCGGCGCGAACGGGAGGCCCGCGTTCGGGCGGACGAGGAACTGCACCTCATCGGCGCCCGTCGAGCCGGGATCGTCGCGCTCGCGGAGCTCGCAAGCGAACTCGCCCTCGCCCATCCCGACGTCGCGAAGCTCGGAGGCGACCGCATCGGCGAACGCAGGCGCCGCGGCATTCCGCTCCGCGCGCAGCTCGAGCGCCAGCGTGTGGATGCGCGCCTCGGCCTCCGCGAGCTCGCGGGCGGCGACCTCAGCCGGGTCGGATCCGTCCTCGACGGCCGCGAGCTCGGCCCGCGCCTCCTCGCGCTGCGCGAGCAGCTCGTCGTACGTCGCACAGCGGTAACGGCGCCTCGCCTCCGCGATCCGGTCGAGCGCTTCTTCGAGCTGCTCCAGCCGGCCGGGCTCCGCCTCGAGCGACGCGAGGAAGGCGTGGAGATCCGACGCAGTCTCACGCAGGCGCAGCTCGACGTCGCGCAGCTCGTCGCCGGCGCGCTGCTGCTCGGGCGCGAGCCGCTCCAGCGGCGCGACCGATCGCTCGGCGAGCCCGACGAGGCCGGTGGCCCCCTCACCTTCGTCCGGAGAGAGCGCCGCGGCGGCCGCGGCCGCCCCCTCGGCGAGCTCGGCGACGTGCCGGTGCCGCTCGCGCTCGGTGCGCAGCCGGTCCTCCTCCCCGGGCTCCATGCCGTCGGTGTCCTCGACCAGCGCGCGCAGCTCCTCGAGCCTGGCCCCGGCGAGCGCCGCATTGGCCGTCAGGTCGTCGTGGCGGCGGCGCGCAGCCAGCAGGTCGCGCCATGCCGCCCGCGCCTCGCCGCGGCGGGTGAGCTGCTCCTCCCCGCAGAAGCGATCGAGCACCTCGAGCTGATACGAGGGCCGCGCGAGCCGGCGCTGCTCGAACTGGCCCGACATCGCGACCGTGCGCTCGACGGCGGCCGCGACATCCTCCCGGGCGGCCGCGCGTCCCCAGGCGTAGGCGCGCGTGCGGCCGTCGGCGAAGACGCGACGGGAGACGACGAGTGCGTCCTCGTCCTCCGGCCGGAGCTCTCCGAGCTCCTCCAGGTCGTCCGGGAGGTCGAGCTCCGCCTCGACGTAGGCCTCGTCGCCCGCCGCTCCGACGTACGAGTCGTCGCCCTTCGCTCCGAGCAGGAGGCCGAGCGCCTGGGCGAGGATCGTCTTCCCGGCGCCGGTCTCGCCGGTGATCGCGTTCAGACCCGGCGCGAGCTCGAGCTCGGCCTCGCGGATGAGGACGAGGTTCTCGATACGCAGGTGCCTGAGCATGCCGCCGATCGTAGACACGCGGCCCGACGCCGCCCATTGGCTCTTTCGGACACGGCCGGAACCTGGTTCCGGACACGTCCGTCTCGGTCCGGCCCAGAGCGGGC
>DAIMGZ010000032.1:12351-17485 GCA_036723535.1 Gaiellaceae bacterium
ACACGGCCGGAACCTGGTTCCGGACACGTCCGTCTCGGTCCGGCCCAGAGCGGGCGCCGCCGGGATGAGGACGAGGCTTTCGATGCGGGAGCCAGCGGAGCTACGGAGACGAGCGTCAAACCCGCGACCCGATGCCGACCATTGGCTCTTTCGGACACGGCCGGAACCTGGTTCCGGACACGTCTATTTCGGTCCGGCCAGGGCGGCGGCTCTCGCGCTACCGGAGGCCGTCCCAGGTCTCCTCCATCCGCGCTACTAGGACGTGAACGTCTCGCGGTAGCGCCCGAAGAACGTCGTCTCCGGCAGCGTCGCGAGGAGGCTCCGTTGCTCGCCGAGCCGGATCGACAGTACCCCCCCGGACGCGAGGTCGCCGCTGCGGCGCCCGTCCGCGAGGACGGCGGCGCCGGCGTCGGGCGTCGCGTTCCGCAGCGTCAGCTCCGCGCCGCGCGGCACGACGAGCGGCCGAGCGTCGAGGGAATGCGGCGCGATGAACGTGATCGCCATCGCGTCGAGCCCGCGTACCAGGACGGGCCCGCCGTTCGAGAGGTTGTAGGCCGTCGAGCCGGAGGGCGTGGAGCAGATCATCCCGTCGCACGACACGACGCCGAGATCCTCGCCCGCGATCGCCCAGCCGAGCTCGATCATCCGGCCGAGCGTCGAGCTCGTGGCGACGACGTCGTTGACGGCGACGAACGTCTCGCCGTCCAGCTGGGCCTCCAGCGTCGGCTGCTCGATCGTCCGGTACTCGCCCGCGAAGACCCGCGCGAGGTCGTCCTCGAGCCGCTCAGGCGCGATCGAGGCGAGGAAGCCGACGCGGCCGAAGTTGATGCCGATCACCGGAATGCCCGTCCCCAGCAGCCGCGCGAGCGTACGGAGGATCGTCCCGTCGCCGCCGACGGCGACTGCGAGCTGCGCGCGCTCCGGCTCGTCCACGAGCTCCACGCCCGTGCGCGCCGCCACCGCCCGCACCCGCTCGACCGCGTCGTTCACGTCGACACGGCCGTGCGCGACGACCGCGGCCGTCTCAATCGGCGAGTGCCTGCTCGATCCGTTCGTCGAGGTCATCGGGAAGCGTCGGCTGCTCGGACTGCACCAGGTGGAGGAACGTCTCCCGGTTCCCTTTCGGCCCCGGGAGCCCCGAGTCTACGACGCCGTGGACGCTCGCCCCCCACGACGGTGCCGCCTCTGCCACCTGGCGCACCACGCGCCGCCGCACCTCGCGGTCGCGCACGACGCCTCCCTTCCCGACGTCGGCGCGGCCCGCCTCGAACTGCGGCTTCACGAGGACGACCGCCTGCCAGCCCGGCGCGCAGAGGCGCAGGACCGACGGGAGCGCCAGCCGCACCGAGATGAAGGAGACGTCGCAGACCGCGAGCTGCGGTGCGAACGGAAGCTCGGTCAGCGTGCGTGCGTTCGTCCGCTCGAGAACCGTCACGCGCGGATCCGCGCGGAGCCGCGGGTGAAGCTGGCCGTAGCCGACATCGATGGCGATCACGCGCGTTGCGCCGCGCTGGAGGAGGACGTCGGTGAAGCCGCCGGTCGAGGCGCCGACGTCGACGCAGTCGAGGCCGGCCGGATCGACACCGAGCCCGTCGAGGCCGTGCGCGAGCTTCTCGCCGCCTCGGGAGACGTACGGCGGCGGCCGCTCGATCGCGAGCTCGGCGTCCTCCTCCACCTGCTGGCCGGGCTTGTCGTAGCCGCGCACCAGCCCCGCGAGCACGAGCGCCTGCGCCTGTGCTCGCGTCTCCACGAGCCCGCGCTCGACCAGGACGACGTCAAGACGCTTCTTCAAGCCGTGCGGACGGCCAGAGAGTCGACGATGTCGCGGAGGACGGTCGTGTCCGCGTCGATCTCGGCGAGCCGCGCACGTGCGCGCTCTGCGGCTTCGTCGGCGTAGCGCCGAGCGCCCTCGGCGCCGTGCTCCCGCACGTAGCCGTCCTCGTCGAGGATGTCGTCGACGATCTGGAAGAGGAGCCCCAGCTCCTCCGCGAACGCCCGCCACTGCGCCTGCTCCTCCTCGGGCAGCTCGACCGCCCACAGCGCCAGCGTTACAGACGCGTAGAAGAGCCGCCCCGTCTTGAGCCGGTGCACCGCGGCGAGGTCGTAGCCGTCGACCATCGTGTCGAGGTACTGGCCGCCGATCATCCCGAGCGTCGCCTCGGCGAGCTCGCGGGCGACCGCCGACGACTCGTAGCGCGCCGCGAGCCGGACGGCCTCCGCGAGCAGCGCGTCGCCGGCGAGGACGCCGACGCCCTCCCCGAACTTCTTCCACGTCGAGGGCTGGCCGCGCCGCTCGTCGTCGTCGTCCATCGCGGGCAGGTCGTCGTGGACGAGGGAGAAGGTGTGGACGAGCTCGATCGCGAGCGCCGCCGGCAAGACCTGCTCGACCGGCGCGCCGAGCGCCTCTCCGACGGCGAGCGCGATTACGGGACGCACCCGCTTGCCGCCGACCTCGAGCGAGTAGCGGACGGACGTAGCCTGGCCGTGCAGCTCGGGCCAGAGGTCGATCCGCTCGAGCGCCTCCTCGACGAGCGCTTTCAGCTCCTCAGGACTGTGCATCCGTCTCCGCCTCCTGCTGTGCCCGGGTCAGCTCGTCCTCGACGGCCTTCGCGAGCTCGGACAGCTCGCCGAGCAGCTCGATCGCACGATCCGGCGAGCCGGACTCTCCCTCGCCGAGCTGCTCGAGCTCTGCCCGCACGGCCTCGACTCGCGCGAGCAGCTCCTCCGCCCGCGTCAGCGACTCGTCGGTGCTCACGTCGCCTGCTTCTCCCGCACGAGCTTCCCCAGGATCCCGTTCACCAGCCTCGCAGCATCCTCGGATGCATAGCGCTTCGCAAGCGTCACCGCCTCGTCGAGGACGACTTCGACCGGCACCTCCCCTTCGTCGAGCTCCTCGAGCGCCACGCGGAGGACGTTCCGCTCGACGGCGCCGAGGCGGTCCGCCGTCCAGTCGTCGGAGGCGGCGGTGATCCGCGAATCGAGCTCGCCCGCATGCTCGGTGACCGCCTGGGAAAGGTGCCGCGTGTAGTCGTCGACGTCGCCCTCGTAAAGGGAGCCGAGCGGCCGGCCGGTGACGTCCCATTGAAAGAGCATGAAGACCGCAGCGCGGCGAGCCTCCCGACGGCTGATGGTGCTCACGCGCGGTCGAGCTCCTCGACCGTCACATGGACCGCCTCGACCTCGACGTCGCACATCCGCGCGAGCGCGTCGGCGACCGACTCCTGCACCGCGCCCGCGACGTTCGGGAGGACGCGGCCGTACGCGACCGCGACCTGAAGCTCGGCGCTGGCGCGGCCGTCCTGGAGCTCGACGCCGAGTCGCCTCCGTCCCTTGCTCAGCCGGGCGCCCTCGACCGACGAGACGGCACGCCGCACGATCTGCGTCAGCGCCGCCTCGCTGAGGCGGACGGAGCCGGAGTCGTCCTGCACTAGCACCCGGCTCACGAGCCGGCCAGGGCCGGGAGCCGCGCTCCGGCCTCCTCGAGGAAGGACGTCGAATACTCGCCGCTGCGGAACTCGTCGCTGGCGAGGATGTCGTGCAGAACCTCGCGCGTGGTCGGGACGCCCGTGACCTCGAGCTCCGTCAGCGCCCGCTGCGCTCGCGCGATCGCCAGGCGTCGGCTGGCATCGATGACGATCAGCTTCGCGATCAGCGAGTCGTAGTGGGGCGAGATGACGGTTCCGTCCTCGACGAACGTGTCGACGCGGACGCCGGGACCGAGCGGCGGCCGGAACCGCTCGATCCGCCCTGGCGACGGGGCGAAGCCGCGTGCCGGGTCCTCGGCGTTGATCCGCAGCTCGATCGCGTGGCCGTTGCGCGGTCCGGCACGACCACCGTGGGCGAGCCGCTCGCCCGCCGCGATCCGGACCTGCTCGCGAACGAGGTCGATTCCCGTGACGAGCTCGGTGACCGGATGCTCGACCTGGAGGCGCGCGTTCAGCTCGATGAATGAGAACGAGCCGTCCGGCCCGACGAGGAACTCGAAGGTGCCGGCGTTGCGGTAGCCGATGTGCCGGCAGGCGCGCTCGGCCGCCGCCTCCATCTCCTCGCGAAGCTCGTCGTCGAGCGCCGGTGACGGCGACTCCTCGATCAGCTTCTGGTGGCGCCGCTGGATCGAGCACTCCCGCTCGCCGCACGTGAGCACGTTGCCGTGGTTGTCGCACAGCACCTGGATCTCGACGTGACGGGCCGGCGTGATCACCTTCTCGACGTAGAGCGAGCCGTCCCCGAAGGCGGCGTGGGCCTCTGCCGCGGCGCGCTGGTAGGCGTCGTGGAGGGCATCCGGTTCCGTCACCATCCGCATGCCCTTGCCGCCGCCGCCGGCTGCCGCCTTGAGCAGCACCGGGAACCCGAGCTCCTCGGCCGCGGCGCGCGCGTCCTCCGGTCCGGCAACCCCGTCGGTGCCGGGGACGAGCGGGACGCCCGCGGCGCGCATCTCGGCCTTCGCGCGCGCCTTGTCCGCCATCCGCGCCATCACGTCGGCGGGCGGGCCGATGAAGACGAGGTCGTTGTCCTCGCACATGCGCACGAACTCGTCGTTCTCGGCGAGGAAGCCGTAGCCGGGATGGACGGCCTCGCAACCGGTCGTCTCTCCGGCTGCGACGAGAGCCGGGATGTTGAGGTAGCTCTCGGCAGCCGGCGGCGGGCCGATCCGGACGGCGCGGTCGGCAAGGCGCACGTGGAGCGCGTCCTCGTCCGCCGTCGAGTAGACCGCGACCGCCTCGACGTCGAGCTCGTGGAGCGCCCGGATCACGCGGACGGCGATCTCGCCCCGGTTCGCTACGAGGACACGACTGAACACGGGGAGAGTCTAGGAGGGCCCGGCGGAGCGGTGCCCGACGGCACAGCCACTGTTTCGCCGGGCCCTCCTCGGGAGGTGCAGAATCCGCCCATGCCGACGAACACGGAGCGCGCGTTCGAGGCGCGGCCCGCGGTGTTCGCCGCGTGGCAGGAACTGATCGGCGCGATCAAGGCGGTGATGGATCTGCGCCGCTACGAGCTCGCGACGCTCGACGCGCTCGGCGTCCTGCCCGACGCGAGCCTGGCGGAGCTCGAGCCGGAGCTGCTCGAGGTGCTCGTAGTCGGGCGCCCGATCGCGGCGGACTGACTACTTTTAGAAGTCGTCTCAGAATGA
>DAIMGZ010000033.1:0-4919 GCA_036723535.1 Gaiellaceae bacterium
GCCTTTCTCAGGCCGCGGGCCCCCGCCTCAGGGATCGCATCCGCCAGCTCTCGCAATGCCTCATCGTGTGCTCCCGCATCGACGAGATTCACGCGAAGGAAGGCGGCGAGGCCGACACCGGCCGAGAGCAGGCCGCGAGGCGCAGCGTAGGCGATTCCCTGGCGCCGCATGTCGATTGCCGCGGCCGGCCCACGAAAGTTCTCGAGCTGCGCGGCCAGGTTGTTGTAGAGCAACGCGACCTCTCTGCCCTCGCCGGCGCTGGTGGCCAGCTCGAGGGCCTTGCGCATATCGTCGAGACCACCCTCATCGCCGAGACCGCAGCGCGTCCAACCCAGGAAGCCGAGCGTGCGAGGCGGGACCGGCAGCTCGAGCTCGGCGGCGATGGCCAGCGCCCGTTCGAGCAGCGGCAGCGCCCGCTCCGGCCGCCCGGCGAACGCTTCGCCGATCGCGACCTCAGTGAGGACCAGCGTCAGCTCGGGCGTCGGTCCCAGCGGCTCCAGCTCGGCGAGCAGGTCACCGTCGAGCGTCTTCGCCTCCGGGTCTCCCTGGTCGCGGAACGTCACGAGTGCGGGAGTCAGGACCCGGGCGGCCGCGCGGACGTCTCCGCGCTCGCGAAGGACGGCGATCGCCTCACGCAGCGCAACAGCCGCCTGTTGCCATTCGCCGGCGTGGAATGCGGCCTCGCCGAAGCGCGCGAGAACCGCTGGACGGTCAGGGTGCCCGACCGGCGTGAGCTCGACTGCGCGCACGAGGTTCGCGTATGAGGCGGCGGTATCGAAGCCGAGCGCGCGCTCGCCCGCGAGAACAAGGAACCGTAACGCGGCGGCATCGGCCTCAGCAGCGCGCTCCGCGTCCCGCGCCGCGCGGAACAGCTCCGCTGCAGTCACGTAGTGATAGGCAAGGACCCCCGCGAGCTCCTCGACCCGCGTCCCGGCCGCCTCTTCGATCCAGCGCGCAGCGGCGAAGTGACGGCCTGCACGCGCCCTCCTCGGTAACCGGCCGTACGCGACGTCGCGGACGAGCGCGTGCCAGAACGAGTACTCGAGCTCACCCTCGATCGAGGAGGTTCGCGCCGGCCGCAGGAGCTCACGGGCCGCGAGCTGAGCGAGCAGCGTCAGCACCGCAGCCGGATCGCGCCCGCCCATGTCTGCGACGGCCCCCGGCCAGAACTCCTTGCCGACAACCGACGCGTCCGCAAGCACCGCCGACTCCTCCGCCGAGAGGAGGTCGAGGCGCGCCGCGATGAGCGCTTGCAGCGAGTCCGGCAACGGCAGGTCCGCCTCCCCGGACAGTTCCCAGCTCACACCTCTACGGACGACCACCTCGCGGTCGCGCAGCAACCGCACGAACTCCTCCGCGTAGAGGGGATTGCCGGCCGCCCGATCGAGGATCGGGCGCTGTACCTCCGCCGGCAATACGACGGTCTCGAGCAATGCAGCGACGAGCCGGCCTGTCTCGGACTCGCTGAGCGGCGCAAGCTCGACCCTCGAAGCGTCACGCATCAAGTCCGGCGCCCGCGCGAACAGCTCGGGCCGGGCCGTGCCGAGCACGAGCAGTGGCGCCGCTGCAACAGCCAGGGAATCGACGAACGCGAGCAGACCCTCTTCGCCCCAGTGCAGGTCCTCGAACACGAGCACGGCGGGCTGGTTCGCCGCCAGGTGCTCGACGAACTGCCGCCAGGCCGCGTGCAGCTCGTCTCGCTGCGCCGCCGACGAGGACTCGAGGCCAAGGAGTGGCAGCATCCGCTCCCGCAGCCACGGCCTTTCTGTTCCCTCCGGTAGCGTCTGCAGGAGTTTCCGCTCCGCGACTTCGGCTCCGTCCGAGTCGAGGATTCCGGCATGCGCCTTCACGATCTCCTCGAACGGCCAGTAGGTGATCCCCTCCCCGTAGGGCAGACAGCGGCCTTGCCGCCAGGTAACCGCGCTCTCGCCGAGTGACTGACGCAGCTCGGCGACGAGGCGGCTCTTGCCGAGGCCCGGCTCGCCGGTCACTGTCAGCAGCCGCGCTGATCGCGATACGACGGCCTGGTCGAACGCTTGCTTCAACCGGCCGAGCTCGGACTCGCGGCCGACGAAGACCGTGCCGCGAGTCTCGATCAGGTCGGAGCCGGCGCGCGCTCTCGTGCCCGCGACGCGAAACACGCGCACCGGTTCCGCCTTCCCTTTCAGCAGCGCCGGCTCGAGCTCCTCGTACTCGAATGCCGCGGCGGTAGCGCGCCAGGTGCGCTCACCCACAACGATGCCGCCCACCGGCGCGACTGTCTGCAGCCGCGCCGCCGTGTTCGCGGTATCTCCCGTGATCGCCTCGCCGCTCGCGACCGCATCCAGGGCGACGAGCACCTCGCCCGTGTTGATGCCGACCCTCGCCCCAAGCTCGAGCCCCAGCCCCGGCAGACGCTCGAGCACGCGCAACGCCGTCCGCACCGCTCTCTCCGCATCGTCTTCGTGCGCAACCGGGACTCCGAACACCACCATCGCGCCGTCGCCGAGGAACTTGTCGACGATCCCGCCGTGCCGCCCCACCTCCTCGGCCACGAGCTCGTAGAACGGCACAAGAAACGCCCGCACGTCCTCCGGATCCAGCGCCTCCGAGCGCTCCGTGAACCCGGCAAGGTCGAAAAAGAGAACGGTGACCACCCGCCTCTGTTCGCCCTCGGCGCCGGCACTCGCCAGGAGTGCCGTCCCGCAC
Source organism: Gaiellaceae bacterium (assembly GCA_036723535.1). Taxonomy (GTDB): domain Bacteria; phylum Actinomycetota; class Thermoleophilia; order Gaiellales; family Gaiellaceae; genus Palsa-739. The sequence goes on from DAIMGZ010000033.1 coordinate 2,689, forward strand.
TCGCTGCAGAACTTCGCGCCCACAGAATTGGCGTGACTACAGGAAGGACACCGCACCCTGCGCGACCCTATATCGCCGGTGCGTTGTTGGCGAGGGACTCGCTGGCTCGCCCCCCTTCTGAACAAGCAGATGCGTTGCTTCGACGTCGGAACCCGGCGATGATCGCGCCATGGTTGCGACCGTGCTCCGGACGGTCTGGCGGAACCACGACCTGCGCCGGGTCGAGCTCGCGTACGGGCTCTTCAAGGCAGGGGAATCCGGGACATGGCTCGGAATGCTCGTCTACGCGTACGCCCAGGGCGGCGTGACCGAGGCCGGCGTGCTCGCGGCGGTGATGCTCGTACCGGCGGCCGTGCTCGCGCCCGTCATCGCCTCGGTCGCTGACCGTCGCGCGCCAGGCGACGCGCTCGTCGGCGGGTACGTGCTGCAGGCTGTGACATGTGCCCTTGTTGCCGGCGCGATGGTCGCTGGCGCGGGCACGCTCTTGGTTTACCCCCTGCTCATCGGCCCGTCGATCGCCTACGCGGCGACGCGGCCGAGCCAGGCTGCCTTCGCACCAGGGCTCGCGCGGCGGCCCGAGGAGCTCGCCGCCACGAACGCCGTGACGGTCTGGGTCGAGAGCGTGGCGGCGCTCGTGGCGCCGCTCCTGGTCGGCTGCGTCCTCACGTTCGCCTCGCCGGGAACCGTCTTCTTGCTGGGCGCCGCCGCCTGCGCCGCGGCCGCCCTGCTCGTACTGCCTTCACGCCGCGCCGTGCCGATCGTCCGCGCGGCGGAGGGAGACGCCGAGGCTTCGCTTGTCGGCTCGATCGCGTTCGTTCGGCGGGATGCGAACGCGCGCACTCTCCTGGTCATGCTCGCGGCCCAGAGCGTTGCGATCGGCGCCCTAGACGTCCTCTACGTCGAACTGGCGCGCGGGGTGCTGCACCGTGGTGGGAGCTGGGCCGGCTACCTGAATGCCGCGTTCGGCGTCGGCTCGGTCCTCGCGGTGATGGTGACGGCCCGGATGGTCGGGATGCGCCGTCTCTCGCTGCCGCTCGTCGCCTCCGTGGCCGCGTGGACTGTGGCTCTCCTCGGCCTTGCCGGGACCCACGCGGTCGGCGGCGCGCTCGTGTTGCTGGCCGTCGCGGGGGTGGCCAGGACGGCCTTCGACGTGACCGGGCGGACGCTCCTCCAGCGCGTCTCGCGGCCCGACCTCCTCGCCCGTGTTTTCGGACTCCTGGAGGGACTGCAGCTGACAGGGCTCGCCGTCGGCACGCTCCTGGTGCCGGTTCTCGTCGCGATCGGTGGCGCTACGGCCGCCTTCGTCGGGGTCGGTCTCGTGCTGCCGCTCGTGGCGCTCCCGAGCGGTCGTCGCCTGCTCGGGATCGACCGTCACGCGACGGTGCCGGTGGTCGAGATCGCGCTGCTTCGGTCGTTGCCGATGTTCGCCGTCCTCCCCCCACCCGCGCTCGAGTCGATCGCGCGCGCACTCGTGCCCATCACGGTCTCGGCCGGCACCGCCGTGATCGTGCAAGGCGAGCAGGGCGACCAGTTCTACGTCGTCGCGGACGGAGAAGTCGAGGTAATTGCCGACGGGGCGACCGTCACGACACTCGGTCGAGGCGCCGGTTTCGGCGAGATCGCGCTTCTCTATGGCGTGCCGCGGACCGCGACGGTGCGGGCGAAGACGCCTGCTTACCTCTACGCGCTCGAGCGGGACCTGTTCGTGGCCGCGCTAACCGGCCACCCGAACGCGAACACGACGATGCGCGGGCTTGCCGACCAGCGGCTGGCAGAGCTACGCGCACTTCGCGACGCAAGCGTGGCCCCCACCACCACCTGACCCGTGCGAAGGAGGATGTCCCACTCGCCGTGGAATTTCGGCGGCGGCCCGCGATCTGGTTCTCTCTGAGAGTATCCGGTTAGGAATCATGCCGGCGTCTGCCGGCGCCGCCAGTTCCCCTAAATCGAAGCGCCTTGAAGAGGTTTCGCTCGTGCTCCGACAGGCTGGTCCGCCCCGTCCTGGAGCCCTTCAGCCGAGGGAGTCGAGGGCGAGCGCGACCGCCTCGTCGAGCGTCATCGCGCGGCCCTCGGCGAGGCTGGCCTCGAGCTCGGCGCCCGAGAGCGCAAAGACTGGGTGTGCGTAGCGGTCGCGGTCGCCGGGCTGGAAGACGGCCTCTCCCGACTCCTCGAGCGTCTCGGCGGCGCCCCAGAGGCGGCCGGCTCGCGCCGCGTCGCCGTCGGCTGCGGCC
>DAIMGZ010000033.1:4929-17466 GCA_036723535.1 Gaiellaceae bacterium
CAACGCGAGCAGGTAGATCAGGTGGAACGAGCTGCCAAGCTCGTGGGCGAGCGAGAGGCTTTCGCGCGCCAACACGGCTGCGCGCGAGAGCTCCCCCTGCTCCCAGAGCATGTCGGCCAGATCGAAGACCTGCCCCGCTTCCCACCACGTGTCGCCAACCTCGCGGGCGAGCACGATGGTCTGCTCGGCGAGAGCGATGGCCAACTCACGGTCGCCGCGCTGCCACTCGTCCAACGCGACCTTGGACAGCGGGTGCTGCTGCTCAAGCAATCACGCGGTACGCCTGGAAGACCTCGGCGTACTCGCGGTTCACGTTGACGCCGTGCATGCGGGCGAGGTTCCGGACGTACTCCGCATTCGCGTAGCGCCGGTGCTGCTGCGAGGCGTAGTGCTCGAGCGCGGCGATCTTCAGCTCGACGTGCCGCTCCTCGAGCGCGACGTACCACTGGTACTCGAAGTCGAAGTTGTTCCAGGGGATCTCGTAGCCGAGGATCGTCGTGCGCTTGAAGGCGCGCAGCCCCTCCTCGGCGACCGTGCGGTGATCCTGGTGGACGTCGTGGAGGCTCGGCTGGAAGACGACGTCCGGCTCCCACTCCTCCCAGAGCGCGACGAGCAGCTCGAGGATGTCCTGCCGCCGCTGGGGGAAGGTGCGGACGTCGAAGTCGTGCACCGTCAGCGACTCGGCAGGGATCCCCAGCTCGGCCGTCGCCTCTGCCACCTCACGCGCGAGCGTGTCAGGCGGGAAGCCCGGCGGCAGCGAACGCGTCGCGATCGAGAAGGCGACGTAGCGGACGTCGCAGCCGGCCTCCACGAGCCGCGCCATCGTCCCGCCGCACCCGAACTCGCCGTCGTCCGTGTGGGGCGCGAGCACGAGCGCTTTCTGCCACTGCTCGATCACCGCGCGATCATCTCAGGCACGGGCTCGTCCGCGGTCTCCTCTACCGGCCGCGGCGCACGCGCTCGCACTCGCATCGGCGCAGCGAGCCCGATCAGGCCGATGAGCCCCCACGTCGTCGGATCCTCGAAGAAGTCGTTGTACGCGAGCGAGTGGACGAAGATCGCGACGAGCGAGAGACCGGCAGCCAGGGCGAGCCGTCCGTACACGGGATGGTCGATGCGCCGGTACGCGGCGACGAAGAGCGCGCCGACGAGCCAGAAGTAGAGGAGGAGGCCGATGCCGCCCTCCTCGGCGGCGACCGTCACGGGCGTGTTGTGGGAGGCGCTCTGTCTCGGCGTGCGGTGCGTCCGCTTCGAGTACGCATGTTCGAACCCGCCGAGGCCGACGCCGAGCTCGGGGTGCGCCTTCGCGATCCGGATCCCGTTGGCGATCAGGCTCGCCCGGCCGTGCGTCGCATTGTTCAGGCCGCCGGTCGTGTGGTGGCGGAGGGCATGCAGCAGCGTCGGCTGCGTTACCGCGATCCCCGCGAGGACGACGAGCGCCGCGGCGAGCGCGAGGAGGGACCGCCAGCGCCAGACGACCACGGCGGCGCCGAAGACCGCGACGAGCAACGCCGCGAAGCTCGATTGCGAGAAGGAGATGAGGAGCCCGAGCCACGCGACGGCGGCGAAGCACAGCGCGGCGATCCCGAGCCTGCCCAGGCGCCCGCGGACGATCAGCACGACGGTCGCAACGAGCGCGATCACGAGGAAGCGCCCGTAGATCGAGGGATCAAAGAAGACGGAGTTGACGCGGAAGAAGGCCGCGTACGCGTTGATCGTCTTCAGCTTCAGGTTCTGGACGATGTTGCGCGTCTCGTACTGGTAGAGGCCCACCGCGACGAAGACGAGCGCCATCGCCACGAGCTCGGCGTAGAGGAGCCGGGCGCGCGACGAGTGCCACGGCAGGCGGGCGATCGAGAGCGCGAGGATCGTGAACGGGATGTAGAAGGCGAGCAGGTCGATCGCGGCGGTGTGGACGTCGACGCTCCACCCGAGCGAGATTCCGATCCAGCCGAGGTAGAGCGCGAGCGGCCACGACGCGATGCCGAACTCGCGCGTCCGCTCGTCCCCCTCGACGAGCTGCCAGAGCAGGAGGCCTGCAGCGCCGAGGGCTACCGCATAGAGCGGCACGAGAAGCTGGTGGCCGGCGTAGTGGACGCGGAACGGGACGAAGGCGAGGGTGCCGTACGCGACGAGCCAGGGCTCGCGCCGGAAGAGCCACGCGAGGAGCGGGCCGAGTACGACCGCCCCTCCGACCGCCGCGACGAGCTCGGCCACGCTCGCAGGCGAGAACGACACGACGAGCAGGACCGTGCCGACTCCCGCGTAGCAGAGGCCGGCGATCCGGTTCCGGCGCGTGCGGGAGACGAGCAGGATGGCGAGGCCGAGGCAAGCGATCGGGCCTGCGATCTCGGCGAGCCCGATCACTTCGCGCGCACCCGCAGGAGGGCAGTCGCCGTGTGCCCGTGCTCGCCCACGACGAGCCGGTACGTGCCCGGCGTCGTCGGAGCACCCAGCCGTAGCAGCTTCCCGCGCCGAGCGCCGTGCCGGTGGCCGAGCCGCCACGTGTAGCGCGGCGCCGCCGTCTCGAGGTGCAGCGTGATCCGCGAGCCGGCCCGAATGGTGAGCCGCTGAGGCGCGATCTCGATGTAGCGGACGACGATCGTGACCTTCTTCCGCGCAGCCGGAGGAGTCTGGTTGCCGGCAACGTCGAGCGCGCCGACCGAGAGGACGTACGTGCCCGCGCGAAGGGCCCTACCGTCGAGCTTGCCCGTCCACTTGACCCTGTAGTGCTGCCGGGTCGGGCGGCCGCGGATGATCCGCCGGCCCCGGAGGTAGACGACGGCGTTGGCCTGCTCGCTGAAGGTGTACCGGATCGCGACCGAGCTGCCTGGGCCGGCGAAGAGGACGGGCTTCGCGCGGTTGGCGGAAAGCACTTCGGGCGTCTTCGTGTCGAGAAGGATCCGGTTCGGGAGGAGGATCGTCCGATGCGCGTTGGCCAGGTGGACCTCCGCGTGGTAGACACCGTCCGGCGCCCGGGCTCCCGTATCGGTGCCGCCGTCCCAGACGAAGCGAAGGTGGCGCCGGGCCGGCATCTGGGCGCCCGAGGCGACCGTGGCCACGGTGTCGCCCCCCGAGCCCAGGATCTTCACGGTCACGCGATCACGATGGCGAAGCCTGATGCGGATCGACGCCTTGCTCTCCGAGCAGTCACACACCGGCGAGAGCACCTTCGAGACGAGCGTCCCATAGACCGGGCTCTTGATCAGCTTGAGGTGCTCGGTGATCGCAAAGGCGGCAGCCGTGGCCACCAGCAGGCCCAGGAGCGTGACCGTCGTGAGAACCCGCTGCAAAGCTCGGTGATTCTAAGGCGCAGCCGTTAACGAAGTGGTCAGGCTCGTTCGGGCGTGGCGCGAGGCCCTCCGAGCCTGAGCGCGATCGTGTAGGCGGTGAGCCCGACCGCGAGCGCGCCGAGGCCGCCGCCGAGGATCCAGTTCGCCTCGGGCACGTTCAACAGCTTCACGCCGCTGAGGACGAGGATCCCGCCGAGCGCGGCACGGAGCACGACCTCCGGGAGCCTCACGGTGTAGCGGCTCGAGATGAGAATGCCGGGCACGGAGCCGGTCAGCAGCCAGGCGGTCGCGTGCATCGAGACGTCGCCGGCGACAAGGTGGCCGATCCCCGCGACCCAGAGGAGCGCGGCCGCGTGGAAGATGTCGGTGCCGACGATCCGCGCCATCGTGAGCGGATAGACGAGCACCATCACCAATCCGAAGAAGGTGCCGCTGCCGACGGAGGTGAGGCCGACGACGAAGCCGAAGACTGCGCCGATCAGGACGGCAATGACCTTGTCGCGGCGGCGCATGATGAACGGCCCCTCGCTCGACTGCATGCCGCCCTTGACGAACGACTTGGCGAGGAAGCCCGAGCCGCCGGCAATCAGAGCGGCGCCGACCGCGTAGCTCTCGATGGTCTGCGCGTTCGAAAAGTGGTGCTGGATGAGCCTGGAGACTTCGACGCCGGCGAGCGAGAGCGGCCCCGAGCCGACAAACATCCAGAGCGTCAAGTGCGCATGCACCGTCCCGAGTCGCCGGTGCCGGATCGCCCCGAACGTCTTGAAGATCGCCCCGTGGAAGATGTCGGTGCCGACCGCGTACGTCGGCTGGAAGCCGAAGAAGATGACGAGGATCGGCGTGAGAAGCGAGCCGCCGCCCATCCCGGTCAGCCCGACGATCGAGCCGAGCAGGAGGCCGGTGAGGGTGAACTGCCAGGTCATGCGGCGCTGATCACCATCCCGGCGCCGACGGTCTCGTTCGTCGCCTCGTCGATCAGCACGAACGCGCCGGTTGAGCGGTTTACTCCATAGGGATCGACACAGAGCGGCTCGGCCAGCCGAAGGTGGACGACGCCGATGTCGTTCAGCTCGAGCCGGTCCGGCGCGGGTACCTCCTCGAGCGTGTGGACGTCGATGCGCGAGACGAGCTCGTCGGCGATCGCCCGCACCGAGCGCGTCGTCTGCTTCACGGCGAGCCGCGCGCGCGGCTCGAGCGGGCGCTCGCTCATCCAGCAGACGCGCGCCTCGAGCTCGCGCGCCACGACCGGCGGATCGGCCGGATCGGCCAGCATGTCGCCGCGCGAGACGTCGAGATCGTCGGCGAGCCGGATCGTCACCGACATGGGAGGAATCGCCGCCTCGAGCGGCCCGTCGATCGTCTCCACCGACTCGACCTGCGTCCGCACACCCGTCGGCAGGACGACGACCTCGTCGCCGGCGCTCCACACGCCGCCCGCGACCTGGCCGCCGTAGGCGCGGTAGTCGTGGTGCTCGTCGGAGATCGGCCGGATCACCCACTGCACGGGGAAGCGCCGGCTGTCGAGATCGCGGTCGGAGGCGATCTCCACCGTCTCGAGATGCCCGAGCAGCAGGGGGCCCTCGTACCACGGCATCCGCTCGGAGCGCTCGACGACGTTGTCGCCGTGCAGCGCCGAGACGGGAATCACGCACAGGTCAGGCAGGCCGAGCTCGTCGAGCCCGGCGGCGATCTCGTCGAACCGCTCCTGCGACCAGTCGACGAGGTCCATCTTGTTGACCGCGACGACGGCGTGCGGCACGCGGAGGATCGAGAGGATGTACGCGTGGCGGCGGGTCTGCTCGACGACGCCCTCGCGCGCGTCGACGAGGACGACTCCGAGCTCGGCCGTCGAGGCGCCCGTGACCATGTTGCGCGTGTACTGGACGTGACCCGGCGCGTCGGCGAGCTGAAAACGCCGCCTGGGGGTCACGAACGAGCGGTAGGCGACGTCGATCGTGATCCCCTGCTCGCGCTCGGCGCGCAGGCCGTCGGTGAGCAGCGCGAGATCGACGTACTCGTTGCCGCGGCGGCGCGACACGTCCTCGATGTGCTCGAGCTGGTCGACGAAGATCTGCTTCGTGTCGAAGAGCAGCCGGCCGATGAGGGTGGACTTCCCGTCGTCGACCGAGCCGCACGTGACGAGACGGAGCAGCTCCGTGCTCTGGGCCACTTCAGAAGTAACCGACACGTTTGCGGTCCTCCATGGCCGCCTCGCTGAAACGGTCGTCGGCCCGCGTCTCGCCGCGCTCGGTGACGCGCGTCGCGGCGATCTCCTCCACGACCTTCTCGATCGTCCCCGCCTGCGACTCGACGCCGCCCGTGCACGTCATGTCGCCGACCGTGCGGAAGCGGACCGAGGTCACGAACGGGTCCTCGCCCTCCATCCGCTCGACGTATGGCGAGACCGCGTAGAGCATCCCGTCGCGGCGGAAGACCTCACGCTCGTGTGCGAAGTAGATGCCGGGCAGCTCGAGCTGCTCGCGCGCGACGTACTGCCAGACGTCGAGCTCCGTCCAGTTCGAGATCGGGAAGACGCGCACGTGCTCGCCCTTGCGGACGCGCGCGTTGAAGAGGTTCCACAGCTCGGGTCGCTGCACACGCGGGTTCCACTGGCCGAAGTCGTCGCGGAACGAGAAGATCCGCTCCTTCGCCCGGCTGCGCTCCTCGTCGCGGCGGGCCCCGCCGATCGCCGCGTCAAAGCTGTGCTCCTCGATCGCGTCGAGCAGCGTGGTCGTCTGGAGCCGGTTGCGCGAGGCGCGCGGCCCCGTCTCCTCGACGACGCGGCCCTTGTCGATCGACTCCTGCACCGACGCGACGACGAGCCGCTCGCCGATCTCGGCGACGCGCCGGTCGCGGAACTCGATCGCCTCGGCGAAGTTGTGCCCGGTGTCGACGTGCATGATCGGGAACGGGAACTTGCCCGGCCGGAACGCCTTCTCGGCCAGCCGGAGCAGGACGATCGAGTCCTTGCCGCCGGAGAAGAGCAGCACCGGGCGCTCGAGCTCAGCCGCGACCTCGCGGAAGATGTGGACGGCTTCGGACTCGAGCTCGTCGAGGTGTGTGACCGTCGGGAGCGCCCGAGACGTGCTCAATCGGCCTCTACTTTTTCCGGCAGGAGGTTCAGCTCCTCGAGCCTCTCGAGCACGGTGGTGGCCGACTCCGGCGGCATGCGGCCGGTCGTCTCGAGCCGAAGCTCCGGCTCGAGGGGCTCCTCGTACGGCGCCGAGACGCCGGTGAACTCGTCGATCTCGCCGGCGAAGGCGGCCGCGTAGAGGCCCTTCGGGTCGCGGCGCGCGCACTCCTCGAGCGGCGTCGCGACGAAGATCTCGACGAACGGCGCGTGCTGCTCGACGAGCGAGCGTGCGTGGCGCCGCATCTCCTCGTACGGCGAGATCGCCGAGACGATCACGGCCGCGCCCGCGCGCGCGAGCCGCGACGCGACCCAGCCGATGCGCGCGATGTTCGTGTCGCGGTCCTCCTTCGAGAAGCCGAGGCCCTTCGAGAGGTGGGTGCGGACGATGTCGCCGTCGAGGTGCTCGACGACGAAGCCGCGGCGCTCGAGCTCCGGCTCGATGATGTTCGCGATCGTCGTCTTCCCCGCACCCGACAGGCCCGTGAACCAGAGGACGAATCCGCTCACGAGACCGCGTCTTTCGCCGAGACCGTGTGGATGCCGCACTCGGTGCGCTCCGTCCCGGCCCAGCGCCCCTCGCGACCCTGGCCGGGCTGCGTCGAGTGGACGTCGCCGATCGAGTCGTAGCCGCGATCGTGGAGCGCGTTGTACGGCAGTCCGCGCTCTCGGATGTACGCCCGGCAGTCCTCGTCCGTCCAGTCGGCGAGCGGGTTCGCCTTCCAGAGCTCGTGCTGCGCGTCCCAGCCGAGCTTCGGCGCGTCGGCCCGCGTCGGCGACTGGTCGCGCCGGACCCCCGTGATCCAGGCGTCGAGGTCGAGCAGCGCCCGGTTGAGCGGCTCGACCTTGGCGATCGCGAGGTAGAGGTCGGGGTTCGTGTCCCAGAGCCCGTCTTCGACCGGCTCGCCCTCGAAGACCTCGATCGTCGTCCCGTAGCGGCGCTCGACCTCGCGCCAGAGCTCGTATGTCTCCGGGAAGAGGTGGTGCGTGTCGATGGCGAAGACGCGCGCCTTCGGCTCGCGCTCGAAGAGCATCTCGAGCAGCACCGACTCCTCCTTCTGGAAGGAGCACGCAAGCGCGACGCGGCCGGGTAGCTCGGCGAGCACGAACTCGACGACCCGCTCGGCCGGCCAGGACTCGACGTCAGCCGGCAGCTGCAGGCTCGCCACCGAGAAGCACCTCCTTCAACGTGTCGCCGCGCAGCCCGAGGCGAAGCGTCTCGAGCGGGATCACCTCGTCGGGCGGGATGTTGCCGAGGTTGACGTTCGTGCCGAAATGCTTGATGAACCAGGCCTGGCTCTCCCTCATCGGCGCCTCCCAGATCAGCGACTCGAACGGGAGGGAGTGCTCGATCTCGTCGACGAGGCCCGTCCGCAGCTCGCCGCTCGGGCGGTAGATGCCGGCGGTGCCGCCTTCGCGGCCTTCGGCGATGACGCGCCAGGCGCCCGCGTCGAGCTCCTCACGCATCCACTGCACCCAGAGGTACGGCGCGATGTTCACCTCGGCGTCCTTCGAGCCGACCTCCGAGAGCACGGTGAAGTCGCGGGCGAAGTCGGCGATGAGCTCGAGCTTCCGGTCGCGCGGGATCTCGATCGTGCCGTCGGAGATCTCCACGTGCGAGAAGCGGTACTCGGTCAGCCACCCCTTGAACTCGTCGATCTTGTCCCGCGCGTAGACCGCCTCGAAGAACGTGCCCCCGCAGACGACGGGCGTGTCGAAGGAGCGGTAGAGCGCGATCTTCTTCTCGAGGTTGTTCGTGACGTAGCTGGTGCCCCAGCCGAGCTTGACGATGTCGACGAAGGCGCCCGCGGTGTCGAACAGTCCCTCGATCTCACGCAGGTTCAGGCCCTTGTCGATGACGTGGGTGAGCCCCGTCTCGCGCGGCTTGCCGGGCCTCGCGGGCAATCCCAGAAATCCATCCTCAAAGCCTGGCATCGCGAGCCTCAAGGGTAGTCGCCCGCATAGACCGGCATCATACCTAATCGGTGAAATAGGAATCACTTATCTATCGAGCGCACTATCCTCCGCGCATGCGTTGGCTTGCGAAGGCAGCCCTCCAGCGTGGGCTCGGTGCGCTGCCGCAGGGCGAGCGGTTGAACTACGTCTTCCAGCGGCGCGTGCTCCATTCGTTTCCGATCGGGGACACCGCGTTCCGCCAGAAGTTCACGCGCGCGGTCAACCATCTTGCGGCCTACGAAGAGCACGGGCCGGGCGTGCCCCCCGCCGAGGCGACCTTCTTCGAGTTCGGTGCCGGCTGGGACCTCGCGATCCCGCTCGCCTACTCGCTGCTCGGAGTCGGGCGGCAGGTGATCGTGGACATCCGGCCGAGCGCCCGGACGGAGCTCGTGCGGGAGACGATTGCCGCCTTCGGCCGGCTCCGGCCGGAGCTCGAGGAAGCCGCGGGACGGGGATTGCGCGACCTCGGCGGCCCGATCACGTCGCTCGCCGAGCTGGAGACGCGCTTCGGCATCCGCTACCTCGCACCGTGCGACGCGCGCGCGACCGGCCTGCCCGCAGACTCGGTCGATTTCGTGTCGAGCACCGACACCTGCGAGCACATCCCGCAAGCCGACCTCGGCGCAATCTTCGCCGAGTGCCACCGGCTCTTGCGGCCGGGCGGCGCATTCAGCTGCCGGGTCGACCTGCAGGACCACTACTCGTACTTCGACCACAGCCTCTCGCGCTACAACTTCCTCCGCTTCTCGGATCGGACGTGGGCACTCGTCAACTCGCCGCTCCATTACCAGAACCGGCTCCGTGCTCCCGAGTACCTGAGCCTAGTGCGCGAAGCGGGACTCGACCTCGTCACCGAACGGCCCTCGGGACCGAACGAGCAGGGACGCGCGGAGTTGCAGACCCTGCCGCTCGCGAAGCGTTTTCGCGGCTACTCGCCGGAGCAGCTGGGCGTCACGGTGCTTTCGTTCGTCGCGCGCTCGCCGGACTAGAGCACCTGCCGCAACAGCTGCTCGATCTCCTCCGGCGTCGCCGGCTTCGGGTTGGCGAGGTTGCCGCCTCGCTGCGCCGCGTCGGCCGCGAGCGCCGGCAGATCGCCCTCGGGCACGCCGAGCTCGCGTAGTCGAGTCGGGCCGGCGAGCGCGGCGAGCGCCTCCACGCGCGTGGCCGGGTCCTCGGGTGCGCCGACCGCCTCCCCGAAGCGCCGCACGGCGTCGGGCGCGTAGGCCGTGTTGAAACGGAGCGCGGGCGGGAGACAGATCCCGTTCAGCGTCCCGTGCGGGAGCCCGTAGCGTCCGCCGATCGCCTGTGCCATCGCGTGGGCGAGCGCGAGCATCGAGCCGGCGAGTGCGGCGCCGCCGTGGCAGGCGCCGCGAAGCAGCTCTGTCCGGGCTTCGCGGTCACGCGGAGCCGAGACGACGCGCGGCAGCCACTCGGAGATGAGCCGCGCGCCGGCCAGCGCGTGCTCGTCGGCGGCGGGGTTGTGTCCCTGGACGTAGAGCGCCTCTGCGCAGTGGGCGAGCGCGTTCATCGCTGTGCCGACGGTCGGCTCCGCCGGCAGGTCGAGGGTCAGCTCGGGCTCGTAGACGATCGCGGCGGGATGAGCACCGCCGCCACCGCCGCGCATCCGACGCTCCGGGTCGCGGACGCCGAAGTAGCTCGTCCATTCGGCGCCGGCGTACGTCGTCGGCACCGAGACGAGCGGCAGCCCCGCGGCGGCCGAGATCGCCTTGCCGAGGTCGATCGCGCTGCCGCCGCCGACGGCGAGCACGCCGTCCGCACCGCGGGCGGCGGCGACGGCCTCCGGAATGCGATCCGACGGCACGTCCCGCCAGCGCGCGCCCGGCTCGACCGGAAGCTCGAGCGAGTCCCAGCGCGGACTGGCCACGAGGAGCGGCGACGACACGCCGGCCTCGGCGCACGCCTCCGGGAGCGACGCGAGCCCCCAGCGGACGATCACGACAGCCGCTCGCGCGCGAAGGCGACGAACTCCTGCGCGACGCGCGTCTCGGCGCGGCCGGTCGCCCGCGCGAGCTGCACGTCGCGGGCCGGCTCGAGCCCTTCGACCCGCGCAACCGCGAGCGTCCCGGCTGCGAGGTCTCCCTCGATCGCGATGCGCGAGATGAACGTGGCGCCGAAGCCGCCGAGCACCGCTCCGCGCGCCGACTCCTGCAGCCCCAGCTCGAGCTTCACGTTCAGGTCGCGGAGGCGGAGGCCGAGCTCGCGCAGCTCGTCGTCGATCATCTGCCGGATCCCGGCCCCGTCCTGCATCAGCACGAGCGGCTCGGCCTTCAGCTCCTGCAGGGTCATGGTCTTCCCGGCGCGCTTGTGACCGGGAGGGACCGCGAGGACGACCTCGTCCCGGTAGAGAGGCTCGAACGAGACGCCGCGATGACGCCCGCCGGCGCCGACGACCCCGAGCTCGAGCTCCCGCCGCCCGACCTGCTCGACCACGTGGTGCGTGTCCGACACCGTCAGCGCGACGTGTACTTGCGGATGGAGCTGCTGGAACTCGCCGAGCAGGACGGGCAGGACGCTTCCGCCAGGCCCGGTGGAGGCGCCTATCTCGAGCCGCCCCTTCAGCTCGCCCTCGGCCTCCTCTCCGAGCTCCGCGAGCAGCTGCTGCTCGAGCGCCAGGAGCCGCTGCGCTCCGCGGTAGAGCCGGAGTCCGGCCTCGGTCGGCTCGACCCGGCGGCCGGAACGGTCGAGGAGTTGCTGCCCGAGCCGCTGCTCGAGCGAACGGATCTGCAGGCTGACCGCCGGCTGCGTCACGCCGAGCTGGTCGGCGGCCTGCGAGAAGCTGCGGCGCTCGACGACAGCACAGAACGCCGCGAGCTGCTTCGTGTCCATAAGGACACCTTATAGCTGCCGAGATCGACCGCGGAACGCTCGCCGCTTTACGATCGGACGCGTGCCAGAGACGACGCGGATCGAGGACACGCTCGTCCGCGGCTACCGCCAGCTCGCGCTCGAGACGCCGGCGCGGCCGCGCGACGTGATCCTGCGCGCTCTCGACGTCCTCCTCTCCTCGCTGTTCCTGCTCCTCTCCCTGCCGGTCTCGCTGCCGATCGCGGTGCTCGTGCTCGTCACGAGCGGGACGCCGATCTTCTACCGGGGCGAGCGCGTCGGCCGGGGGGCGCGGGTCTTCACGATGTACAAGTTCCGGACGCTGCGGCGCGGTGCCGAGCGGCGGCTCGGCCCGTACCTTGGCGAGGAGCTCGTCCGCCGCACGCAGACCGAGTTCACCCCCGTCGGGCGCTGGCTCAAGGCGACGCAGCTCGACGAGATCCCGCAATTCGTGAACGTCCTGCGCGGGGACATGAGCCTCGTCGGGCCGCGCCCGATCCGGCCGGTCTTCTTCGAGGAGCTCGCGCATGAGCTGCCGTCGTACTGGCAGCGGCTCGTCGTGCGGCCGGGCCTGACCGGCTTCGCCCAGGTACGGCGAGGCTACGAGACGTCGATGGGCGAGAAGCTCGCCCACGATCTCGAATGGATCGCCGACCGGTCGGTGCGCCTCTACCTCCGCACCGTCCTCGCCACCGGCTGGCGCGTGATCTGGCAGTCAGTGCCCGGCCTCGTCCGGCCCGACCGTCAGTAGAGTCAGGCGCCGTGTGCGGGATCTGCGGGATCGCGACGACGCGCGGCGGCGCGGACGTGGAGTCGCTGCGTGCGATGAGCGAGCTGCTCGTCCACCGCGGCCCCGACAGCGCCGGCGAGCACGTGGACGACGGCGTCGCTCTGGCGGCTCGGCGCCTCTCGATCCTCGATCTCGAGCACGGCGACCAGCCGATCGCGAACGAGGACGGAAGCTGCGTCGTAGTCCAGAACGGCGAGATCTACAACTATCCGGAGCTCCGCCGCGAGCTCCAGCGGGCCGGGCACGAGCTGCGCACCCGCTGCGACACGGAGGCGCTCGTCCATCTCTACGAGGACTACGGACCCGGCTTCGCGGAGCGGCTGCGCGGGATGTTCGCGGTCGCGATCTGGGACGCGCGGCGGCGCCGGCTCGTGCTCGCGCGCGACCGCTACGGGATCAAGCCGCTCTACTACCGGCACGTCGACGACGAGCTCCGCTTCGCCTCGGAGCTGCGGGCGCTGCCGCGCGGGGAGATCGACCTCGACGCGCTCGAGGCCTTCCTCGCCTTCAACTCGATCCCGGCC
>DAIMGZ010000034.1:0-17394 GCA_036723535.1 Gaiellaceae bacterium
AGCGCGGTCATGATCGAGCTCGCGCCCGCCCACTGGACGCCCATGTTGAAGAAGACCGTGCCGAGCGGCTGGTGCACCGAGAGCGGCGCATACCCGGTCCAGCCCGCCGCGAAGGCACCGCCGGGAACGAGGAAGCTCGAGACCATCATCACGCCGGCGATCGGCAGCAGCCAGAACGAGAGCGCGTTCAGGCGCGGGAAGGCCATGTCGGGCGCCCCGAGCATGAGCGGCACGACGAAGTTCGCGAGCCCGGCGAAGGCCGGGATCACGAAGAGGAAGATCATCAGCGAGGCGTGGACGGAGAACAGCCCGTTGTACGTCTGCGGGTCGAAGTACTGGATCCCCGGCTTGGCGAGCTCGGCGCGCACGAGCAGCGCGAGCAGGCCGCCGGCGAGGAAGAAGAAGACCGTCGTGACGAGGTACTGGACGCCGATCACCTTGTGGTCGGTGTTGACGCGGAAATAGTCGCGCCAGCTCTGCGCGCCGTGACCCGAGTGGTCCTCGGCGCGCGTCGGGAAGCCGAGGGCGTAGTACGTCCAGTAGTCGAAGGAGCCAATGCCTGCGAGAAAGCCGATCGGCGCGGTGACGAGGGCGGAGACGAGGACGAGTGGCTGCGTCGCGATTATGGGGTGCCAGTGGGCCGCCCAACGGATGAGGACGACGAGCCCGAAGCCGATGCCCGCGAAGAACGGCGTCATCCAGACGGCGCGGAGGAGCCCGCCGCGCAAGAGCAGCCGCCACCCGCCGCCTCCGGTCGGGCTGGGCGCATGGACGTCGTGGCCGGTCGCGGCGGTCGTCGTCACTCCTGTTTCACCCCTTCTGGCTCGACTGGACGAGGAACGTTACGAGCGCGTTCAGCTGCGCCTTCGAGAGGGTCTGCCCGAACGTCGGCGGCATGACGCCCTTCGGATAGCCGGGCTGCACGTACGCGTCCGGGCTGACGATCGACTCGTGGACGAACGCGGCGAGCGGCTGGTGCGCCTGCTGCGCGTAGGCGACGAGCTTGTCGAGGTCCGGCCCGACCTTGCCCGCGGCGTTGGCGGCCGTCAGCGTATGGCAGCTCGAGCAGCCGTTCCCGTTGAAGACCGACAGGCCGCTGACCGACGAGGACGAGGGCGCCGGCGCCAGGGACTTCGCCTGCTGCTTCAGCCAGGCGTCGAACGCGCGCGGCTTCATCACGATCGCCTCGGTGCGCATGAGCGAGTGCCCGAGGCCGCACAGCTCGTTGCAGATGAGCGGGAAGGTGCCGAGCCGGTCAGGCGTGATGTGGACATTCGTGACGAGGCCCGGGACGATGTCCTCGTTCGTCCGGAACTCGGGCACGAAGAAGGCGTGGATCACGTCGAGCGCGCGCATGTCGAGCTCGACGGAGCGCCCCTCGGGGAGCCGCAGCACCGGGCTCGTCGCGTTGTGCGCATCCGGGTAGCTGAACGTCCAGACGAACTGCTGCGCGGTCACGTTGATGTGCAGCGTGTTCCCTGCCTCGGCGTCGTTGCGGGAGAGGACGATCCCGCTCACGATCGCGATGGCGGTGACGAGGACGAACGGGATCGCAGTCCAGGCGATCTCTAGTCCGGTGTGCCCATGCACAGGCGGCCCGTCCTCGTGGTCGTCCTCCTGGACGCGGAAGCGGATGACCGCGTAGATCATCACCGCGGCGACGAGCGCGAAGATCGCGATGCAGATCGCGATCACGAACCAGAAGACGAAATCGATGCGGCCGGCCTGGCGGGAGGCGTCCTCGGGCAGCCACGTCGGAATGAGCGCGACGGCGGCGGCGACCCCGCCGGCGATCAATCCGATCCCCAAGAGCGCGACGATGGAGCCCCGACGCATCCGTTTCGGAGCCTAGACGAAAGCGGAAGTGGCCGAATCTCGAAGCGGCCGTCGTCCGTTTCCCTTTCCGACCCCGCCAAAGGAGGAGTGCATGGGTCTCGGAGTAGGTCTAATCCTGGCGGCCGTAGGCGCCGTGCTCGCCTTCGCCGTGAACGCGACCGTTTCCGGCGTCGACATCCACACGATCGGCTGGATCTTGCTGATTGTCGGCATCGTCGGAATCCTGCTGTCGATGATCTTCTGGTCCTCGTGGGCCGGCCCCGGCTACTTCAACCGTCGCCGGACCTTTTACGACGAAGGCCCTACCGGGCCTCCGCCGTACTAGCAACGGAACTCCGCCGGCGGGAGAGCGCGGTCTCCCGCCGGCTCCGTGCTGAGAGCACATAGAGGCTGACGCAAGGTTCAAGCCGCGCTTCCGCCGCGAGCGCGCAGGCCTACGGCGTGCACGCTCGCTACTGCGGCGGCGTCGTAACGCACCGTTACGCCGCCGCCTTTGCGTTGGTAAAGGTTCGAAACGTTACGAACCTCAACCAGGCCAAGGGCCTGCCATCCAGAGCATCGAAAGCCAATAACTGCACGGAGCGCGCCCGAAATCGCAATCTCGGGCGCGCGGAGTTCCTTTCAAATCGCCTGAAGAGCCCAGCTCTTCAGGCGATAGGCAACTCGACGAAAAAGGACGAGCCGGCGCGGCCGTCGGAGTCGACCCAGATCCGGCCGTTCATCCGCGTCACCAGCTCGCGGGAGATGTAGAGGCCCAGGCCGGTGCCGCCGACGCCGCGCGTGAGATTCGGGTCGAGCCGGAAGAACTTCTCGAAGATCCTGTCCTGCTCCGCGGGCGGGACGCCGAGCCCCTCGTCGGTGACGCGGAACCGGACGCGCCCGCCGCTGCGGCCGATCTCGAGCTCCACGCGCCCGCCGTCCGGCGAGTACTTGACCGCGTTGTCGATCAGGTTCGTGAGGATCTGGCGCAGCTTGTCCGGGTCGGCGGCGACGGACGGGAGGCCACGAGACTTGCTCACGGCAACCTCGATCCCCTCGGGCGCCCGCGCGCGTAGTACGTCCACCACCTCGGTCGCGAGGGCCGCCCCATCGCAGCGCTCGATCGCGATGCTCATGCGGCCGGACTCGAGCCGGCTCGCCCAGAGGATGTCGTTCACGATGCGCGCGAGGCGGTCGGACTCGCTCGAGACGACCTCGAGTAGCCTGTCGCGCTGCTCCTCCTCGACGGTCACGTCGCGCCGCCGAAGGGTCATCGCGGCGCCGTAGATCGCGGCGAGCGGCGTCCGAAGCTCGTGCGACACGGTCGAGACGAAGTCCGTCTTCATCTGCTCGACAGCGCGCTCGTCCGTGACGTCGCGGAAGGCGTAGACGGTGCCGCCCGGGAAGCGGACGGCGGAGATCGACAGCCACCGCTCGTCCCCTTGCACCTCGACGGGCAGCGTCTGCGCGCGCGTGGTTCCGCCCGCTTGCGGCTCGGAGGCGACCGGGATCCGGGACCGGAGCGAAGGCCAGTCTGCGAGCAGCTCCGCGATCGGCCGGCCGAGGGCCTCCGCGGCAGGCCGCCGCAGGCTCACGGCGGCCGTCGGATTCCAGAGGCGGACGACCTCGGCCTCATCGACGAGGATGACGCCGTCGTCGACGTATTCGAGCGCCGCCGCCGCATGCGCGCGCTCCTGCGCCTCGGCGAAGAGGCGTGCGTTGTCGAGCGCGAGCGAGATCCGCCGCGCGAGCTCCATCGCCATCGCGCGGTCCGACTCGTCGAAGCGCGGCTGACCTTCGATCGTGCCCAGGCTGATCGCGCCGAGCGTGCGCCCCCGCGCGGCGAGCGGCGCGACGATGCCCGAGGTGTTCGCGATCCGCCGGATCGCGCGCGCGTGCTTCGTGTCGTGCGCCATCGCGGCGGTCTCTGCCTGGAGGTCGGGAATCAGCTGCGCCTCGCCGGTGCGGAGCGCGACCTGGATCGGGTGCGTCGACAGCGTCGGCGGGTAGCGACCACGCAGCTCGCGGACGAGCTCCGTCTTCTCCGGATCCGCGTGGACGGCGACGACCCAGTGGAGCTCGTCGTCGTCGTCGAGCAGGTCGATCACGAGGTAGCCGGCGAGCGCCGGCACCGCGAGATCCGCGATCGCCGCGAGCGTCCGCTCCCAGTCGAGGCTCGCCACGAGCAGCTCGTTGGCGTGCGCGAGGAAGCCGAGCTGCTCCTCCGACCGGCTGCGGCGCGTGACGTCGGCGACGACCGCGACTGCGGAGACGATCGCGCCGTCGGCGTCGCGTACCGGCGCCGCGCTGATCTCGAGGGTGCGCGTCCCGTCTTCCCGTTCGAGCTCGCGCCGCTCGCCGATCGTGACCTCCCCGGTCTCGATCGCGCGCTCGAGCGGCCAGCCGCCGGTGTCGGTGCCGGTCTTGCGGTGGTCGGAGCCGACGGGAACAGATTCTCCCCAGACGCGCTCGAGCTCGTCGTTCCGCAGCACGACGCGATGGTCGGCGTCGGTGATGGTGACGCCGAGCGGCAGCTGCGCGATCACCGCCTGCAGCTGCGCGAGCGAGTCCTGCGCCCGCCGGTGGAGGCCGACGAGGTCGAGGGCGAGAGAGACGCGCCGCGCGAGCTCGGAGACGAGCTCGAAGTCCTCGTCGCCGAGACGGCCGGGCTCGGTCGAGGTCACCGCGAGCACGCCGAGTCGCCGGCCGCCGGCCTCGAGCGGGACGACGATGAGCGAGCGCGATTCCATCCGGACGAGCTCCTCCTCGCCGGGGCGCGCGACCTTCGTCAGCGGCCGCGACAGCGCCGGCTTGTGGATCGGCTTGCCGGTGCGGAAGACCTCGACGACCGGGATGCGCCTGTGGCGCGAGACGTCGTAGACGGCGTCGATCGTGTCGAGGAGCTTCGAGATGCGCGGTTCGAGGTGGGCGTGCGCGACGCGGACGAGCTCGGCCTCGTCGTTGCGCCCGATGTAGACGTGGCAGCCGTCGGCGATGCGCGGGACGACGAGCTGCGGCACCCGTCGGAGCAGCTCCTCGTAGTCAAGCGTCTGGCTCAGCTGCTCCGTCGCCTCGAGCAGCAGCGCGAGCCGCGCGCGGGACGCTTCGGCCTCGTGCTGGGCCTGCGCTCGCTCGATGACGGACGCGAGGTGGTTGGCGATCGTCCGCGAGAGCAGCACCTCGCGCTCGCTCCAGCGGTGCGGTGTGTCCCGATAGAGCACGAATCTTCCGAGCAGCCGCTCGCCGCGCACCAGCGGGACGAACGCGAGCGCTGCGATGCCCTCCTTGCGCATGACGCGCTCGAGCGCCGGCTCGAAGCCCGCGCCGGCGACGTCCTCGACTAGGACCGGTTGCGGGTCCGAGATGTCGGGCGGCCACGGCGAGCGGCCCTCCGTGGAGGCGCGATAGCGGTCGGAGAGGCCGCGCCAGGCGCGGAAGCGGAGCACGCCGTCGTCGTCGGCGAGCAGGACGGAGGCCCGGTCGGCGCCTGTGGCCTCGAGGAGCGCGTCGAGCGCTGCCTCGAGCACGTCGTCGAGCGCGCGGGCGCCGGCGACGGCGTCGGCGAACCGGTACCCGGCGTCGAGGTCGCGAAGCCGCCAACGCAGCTCCTCGCGCTCGCTCACCTCTCGCGCCGTCCCGAGCAGGAAGCGGAGCTCGCCCTCGTCGTCGCGCACCGAGGATCCGTTCACCTCGAACCACCCGAAGCCGCCGCCGGCACGGCGCAGCCGGATGGTGACGGCGTCGACGTCGGTTCCGGACGCGACCTTGTTCCACGCGGCCGTGGCCTTGCCACCGTCGTCCGGGTGGATCAGCTCGAGCACCTCGACCCCCGCGAGCGCAGCCGGCTCCCAGCCGAGATTGGCCCAGGACGGCGAGGCATAGACGATCGCGCCGGTCAGGTCGCAGAGCGTGACGAGGTCGTGCGAGCGCTCGACGACGAGCCGACGGACGACGTCGCCGACGGTTTCAGCAGTTGTCGCGAGCGGCTCCGTCCCGCTGCTCGTTTCTCTGCCCCCCAGTCCGCCGTTCTGTGCTCGCCGCAGTCTGCACTATCCGTGTCCGAAAGGCCAGGTCAGACGCCGATGATGCAGAGCGTCGCCGCAAGATCGGGCTCGGGCGGCTCGGCCTCTCCAAGCGGGAAGCGCACGGCGCTGGGCATGGCACCGGGATACGGCGACGCCGTGTACAGCACGGCCTCGCGCGCCTCGCCGTACAGCTTCCCCAGCTGCTCGACGAGTCGCCCGAACCGTCCGGCCACCGCGGGAGTGGGATCGCCGCCCCGCTCGCCGATCATCCCGACCTGCAGCAGGACGAGCGTCGCGTCCGGGTCGACCGGGGGCCGCCGTTCGAGGAAGTACGTCGCCTCGTAGCACTGCAGTCCGGTGGTCCCGGGATCGATGCCGAGATCGGCGAATAGACAGTCGAGGGCCGAGATCGCCGGGAGCATCCGCGCGGGAATGCCTTCGGCTCGGGCCTGCGCGAGGGCGGCGTGCGCGGGGAGCCCGAACACGCCGGGATGGCCGTAGAGGACGGCGCACGACCGGAATCCCCGCCGCGCGGGCTCGAGGAAGGCGTCGGCCATCTCCTCGTACGTGCGATGCCTGTCCTTGCCCGCCTCGTAGAGAGAATCGAGCGAGCGCGCATTCGGGTTCAGCGCCTCGAGCCGGAGCGCCGCGATCGGGTCGGCGACCAGGTACAGCACCTCGTCGGCGGCCTCGATCGCAGCCTGCGCGCCAGGCGTCAACTGCGTCGTGACGTCGATGCCCGTGCCGACGACCGTGAGCGCGCCGACAGGTCCGCGCTCGGCGGGGTCAACCGATTCCATGCCGCCTGGGGCCGAGTCGGTCAGGCCCGGGACTGCGCCGGCTTGGCCTTGTCTCCTTCTTCGTCCCCGTCCTCGTCCCCGTCGGGGGGCTTGGGAGGCGACCACGTGGGCTTCGTCATCCGCGTGGGGGTGAGGACGTGGCGCCAGACCGGATCACGGACGAGCTCCGCTTCGAGCGCGAGGCGGACGTCCTGGTGGCCGCCCTGGAGCACGGCCGCGATCTGGTCTTCGGCGAGGCCCGCTGCGACGAGTTCGCGCTCTGGATCACGCTCGAACTCGGTCAGGCGGGTGCGATCCTCGCCGAGCCGCAGGAAGAAGTCGGTCAGGCCGGCTTTTTCTGCCGTCTGAGTCATCGCCGTGGACCCTAGAGCCCGTGAGGGAAGAAAGTCAATGCCGCGGCCTCCGCCGCCCTATACCTCACACGCTCTGAGCTTTAGCCTCTTCCGCGTGGCCACCTGCACGAATTGCGGGCACGACAACAGGGAGCGCGCGAAGTTCTGCGAGGAGTGCGGCGCGGTGCTCGCGAGCACCGCGGCCTCGAACGAGCAGCGAAAGATCGTCACGATCCTCTTCTGCGACCTCGCCGGCTCGACCGAGCTTGGGGAGTCGACCGATCCCGAGGCGCTGCGGGCGCTCCTTGCGACCTACTTCGAGCGCATGAAGGCAATCGTCGAGTCGCACGGCGGCAGCGTGGAGAAGTTCATCGGCGACGCGGTCATGGCCGTGTTCGGCGTCCCTCGCACCCACGAGGACGACGCGCTCCGTGCCTGTCGGGCTGCGGTCGAGATGCGCGATGCCCTGCCCGAGCTCGGCCTCCACGCCCGCCTCGGCGTCACCACGGGCGAGGTGGTGACCGGCACCGAGGAACGGCTGGCGACGGGCGACGCCGTCAACGTCGCCGCGAGGCTCGAGCAGGCGGCGGGGTCAGGCGAGATCCTCATCGGCGAGCCCACGTTCCGCCTCGTGCGCGACGTCGTCGTCGCGGAAGCGGTCGAGCCGCTCGAGCTGAAGGGCAAGTCGGAGCGAGTGCCCGCCTACAGCCTCGGCTCGATCTTGGAGGTCAAGGAGCGCGGCCACGGCCTGCCCTTCGTCGGCCGGCAGCGGGAGATCGAGCTGATCCACGAGGCGTGGGAGCGGGCGCGGGACGAGCAGAGATGCGAGCTCGTGACGATCGTCGGCGACGCCGGCATCGGCAAGTCGCGCCTCCTCCGCGAGGCGCTGCCGAGGATCGACGCGCGCCTCGTCCGCGGCCGCTGCCTGCCCTACGGCGAGGGGATCACGTATTGGCCCGTCACGGAAGTCCTCCGGCAACTCGACGTCCTCCCGTCCGATCCGGTCGCCGCCGCGGCCCTCAGCTCCCTCCTCGGCGAGACGAAAGTCGCGACGAACGCCGAGGAGATCGCGTGGGCGTTCCGCAAGCTCCTCGTCGAGCAGGCGCCGCTCATCTGCCTGTTCGACGACATCCAGTGGGCGGAGGAGACGTTCCTCGATCTCGTCGAGGCGGCCGCCCTGCTCTCGTCGGGTGCGCCGATTCTCCTGCTCTGCACGAGCCGGCCGGAAATGCTCTCGAGACGAAGCGAATGGCCGGTCTCGCTCCGGCTGGAGCCGCTCCCCGCGAATCACGTCGACGAGCTGATCGGCGACCAGCTGCCGCCCGAGTTCCGCCTGCGAGTCGCGCGGGCGGCCGGCGGCAACCCGCTGTTCCTGACCGAGATGCTCGCGATGGCCGCGGAGAAGGGCGAGGTCGACGTGCCACCGACCCTGCGTGCGCTGCTCCAGACTCGGCTCGACCAGCTCGAGCACTCCGAGCGGCGGGTGCTCGAGCGGGGCGCGATCGAGGGCGAGATCTTCCACCGCGGAGCCGTCCAGGCGCTCGATCCCGAAGAGCCGAACGTCAGTCCGCGGCTCGCCGCGCTCGTCCGGCGCGAGCTGATCCGCCCGACGCGTTCGCTGCTGCCGGAAGAAGACGCCTTTCGCTTCCGGCATCTCCTGATCAGGGACACCGCGTACGACGCGCTGCCCAAGGCGACGCGAGCCGAGCTTCACGAGCAGTTCGCGCTCTGGCTCGAGAGGCGCGCCGGCGAGCTCGTCGAGATCGACGAGATCCTCGGACATCACCTCGAGCAGGCGTGCCGCTACCGCGCGGAGCTGGGGCTGCCGATCGCCGGGGAGCTGCGAGAGACGGCTCGCGGCCGCTTGTCGACAGCCGCCAGGAGCGCGGTGCTGCGCAACGATCACCACGCGGCCGTCAGCTTCTTCCGCCGTGCTGCCGCGCTCGTTCCGGCGGACGAGATCGACCTGGCCCTCGAGGTCGAGCTCAGCGACTCCCTGTTCCACGCCGGCGAGGGCGAGGAAGCGCTGCGGCGCGCTGTCGAGCTGGCCGAGCGGGCGGCAGCGCACGAGGATCGTGTGGTCGAGCTGTGTGGCCGGATCCGCGAGGGCTGGCTGCAGATCCAGTTCGAGCCCGAGGGGGCGGCGGATCGGCTCGAGACGACCATCGAAGAGGCGGTGCCGCTGTTCGAGGCGGCCGGCAACCATGTCGCCCTGTACGTCGCCTACGAAGCACTCGCCCAGGTCGCCAACACGCGCGCGCAGATGGACGCGGTCACCGACGCTCACGACCGAGCCGCCGGCCACGCTTCGCTCGCGGGTCTTCCGTACAGCCTCTTGACCTCGCGCGCGAGGGGCCGGCTCTCCGGCCGGACGCCGGTCAGCGAGCTTCTGGCGTGGATCGACGAGCAGGTTGCCGGCGGGGTCACGGAGCCGATGCCGACGGTCCGAGCCGAGGCGCTGGCGATGCTGACCCGGTTCGAGGAGGCGCGGGCGATTCTCGCCGAGCAGCGAACGGTGCAGGCCGAGCGCGGCCGCAGCATCGACCTCGCGGGCACTCTCGGCTTCGACACCGTGGGCCTCGAGCTCCTGGCCGGCGACTACGCGGCGGCGGTGCGCTTCGGTCTCGAGGGCTGCCGGCTCTACGAAGAGCTCGGGGAGCGGAGCTACCTCTCGGGCGCGTCCGCTCTGCTCGGGCAGGCGTACTACGGCCTCGGCGACCTCGATCAGGCGGAGAGCTGGGCCGGCCGGTCACGCGAGCTCGGCGCGAGCGACGATCTCCTCGCTCAGATGCTCTGGCGCCAGGTGCAGGCCAAGGTGTTCGCGCGCCGCGGTGCCGGCGCCGAAGCCGAGAGGCTGGCCGGGGAGGCGGTCGCCGTCGCCGAGCAGACCGACATGCTCGACTTCCAGGCGCTCGCGTACGCAGACCTGGGCGAAGTGCTGGAGCTCGTAGACAGGGTCGAGGAAGCGGCCGAAGCGTTCGAACAGGCGCTCGCCCGCTTCAAGGAGAAGGAGAACATCGCGCAGTCGACGAGGGTGCGTGTGCGCCTCGACGCCCTCCGCGCGGCTCCCGCCTCCTGAGAGGGTGGGCCGTGGGCCGTCGAGCTTCTATGCGCGCGCTTGGCGCGCGAGCAGTTGCCGTCCGGTGGCCGATAGCTCGACCTTCCTGAGCCGAATCGACTGCGGAGTGACCTCGACTGCCTCGTCGTCGCGAATGAACTCGAGCGCCTGCTCGAGCGACAGCGGCCGCGGCGGAATCAGTCGAACGAGCTCGTCGGCAGATGCGGCGCGCATGTTCGTCAGCTTCTTCGGCTTCGAAGCGTTCACATCGAGGTCGTTGTCCCGTGCGTTCTCGCCGACGACCATCCCCTCGTACAACTCCTCGCCCGGCGAGACGAAGAGCGATCCGCGTTCCTGCAGGTTGCCGATCGCAAACGCCGTCGCCTGACCGCGCCGGTCGGCGACGAGGCTGCCGGTCGGCCGTGTGCGCAACTCGCCGTGCCACGGCTCCCATCCATCGAAGACGTGGTGGATGATCCCGGTGCCGCGCGACTCGGTGAGGAACTCGGTGCGAAAGCCGATCAGCGCGCGGGCGGGAACGAGATACTCCATACGCGCCCAGCCGCTGCCGTGGTTCACCATCTGCTGCAGCCGTCCCTTGCGGAGCGCGAGCAGCTGCGTGACGACCCCGACGAATTCCTCCGGAATGTCGATAGCGACGCGCTCGACCGGTTCGAGTCGCTTCCCGTCGACCTCCTTCGTCAGCACCTCCGGCTTGCCGACCGTCAGCTCGAAGCCCTCGCGGCGCATCTGCTCGACCAGGATTGCGAGCTGCAGCTCGCCGCGGCCCTGCACCTCCCACACGTCAGGGCGCGCAGTCCGCACGACCTGGAGCGAGACGTTGCCGACGAGCTCCGCATCGAGCCGCTCCTTTACCTGGCTCGCGGTCAACCGGGTCCCCTCCGTGCCGGCGAGCGGGCTCGTATTGATGCCGACCGTCACCGACAGGCTCGGCTCGTCGACCGTCGTCACGGGCAGCGGTCTCGGGTCGTCGGGATCGGCGATCGTCTCGCCGATCGTGACCTCGGGCAGCCCGGCGAGCGCCACGATCTCGCCCGGACCGGCCGCGTCCGCGGGAACCCGGTCGAGCGCCTCCGTCAGGTAGAGCTCGGTGACGCGCGCCGGCTGGACCGTCCCGTCCGATCGGCACCACGCGATCGCCGCGCCCTTGCGCAGCGTCCCGTGGCGGATCCGGAGCAGCGCAAGCCGGCCGACGTACGGGCTGGCGTCGAGATTCGTGACGAGCGCCTGCAGCGGATGCTCGGGGTCGTAGCTCGGCGCCGGAATCGCGTCGAGCAGCGTTGCGAAAAGCGGGCCGAGATCCGGGGCGAGCTCGTCCGCGGTGAGCCCTGAGCGGCCCGCGCGCGCGTTCGCGTACACGATCGGGAACTCGATCTGCGAGCTGTCCGCGTCGAGGTCGAGAAAGAGCTCGTACACCTCGTTCACGACCTCGGCCGGCCGCGCGTCGTGGCGGTCGACCTTGTTGATCACGAGGACGACGGGCAGCTTCAGCTCGAGGGCCTTGCGAAGCACGAACCTCGTCTGCGGCAGCGGCCCTTCCGACGCATCGACGAGCAGCAGCACGCCGTCCACCATCGTCAGCGCGCGCTCCACCTCGCCGCCGAAGTCGGCGTGTCCGGGCGTGTCGACGATGTTGATCTTGGTTTCGCCGAGCGACACCGCCGTGTTCTTGGCGAGGATCGTGATGCCCTTCTCGCGCTCGAGGTCGAGCGAGTCCATCACCCGTTCCGCGACATCCTGGTTCTCGCGGAACGAGCCGGACTGCCAGAGCATCGCGTCGACCAGGGTGGTTTTGCCGTGGTCGACGTGGGCGATGATCGCGACGTTCCGCAGGTCGTTGCGACGAGCGAGCACCCCTAGCGTCTGCGACGCCTAGGCGCTCTCCGTGCAGCGGGCGGAGCCTCGATTCCGGACGCTGCAAAAGCATGCGCGTGACCGACCGCTCCCGCCAACCTGCTGACGTCGAGACGCTGCTCGGGAAGCACCAGCGTCACCCCGGTGCCGGTGCGGCCGGCGCGACCGGTTCTGCCGACGCGATGGACGTAGTCGTCAGGCGTGCGGGGCGGATCGAAGTTGATCACGTGCGTGATGTCGTCGACGTCGAGCCCGCGCGCCGCGAGGTCGGTGGCGATCAACGTGGCGACGCGTCCCGACTCGAACTGCGCGAGCGAACGCTCGCGCGCGTTCTGCGACATGTTCCCGTGCAGCACCGCGGCGCGCACGTTGTGCATGCGCACGAGCTTGCGTGCGAGCTTGTCGGCGCCGTGCTTGGTGCGGACGAAGACCAGTGCGAGCCCGCTGTCGCGCCGAAGCTGCTCGGCGAGCCGCTCGAGCTTGTCGTCGGCGGTCACAGCCACGAACTCGTGCCCGACGTCTCCGCGCACGTCTTGGATCTGGGCACCGGTTGTGAACCGCGATGCGTTGACGGTGTACGTGCGCGCGAGGTCTGCGACCGGCCCGTCGAGCGTGGCCGAGAACAGCATCGTCTGCCGGTTCTGCGGAATCTGCGTGAGGATGCGGTCGACCTGAGGACGGAATCCCATGTCGAGCATGCGATCCGCTTCGTCGAGGACGAGTACGCGGACCGAGCGAAGGGAGACGAGCTTCCGCTCGAGCAGGTCCTGGAGGCGGCCGGGCGTGGCCACGAGCAGCTCGGCGCCACGCGCGCGCTTCGTCTGACCGGTGACCGACGTGCCGCCGTAGACCGCGGCGATCCGCAGCCCGCGCGCCTTGGCGAGCGGCGCCAGTTCCTCGACGATCTGCGAGGCGAGCTCCCGTGTCGGGACGAGCACGAGAGCGCTGGGATGCGCAGAGGCTCCGGCGGTGCGCTCGATCATCGGGATTCCGAATGCGAGTGTCTTGCCCGAGCCGGTCGGCGACGCCGCGAGGACGTCGACGCCCGCGAGGGCGTCGGGCAAGACGAGCGCCTGGATGGCGAACGGCGACCGGATGCCGAGCCGCGCGAGCGCCTCGACCACGGACGCGCTCACGCCGAGCGCGGCGAATGACTTGATCATGGGATGGTTCCTTCCGGTGAAGCAGGGTTCGAGATGCGAGAGACTCGAAACGCCTGCAAACAGGAGGAACGAGAAGCTGAATCTCCGGGCGCCAAAAGTAGCGGCCGCGTGCTCACGGTAGCACGGAGCTTTACCCAGCCCCCTTTTTGCCCAGTCTGTTGCCCCCCAGACGGCACACCGGCCCGGACCACAAGAAAGGTCCCGTCACCAGGGCCTTTCCCATGGGCCGTGCAGGGATCGAACCTGCGACCTTGGGATTAAGAGTGGATGCAGGGGGTCTGGTGTGTTCTCGGGCGAACTCGTCAGGCCGCATCACTAAGCAAAACGGGCTCCGGTGAAGTCGGGCCCCGTCGTAGGGCCTTGTTGACCTGCGGTTGACCCAGTTTGTCGCTTAGACTGACAACGCGCTTCGAACCCGCGACCTCCGGCGTGACAGATCGCCTGGGCGCCCTACGGAGCCCCGCCCAGCCTCAGCTTTTCCGCATGGTTGAGCCCAATCCGTGAAAGCAGCCATGTGCGGCTGGAGCTGCGTGCGGCAGGGCAGGTTGCCAAGAGGTTGCCAAGATCCGAGGCTGGGCAACGCCGACCTTCGGATCCCTTTGGCCACGACCCGATTCCGCTCTAGGCTTCGGCAGTGGCGGCGTGTCCGACCTGCAGCACGGAGAATCCGGCGGGGCAGAAGTTCTGCGGCAACTGCGGAGCAGCGCTTGCCCTGGTCTGTTCTTCCTGCGGGAGCTCGAACCCCCCGGGAAAACGGTTCTGCGGCGAGTGCGGGGCGGCCCTAGGCGAGGGGCCCACTCCCGCACCGACCGCGGCTCCGGCGGAAGAGCGCTCTGCGCCAGCGCCCCCGGAGCCGGTCGCGGAGCGACGTCTTGTGTCGGTGCTCTTCGCGGACCTTGTCGGGTTCACGAGCCTCTCGGAGTCGCGTGACCCGGAGGAGGTGCGGGAGCTCCTGTCCCGCTACTTCGCCGCCTGCCGGCGGCTGATCGGGCTCTATGGCGGCGTGGTGGAGAAGTTCATCGGCGACGCTGTGATGGCCGTCTGGGGGACGCCGGTGGCGACGGAGGACGACGCCGAGCGGGCGGTTCGCGCGGCCCTCGATCTCGTCGCGGCTGTCCAGGCGTTGGGGCAGGAGGCCGGCATCGACGAGCTGCGGGCGCGCGCCGGAGTGATGACCGGCGAGGCGGCTGTGAATCTCGCTGCCGCCGGCGAGGGGATGGTGGCGGGCGACCTCGTGAACACCGCTTCCCGGGTGCAGTCGGCGGCGGAGCCGGGGTCGGTGTTCGTGGGCGAGGCGACGCGGCGGACGACGGAAGGAACCGTCGTCTACGAGCCGGCTGGGAGCTTCGAGCTAAAGGGCAAGGAGGGCGAGACTCCGTTGTGGCGGGCGTTGCGCGTCGTTTCGGGTCGGGGCGGCTCGCTGAAGTCGGAAGGGCTGGAGGCGCCGTTCGTCGGCCGGGAGCGGGAGCTGCGCCAGATAAAGGATCTGTTCCACATAAGCGCCGAGGAGGGGCGGGCGCAGCTCGTCTCCGTGACGGGGATCGCGGGGATCGGGAAGTCGCGGTTGGCGTGGGAGTTCTACAAGTACTTCGACGGGATCGCCCAGACCGTGTACTGGCATCGGGGCCGTTGTCTTGCCTACGGCGAGGGCGTGACCTACTGGGCGTTGGCGGACATGGTGCGGATGCGCTGTCGGGTCGCCGAGGACGACCCGCAGGACGAGGCGGTGCGGAAGCTGCAAGCCGCACTGGAGGAGCATCTGCTCGATCCGGAGGAGCGCCGGTTCGTCGAGCCGCGGCTGGCCCAGCTGCTCGCCCTCGCCGAGGGCGCTTCCCATGAGCGGCAAGACCTCTTCGCCGCCTGGCGCCTGTTCTTCGAGCGACTGGCCGACACCTACCCGACGGTGCTCGCCTTCGAGGACATGCAGTGGGCCGACGCATCGCTGCTCGACTTCGTCGAGTACCTGCTCGAGTGGTCGCGCGACAAGCCGCTGTTCGTGGTCACCCTGGCCCGCCCGGAGCTGCTCGAGAAGCGGCCGACCTGGGGCGCCGGGCATCGCAACTTCACCTCGCTCTACCTCGAGCCGCTCTCGCAGCAGGCGATGGAGGAGCTGTTGGTCGGGCTCGTGCCGGGCCTGCCGCCGGCGCTACGCAAGCAGATCCTCGAGCGTGCCGAGGGCGTGCCGCTGTATGCGGTGGAAACGGTACGGATGCTGCTTGATCGTGGCCTGCTCGTGCAGGAAGGCTCGAGCTACCAACTGCTGGGCGAGGTCGACACGCTCGAGGTGCCGGAGACCCTGCATGCACTGATCGCGGCCCGCCTCGACGGGCTCGCGCCAGAAGAGCGGCGGCTGCTCGGCGACGCGGCCGTGCTCGGCAAGACGTTCACGCTGCACGCGCTCGCGGCGCTGAACGGTCTCGAAAACGACCGGCTGGAGGCGCTCCTCACCGCCATGGTGCGGCGGGAAGTGCTGGGGCTGCAGTCCGATCCGCGCTCGCCCGAGCAAGGCCAGTACACGTTCCTCCAGGACCTGCTCCGCCACGTCGCCTACGAGACCCTGCCAAAGCGAGACCGGCGCGAGAAGCACCTCGCAGCCGCCGAGCACCTCTCGACCACCCTCGGCGAGGACGAGGTGGCCGAGGTGATCGCCGCCCACCTGCTCGACGCCTACCGGCTCGACTCCGACGCACCCGACGCCGAACGGCTCCGCAGCAAAGCCCACCAGGCACTGCTCCAGGCCGGCGAGCGAGCGGCCTCGCTCGGTGCCTCGACCGAGGCGCAGCGCTACTTCGAGCGGGCAGGTGAGCTGGCCGCCGAGCCACCCGATCAGGCCGCCGCGCTCAGCCGAGCAGGGGAGATGGCGCTCGCGGCCGGCGAGACCGAGCACGCACGTCCGCTCTTCGAGCAGGCGATCGGCCTCTACGAAGCCGGAGGTGACACCCACGCGGCCGCCCGCGTCTCCAGCTGGCTCGCGTTGGCCGACCAGCGCCTGGGCCAGATCGAGCCGGCGATCGAGCGGATGGAGCAGGCCTACGCGGTCATCGGTGATGACGAACCCGACGAGGACCTCGCGTTCCTCCTCGTGCGCCTCGGCAGTGCGCATTTCTTCGCTGGCAATCCCGAACGCGCGGCGGAGTGGATCGAGCGGGGACTCGATCTGGCCGAGGCCCTCCAGCTTCCGGAGCAGCTCGTCCGTGGCTGGAACACCAAGGCATTGGTCGTCTCGCTGCGCCATCCCGAGGAAGCGCGGGGTCTCCTCCAACTCGCCCGTGACACCGCGATCGCCAACGAGCTCTATACGAGCGCAAGCGTCATGTGCGCCAACCTCTCCGATTTCGCCCTGCAGCGGGATCGCTACGCCGACTCGCTCGGCCAGCTCGAGCAGGCCCTCGAGCTTGCACGGCGGATCGGGGACCGCGCGCACGAATGGTTCGCGCTCTGCGAGATGAGCTACGCGCTGACCATGCTGGGGCGCTGGGACGAGGCGCTCGCGCGGCTCGCCGAGATTCCGGACGAGCAGCTCGGCTCGAATACGCAGCTCGGCAGCGCGCTGAGCGGCGCGCTTGAGATCCACCTCCGTCGCGGCCGAATCGAGCAGGCGCGAGAGCTCCTCGGCCGCTACGAGGAACTTGGGCGCTCAGGGGACATGCAGATGCAAAGTGGCTACCAGGCCGCACTCGCGGCCGTTCGGCTGGCAGAGGGCAACCCCCAGGCCGGCCTCGCGGCTGCCGAGCAGGCTTTCGCCACGCGGGAAGCGCAGGGCATCGGGAGTCAGGACGTGAAGCTCGGCTTCCTCCGCGCCCTCGAAGCCGCGCTCGCCCTCGGCGACCGCTCGAAGGCGGAAGAGCTGCTCGAGATCGTCGAAGCGCGGCCGCCGGGCTTGCGACCGCCCTTCCTCGACGCCATCGCGCACCGCTTCGGGGCGCAGCTCGCCGGCGACGATCCGGGGGCGGACCGCCACTTCACGGCCGCGGCCGCTCAGCTCCGCGCCCTCGAGCTCCCCTTCCACCTCGCCGTCGTCCAGCTCGAGTACGGGGAATGGCTGACGGCTCGAGGACAACCCGACGACGCGCAGCCGCTGCTCGCGGAGGCACGCGACACGTTCGAGCACCTGCAGGCGCAGCCCTGGCTGGAACGAACTGACGCTGTCCAAGCAGGCGCGGGCGCCGAGGTCCGTGCCTGATCGAACTACTGCGGAGCTAGGAAGATCGACCTCCTTCGGCCACGAGAGGTCTCCCCCCGGCCCGAGTCGGTGCACTGATGCAAGAGGCTCGCGTGGATCTCAGCCCCCCATGGGGCCGACATCATTGCCCCCCGAGGCGCTTC
>DAIMGZ010000035.1:0-17215 GCA_036723535.1 Gaiellaceae bacterium
CGGAGTCGCCGGTGTGGACGCCCATCGGATCGAGGTTCTCGATCGAGCAGACGATGACGACGTTGTCGATCCGGTCGCGAACGACCTCGAGCTCGAACTCGTCCCAGCCGCGCACTGACTCCTCGACGAGCACCTGCCCGATCGGGGATTCCGCGAGGCCGCGCTCGACCTGCCGGTACAGCTCCTCCTCCGTCGCGGCGAAGCCGCCGCCGTGGCCGCCGAGCGTGAAGGCGGGCCGCACGACCACCGGCACCGTCAACCCTGTGAGCTCGTCGAGCGAGGTGACGATTTCCGAGGCCGGCACCTTGAGCCCGCAGGACTCGACCGCCTCCTTGAACTTGAGCCTGTCCTCGGCGCGCTCGATCGCGTCGAGCCGCGCTCCGATGAGCTCGATCCCGAGCTCATCGAGGACGCCGGCCGTCGCAAGCTCCCGCGCGAGGTTGAGCGCCGTCTGGCCTCCCATCGTCGGCAGAAGTGCGTCCGGCCGCTCGATGCGCAGAACCTCCTCCACCGACTCGGCGTCGAGCGGCTCGAGGTACGTGCGGTCGGCGAAGCCGGGGTCGGTCATGATCGTGGCCGGGTTCGAGTTGACGACGATCGTGCGGAACCCGTCCTCGCGCAGCACCTTGAGCGCCTGGCAGCCCGCGTAGTCGAACTCCGCCGCCTGGCCGATCACGATCGGCCCCGAGCCGATGATGCAGATCGACTCGATGTCTGTACGCCTAGGCACCGGCGGCCTCCGCGACCTCGTTGACCCACGCCTCGAGCAGGGGCCACGCGTCGTGCGGGCCGGGCCCGGCCTCGGGATGGAACTGGAGCGAGCGGGCGCGCAACTCCGGCAGATCGAGCCCCTCGACCGTCCCGTCGTAGAGCGAGACATGGGACACCTCAGCGGCGTCGCTCGGCCGCACGGCGAAGCCGTGGTTCTGGCTCGTGACGAGCACCCGGCCCGTGAGCCGCTCGTGCACCGGGTGGTTCGCGCCGCGGTGTCCGAACGGCAGCTTGTACGTCTCGTGGCCGGTCGCGCGTGCGATCAGCTGGTGGCCGAGGCAGATGCCGAGCACGTGCGTCCGGCCGAGGAGTTCCCGCACGGTCTGCGTCTCCGCCTCGAGCGGCTCGGGGTCGCCCGGTCCCGGCGAGAGGAGCACGCCGTCGTGGCCGGCGAGCGTGTCGGCGTCCGTGTCGTGCGGGTGCACGGTCACCGCCGCGCCGGCCTTCGCGAGCCGGCGCAGAACCGAGTTCTTGACCCCGTAGTCCACGACGGCGATCCGCACCCGGCCGTCCTCCGCGTAGACGTACGGCTCGTCGGTCGAGACGTCCTCGACGAGCGCGTGCCCGAGCATCGACG
Organism: Gaiellaceae bacterium; assembly: GCA_036723535.1. Lineage (GTDB taxonomy): Bacteria > Actinomycetota > Thermoleophilia > Gaiellales > Gaiellaceae > Palsa-739. Next base: position 1,349 of record DAIMGZ010000035.1, read on the forward strand.
GCTGCTTTCGCGCGAGCTCGATCGCCTCCTCGACCGCGAGGTCGGAGGCGACGGCGATGCCCGGCGCGGAGCCGGCGTCGCGGAGATGGAGGACGAGGCTCCGCGTATCGATCCCGGTGAGCGCGACGACGCCGCGCTCCCGCAGCCAGTCCGTCCATTCCGGCCCGCGAGCCTCGCGCATAAGCACGGCGCGCGCGTGCGTCCGAGCGGATTCGCTCCGCTCCTCGGCTACGCCGTAGTTGCCGACCATCGGCGCGGTGAAGCAGATGAGCTGGTCCTCGAAGCTCGGGTCGGTGACCGCCTCCTGGTAGCCGGACATGCCGGTCGTGAAGACGGCCTCGCCGAGCGCGTGACCCTCGGCCGCGACGGACTCGCCGTGCCAGACCGTGCCGTCCGCGAGCGCGAGGTAGCTCATTCGTGCACCACCGCGCCGCCGGCGACCGTCATCCGCACGGCCCCGCTTACTGTCGAGCCCAGGAGCCAGGAGTTCCCCGACCGCGAGCGGAATGGCTGCTCGCCGACCGTCCACTCGCGCTCGAGGTCGAGGAGGACGAGATTCGCCGGCGCGCCCGCGGAAACGCGTGGCCGGTCGAGCGCGAAGATCCGCGCCGGCCCGGCGGACATCCGCTCGAGCAGCGTCTCGAGCGGCAGCAGGCCCGGCTTGACGAGGTAGGTGTAGAGCGCGGCAAACGCGGTCTCGAGGCCGGTCACTCCGAAAGGCGCCGCCTCGAACGGCACCTCCTTCTCGTGCACGGCGTGCGGGGCGTGGTCGGTCGCGATCGCCTCGATCGTCCTGTTCCGCAGCGCCTCGAGCAGTGCTTGCCGGTCGGCCTCGGCCCTGAGCGGCGGGTTCATCTTCACGTTCGGGTCGAGCGAGCGCACCGCGTCGTCGGTGAGGACGAGGTGGTGCGGCGTCGCCTCGCCGCTCGCGCTGACGCCCGCCTCCCGCGCCCGGCGGAGCGCGTCGACCGACTCGGCGGCCGAGAGGTGAAGGACGTGGACGCGGCCGCGCTCGTAGCCTGCGAGCGCGAGATCGCGCTCGACCGCCACCGACTCGGCGACGGAGGGATAGCCGGCGAAGCCGAGCTCCGCGGCGACGCGCCCCTCGTGCACGTGGCCGCCGCGCGAGAGCGTCGGCTCCTCGCAGTGCAGCGCGAGCGGCCGGTCGGTGCTCGACGCGTACTGGAGCGCGCGGCGCATGAGCCCGGCGGAGGCGACCGGCACGCCGTCGTCGGAGAAGGCGACCGCCCCGGTCTCGGCGAGCTCCCACATCTCGGTCAGCTCCTCCCCGCGCTGCCCACGCGTGATCGCGGCGAGGAAGCCGACCGGCACTTCGGCCTCGCGGCGCGCCGACTCCGCGAGCGCGCCCAGCGTTGCTGCCGAGTCGACGATCGGATCGGTGTTCGGCATCGCGAGGATGGCGCAGTAGCCGCCGGCCGCTGCGGCGGCCGTGCCGCTCGCGACGGTCTCCTCGTCCTCGCGGCCGGGCGTCCGCAGGTGGACGTGCGGGTCGACGAAAGCCGGCGCGAGGACGAGGCCGTCGGCCTCGACGATGCGGTGCTCGTTCGCGTCGACCCTCTCCGCGACCTCGACGATCGTCCCGCCGTCGACCCGCACCTCGAGCCGCGCGTCAATTCCCTCTGTCGGATCGAGCACCCGGGCTCCGCGGACAACGAGGTTCGCGCCCGGTAGCTCGCGTTGCCAGAGCATCACGCCACCTCCGCCGCAGCGAGCGCCTGCACGCCGACCGGGCCGCCGGTGAGCACGTCGTAGAGGACCGCCATCCGCACGACGAGCCCCGAGCGGACCTGGGTCGTAATCAGCGATTCGGGCGAGTCGGCGACGCGCGGGTCGATCTCGACTCCGCGGTTCATCGGCCCGGGGTGCATGACCTTCTGCCCCGGCCGCAGCCGCTCGGGCGTGATCCCCCAGCGCGCTGTGTACTCGCGCAGGCTCGGGACGAAGTTCGCGCCCGCCTCCATACGCTCGTTCTGCATCCGCAGGACGTAGACGACGTCGGCGTCGCGGATCGCCTCGATGTCCACCGACGTCTCCGCGGGGAGCTCCCGTGGCAGCAGCGCCGGCGGCCCGACGAGCGTCGCCCGGATCCCGACCAACGCGAACGCCTGCAGGAGCGAGCGGGCGACGCGCGAGTGGAGGACGTCGCCGACGATCGCGACGTGGAGACCCTCGAGCCGGCCGAGCTCCTCCCGCAGCGTGTAGAGGTCGAGCAGCGCCTGCGTCGGGTGCTGGTGCTTGCCGTCGCCGGCGTTGACGACGTGGGCGTCGGTGACGCGCGCGACGAGCTGAGGCGCCCCGATCTGCGGGTGCCGGATCACGATCACGTCGGGGTCGTACGCCCCGAGCGTCAGCGCGGTGTCCTTGAGCGACTCGCCCTTGTCCACCGAAGAGCCCGTGGACTTGACGGTGAGCGTGTCCGCCGAGAGCCGCTTCGCGGCGAGCTCGAACGAGGACGAGGTGCGGGTCGAGGACTCGTAGAAGAGGTTGACGATCAGATGCCCCTTCAGCGTCGGCAGCTTCTTCACGTGCCGATCGAGCGAGGAGGCGAACGTCCGCGCGGTGCCGAGCAGCCGCTCGACGTCGTCGCGCGTCAGGTCGGCGACCGAGAGGAGGTGCCGCTTCGGCGGCGTGGTGGGTGGACGGAGATCGTCCGTGACGAGCCGAATCATCGGCTCTCTTCCTCGGCGCTCGAGACGAGGAGGACGGCGTCGAGCTCGTCCACCTCGACGAGCTGCACCTGGATCCGCTCGCCGCGCGCGGTGGGCAGGTTCTTGCCGACGTAGTCCGGCCGGATCGGCAGCTCGCGGTGGCCGCGATCGACGACCACGGCGAGCTGGACGCGCGCCGGCCGGCCGTAGTCGAAGAGCGCCTCGATCGCCGCGCGGATCGTGCGGCCCGTGTAGAGGACGTCGTCGACGAGGACGACCGTCCTTCCCTCGAGCGGGAAGTCGAGCTGCGTCGCGCGGACGAGTGGCTGCGCCGCGAGCGGGGCCTCGCCGCCGCGGACGGTGACGTCGTCGCGGTAGAAGGTGATGTCGACGGCGCCGAGCGCGGGCGCGACTCCGGCGCGTTCCTCGATCAGTCGCGCGAGCCGCCGGGCGAGCGGGACGCCGCGGGTCTGGATGCCGACGAGCGCGACCTCGTCGAGCTCCGGATTGCCCTCGATGATCTCGTGGGCGATTCTCGAAAGGGTCCTCGCCAGCCCGTCGGCGTCGAGGAGGGTCTTGCCCTGTTCGGGCGCGTGCGTACTCATCCGACTCCTTTCCGGCCTCGCTGGACCGGGTTAAAGGGGTACGTGCTCAGGCGACTGTAGCTGGCCCGCCGGATACACGGCGGAGCGAGGGTGGAGCCATGTCCGGACGGACATGGCTCCACGTGCTTCTCAGGCAGTGACCTCCGCCATCACTCCCGTCGCGGCCCCAGCCGTCACCTGCGGCGGGTTCGGGACGAGGTTGGGCAGGTTCTCCTGTACCCAGGTCGCGGCGGCTGCCGACGAGTCGGCGGCTGTCTCCTCCGAGTCGTAGACGCTGATCGTCGCGAGGATGCCGTCGCCGGCGTCGACGACCCAGTACCCCTGGAACCCCGGCTGGTCGCGGAGCGTCGGCGCGAACTCCTCGACCGCGCGCCTCGCCACCTCTGCCGGGTTCTGGACACCCTGGTACCTCCGGATGACCGTATGCATCGCGTTCCTCCCCTCGGAAAGCGGACTGTACGAGTCGACTCGCACCCCTCCTGAGCGGCGAGTTCGCCCGCAACGCTATACGGTCTCGCGCGTGAACGAGGAGCTGCTCGAGCGGTACGCGGAGCTCATCGTCGGCTTCGGCGCCAACGTCCAGCCGAACCAGGTCGTGGCCGTCGAAGGGCCTCCCGAGGCTGCACCGCTCGTCCGCCGGATCGCCCGCCTCGCCTACGAGCGAGGCGCACGCTACGTCGACGTCGTCTACTTCGACCCGCACGTGAAGCGGATCCGCATCGAGACCGCGGCTGAGGGGTCGCTCGAGTGGGTGCCGCCATGGCTCGGTCGCCGCATGCTCGACCTCGGCGAGCTCGACGCGGCGCGGATCGTCCTCACGCCGATCGTGCCTCCCGGGCTCATGAACGGGACCGACCCGGCCCGGGCGGGCCGCGACCGGCTGCCGACCGTGCCGGAGCTCTTCAAGGTCATCGACGACCGCTCCGTCGCCTGGACGGTCTCGCCTTTCCCTACCGAGGCGTGGGCACAGCTCGTCTTTCCCGAGCTCGACCCGGCGGCGGCCGTCGAGGCGCTCTGGCACGACGTCGCCCACGTCTGCCGGCTCGACGAGCCCGACCCGGCCGAGGCCTGGCGGCGCAGGATCGACGAGATCTGGGAGGTCGCGTCCCGCCTCGACGAGCTCGACCTCGACGCCCTGCGGTTCGTCGGACCGGGCACCGACCTGACCGTCGGCCTTCTCCCGAGCTCGCGGTTCGCGAGGGAAGGCGGCTCCTCGACGACGCGCACGGGCATCAACCACGTGCCGAACCTCCCGACCGAGGAGCTCTACACGACTCCCGACCCCGAGCGAACGGAGGGTGTCGTGGCCTCGACGAAGCCGCTGGACGTGGGCGGCGCCATCGTGGCGGGGCTGCGGATGCGCTTCGAGCAAGGACGCGCCGTCGACATCGAAGCCGACGCAAACGCGGATGCGCTGCGGCAGCACTGCGCCACGGACGCGGGCGCGGCGCGGCTGGGCGAGGTGGCGCTCGTCGACGGTGCAAGCCGCATCGGCCGCCTCGGCCGGACCTTCTTCAACACGCTGCTCGACGAGAACGCGGCGAGCCACGTCGCGCTCGGCGACGCCTACGCGACCCCGATTGCAGACCCTGCGGACCTGCCGCGGATCAACGAGAGCGAGATCCACGTCGACTTCATGATCGGCTCGGACGAGGTCGCGGTCACCGGCGTGACCCGGGGCGGCGACGAGCTGCCGCTCCTCGTGGGCGGCTCGTGGCGGATCTGACCAGCGCGTAGACACGAGACCACTGGCGCGCGTCGAGGTCGCGGGCCATGGCGCGCGGGTCGAAGCCGAGCTCGTGGCCGGCGCGATGAACGAGGCCGCGCGGAAGGATCCGGTCGAGGGGCGCCTGGGCCGCGAAGGCCCGGTGGAGCAGCGCCCCGTACGCGACCGCCTCCGCCGGCGGCACGAGCGGCTCGGGCCGGCGGGTCGCGCGCAGGACCGCGGCGTCGACGCTCGGCGGCGGAGCGAAGCAGGCACGCGGCACGCGCCGGACGAGGCGCAGCTCGTACCACGCTCCCCACGTGCAGCCGAGTAGCGTCGACGGCCAGACCACCGTCCGCTTCGCGGCGAGCCCCCACTCCACGATCGCATCGAGCTGCGTCAGCGGCACCCGTGGGTCCCCGAGCAAGCGGCGCAGGATCGCCGTGCCCGCGGCGAAGGGCAGGTTCGCGACGACGGCGAAGGACTCGTCCGGCAGCGGCAGCTCCGCCGCGTCCCCCTCCACCACCTCGACGCGCGGGTCGCCGCCGAAGCGCGTCCGGAGCCGGCGCAGCGCAGCGGAGTCGAGCTCGACCGCGCGCACGCGCGCGCCGGCGTGCGCGAGCGCACGCGTCAGGACGCCGCTGCCGGCGCCGAGGTCGAGCACGAGCGTGCCAAGCGCGACGCCGGCGTCGCGGACGAGCTCGTCTGCGAAGGCGCGACTACGAAGAGCGTGGCGACCGCGTGGCCGCGCCTGCGATACGGCGCGCCCTGCCACGGAAGAAGGCGATCGTCGGCATCAACACAAGGTTACCGGGCGAAGAGCTGCGCTCTTCGCCCGGGTGCAAACGAACTGCGCCGGCGGGAGAGCGCGGTCTCCCGCCAGCTCCGTGCTGAAGGCTTATAGGGGCTGACGCAAGGTTCAGACCGCGCTTCCGTCGCGAGGGCGCAAGCCTGCGGCGTGCGCCCTCGCTAGTGCGGCGGCGTCGTAACGCACCGTTACGCCGCCGCCCTTGCCTTGGTGAAGGTTCGAGGCCGCTCGAACGACAACCAGACCAAGGGCCGGAGCGTACGCCCAGCGTACGTGGAGGCCGGACTGCGCTCGCGCCGGCCTCTGCACGCGCGCGAGCGCACGAGGCAGCCATCTCGTCGGCGAGCTACGGCTCGGAGATGAGGTCGTCGGGTTCCGTCAGCGCCTCGATCGCGTCCTGCGCGGTCTCGAGCTCCGCCTCTGGCACGAGCACGCTCACCGCGTCCTCCTCCGAGGACTGCTTGAGCGACGAGTCGATGCCGGCGTTGCGGAGGATCTCCTGCAGCTCCTCCGCCTCGGTGACGTCGCCGGCCATTGCGACCTGGACCATGGAGCTCATGAGGGCTCGATCATAGGGACTTCCACGGGCTCGGTGTCCGCCTCGGTGCGAGGAGGGCGCGCGCCCTTCTTGACGAGCCGCGGCGCACCGCGCTCTGGGAAGGGCACCTCGATCAGGTCGAAGTCCCGAGGCACGACCGTGTCGGGGAAGACGTCGCAGGCTTCGGCCGCGAGCTCCGGCCCGAAGTAGCGCGGCGAGACGTGCGTGAGCGCGAGCACGCGCACCTGGGCAAGCCGTGCGACCTCTGCGGCGGCTGCGGCCGTCGAGTGCAGCGTCTCTCGCGCGCGCTCCGCCTCCTCGGCGAGGAAGCTCGCCTCGTGCACGAGCAGATCTGCCCGGTATGCGGCCTGGACGACGAGCGGTGACGGCGCCGTGTCGCCCGTGAGCACGAGCTTTCGCCCCGGCCGCGGCTCCCCCAGCACCTCCGCCGGCGTCACCGTGCTGCCGGACGCGACGGTCACCTCCTGCCCCGCCTGCAGCTGTCCGCGCGCCGGGCCGGACGGCACGCCGAGCGCGTCGGCGGCCGCCACGTCGAAGCGCCCGGGCCGCTCCTGCTCGACGATCGCGTAGCCGAGCGCGTCGGGGCCGTGCTCGACCGCGAACGCCTCGATCGCGTAGTCGTCCCGCTCCAGCCTCTCTCCCGGTTCGAGCTCGACCGGATTCAGCGGATACGGCAGCCGCCCGACGAACGGGCGCAGGCGCTTGAACAGCTCGCGCAGGCCGTGTGGCCCGTAGACGGTGAGCGGCGTTTCGACGCGGCCGCGCAGCGCGAACGTCTTGAGCATCCCGGGCAGCCCGAGGAAGTGGTCGGCGTGGTAGTGCGTGAGGAAGATCTCCTGCAGGTCGGGCAAACCGATCGCCGACCGCTGCAGCTGCCGCTGCGTCCCCTCGCCGCAGTCGATGAGAAGCCGCTCGCTCCCACGCCGCACGAGCAGCGCCGCCGGCGCGCGCTGCGCCGTCGGCATCGAGGCGGCCGTGCCGAGGAAGACGACGTCGAGGTCCACCGCGTGATTGTAGGAACGTGTCTAAACGAAATTGGCCGTGCAGCCGATATGTCGACCGGTGGACGAGGGCAAGCGGCGGCTGCGGCGCAGGCGCGACCTCGAGCGGTCGCTTACGCTCCTGCGCGTCTTCCTGCTCGCATCCGCGCTCATCTGCGCGGGCGCGGGGGTTGCGCTCGGCTCGATCCTCTCGCACTCGCTGAAGACGGAGGCACTCAACGCCGAGAAGACGGACCTCGCCCGCTACGTCGCCGGTGTGGTGCAGCCGGTGCTCGTCCGCGACAACCACGTCGTCATTCCGTGGGTACAGGACGCGCAGCTCGCCGCGAGCGTTCTCAAGCAGAAGGACATCGTCACGGTGAAGGTCTGGAAGGCCGACGGCACCCTTGCCTGGACGAATACGGTCTCGCGGTCGAGCAGCGGCCGTCTGATAGTGAATCGCGACCGGAATCTGATCGACCATCGATTTCGGCTCGACGACGAGCTCGGTGAGGCGATCGACGAGAACCGGCCGATCGCGGCGCTCGTCGGCACCGGCGGCAAAGGCGAGGACGCGTTCGAGCGCAACGGCCTCGGCTACCAACACCTGTTCGAGGTCTACGCGCCGATCGAGAACCAGACCGACTCACGCGCCATCGGGGCATACGAGATCTACGCCAACCCGAGAGCGCTCGACCGGCTGATCGGCTCGCGCCGGCAGACGCTCTGGCTCGCCGTCGGGGGCGTCTTCGCCGCGCTCTGGGCGGCGCTCGCGCTACTCGTGCGCGGCGCGTCGCGGATGCTCCGCCGCCAGAACGCAAAGCTCCGCGCCCGGACGATGCTGCTCGTCGAGTCGAACCGCCTCCTCGAGGAGAGCGCACTCGAAGCGGTCGAGAGCCTCAACGCGACGGTCGACGCGAAGGATCCGTACACCGCGGGCCACTCGCTGCGCGTGCAGCGGATCGCGGTCGCCCTCGGCAAGGAGCTCGGGCTCGACCGGGAGCGACTCGACGTGCTCCGTTTCGCAGGGCTCTTCCACGACATCGGCAAGATCGGCGTCCCCGACGCGATCCTCACGAAGCCGGACCGGCTGACGAAGCTCGAGTACGAGATCGTGAAGCGCCATCCCGAGGACGGCGCGCGCATCGTCGGCCGGCTCCATCGGCTGCACGCCGCCGTGCCGGCCGTCCTCCACCACCACGAGCGCTGGGACGGCGACGGCTACCCGCACGGGCTGCGCGCCGAGGGGATCCCGCTCGAGGCGGCGATCGTCGGCCTGGCCGACGCGGTCGACGCCATGACGACGGACCGCCCTTACAGCTGCGCCCGCACACTCGATGACGCGACCGACGAGATCGTGCGGAACCGCGGCACCCAGTTCGCGCCGGCGGTCGTGGACGCCTTCGTCGGGCTCGTGGAGCGCATGCCCGAGCTGTTCGGGACCGATCCCGCGACCGGCGAGCTCGTTACGGCCTGATCCGCCGCCGGGTTAGGCTCTGCTCATGGCCGACCCGACCGTGCTCGAGGTCTACCGCCGCGAGGTCACGCCCGAGCTGTACCGCGACGTGCGGGAGCTCTACAAGAAGCACTCGCTCGCCGAGGACGCGCGCGACCTCGAGGGGCTGATCTCGACACTGACGCCGGACTGCGTCTACGAGCTCGTCCAGACCGGCCACCGCTGGGAGGGCCACGACGGCGCCCGCCGCTTCTACACCGAGCTGCTGACCGCCTTCCCGGACATCCGCTTCGACCTGACGGACATCGTGATCGGCCCGCAGGGTGTCTGCGAGGAGGCGAACGTGACGGCGACCCAGCAGGCGCCGTGGCTCGGAGCCCCGCCCGCGGAGGAGCGGCTCGAGTGGAAGGTCGTGATCTGGTTCCCGTGGGACCCCGAGCGGCGCCTCTTCCGCGGCGAGAAGGTCTACTCGACCGGGATCGACCTGCCTCCCGCCTAGGGCAGGACGAGCTTCTCGCCGGGGACGATCGTCGCCCCGCCGAGGTGGTTGCGCTGCTCGAGCTTCCAGACCCCCTCGCGGGGATCGCCGGAATACATGTGCTCGGCGACCGTCCACAGCGTGTCGCCGGCCCGCACGACGTACGTCCGCTTCGGCCCCGCCCCGCTCGAGCCGTGGGCAGCGAGCCCGACCGCGAGCGCGGCGGCGCAGAGCAGGATGAGGAGCTTGCCGAACATCTGTTCGCATGATAGAGCGAACGCGTGTTCGTGTCAAGACTCGCGCTGCGGCGCGGCCGCGAGCACGGCGTCGACGAGCTTCGCCGCTCCGAACCGGACCGGATCGTCGGCCGGCAGCCCGGTCTCCTCCTCCGCCGCAGCGACGACCGCGCGTGCCTCTGCCTCGTCGAGCGCGCGCGTGTTGAGCGCGACGGCGGCGACGCGCGCGGGACGCGCCGGCAACGCGAGCCGCTCGTGCAACTCGACCAGATGGCTCAGGGGCGGAATCGTGTGCGGCCCTCCGCCGGCGCCCTCGATCTCCGTCCGGCCGGGCTCGTGGCAGAGCACGAGCAGGTGCGGGACGCTCCCGTGGTAGAGGCCGACCGCGACGCCGGAGTAGACCGGGTGCAGGAGCGACCCCTGGCCCTCGACCCAGAGGAGCTCGCCGCCACGCTCCCGTCCCTCGACGACGAGGCGCTCCGCCGCCCCCGCGAGGAAGTCGGCCACGACGGCGTCGATCGCTATCCCCCAGCCCGCGATCACCATCCCGGTCTGTCCCGTCGGGACGAAGACCGAGCGCAGGCCGCGCCGTCGCGCCTCGAGGTCGAGCTCGAGCGAGACGGTCATCTTCCCGATCGCGCAGTCGGAGCCGACGGTGAGGACGATCGTCGCGTCGACCGCCAGGTTCTCGCCGGTCGCGGTCGAGAGTCCCGCCGGCGGCCGGCGCAGGTCGCGCAGCTCGACTCCCCGTTCCGCAGCGAGCGCACCGAGCGCCGGATCGTCGGCGAGGAAGACGTGGAGGCCGTTCTCGACGTCGAGGCCGTGCTCGATACAGGTGCGGAGAAGCACGATCCAGTCGGGCGGGAAGCGCCCGCCTTGAGTCACGACCCCGACGAGCGCCGTCGTCGGCCCGAGCGGCAGCGCTTCCTCCACGCTGCCGACCACGGGCACGCCGCTCTCAGTCTCGCCGGCCCGCGTGGAGTCGAGCACCGCCGCGACGTCGTCCCGCCGGTAGCGGAGCACCCCGCGCATCGTCTTGCCGTAGAGCGGGTCGCCGGAGAAGCACTCAGCGAGCAGCAGATACCGCGTGGACACCGAGCCCCGGTTCCTCCGGTGGAAGCTGGACGCCGTCCACGAACGGCACGCCCGGCCACGGATCGTGCGCGAGCAGGAGGTTGCCGTCGAGGTCGACGTGGTCGAAGAGCGAGGCAACCTGCGCGCCGGCCGAGATGCCGAGCCCCGACTCGATCATGCAGCCGAGCATGCAGCCCAGCCCGAGGGCGCGGGCGGCGTGCACCATCCGCACCGCTTCCCGCATCCCACCCGACTTCGCGAGCTTGACGTTGATCCCGTGCGTGTGCGCGGCACACGACGCGACGTCGCCGAGCGTGTGGCAGTCCTCGTCGACGTAGATCGGGAGCGGCGAGCGGTCCTTCAGCTCCGGACCACCCGGGTCGCCGGCGGGGAGCGGCTGCTCGCAGTACTCCACACCCAGCAGGGCGAGCAAGGGAAGCGCCTCGAGCGCCTCGTCGAGGGTCCACGCCTCGTTGACGTCGACCTGCAGCGGCAGGGCGCCGGCCACGCCGCGAACGGCGCGAACACGCTCGACATCGAGCCCGTCGCGGCCGCCGAGCTTGAGCTTGAGCCGCTGGAACCGCTCAAGTGCCTTCTCCGCCCGACGCGCCATGTCGTCGGGGTCGCCGAGCCACACCGTCCAGCTCGTGGGCGGCCCGGCCCGCCGCAGCCCGAGCAAGCGCCAGACGGGCTGGCCGAGCAGCTTGCCCTGCAGGTCATGGAGGGCCGCGTCGATCGCCGCGCGCCCCGCGAACTCGCGGACGGGGAGCCGCTCCATTACCTCCTCGAGCGCAAACGGGTCGTCCCCGATCAGCGCCGCGTGCTCGTCGACGTACGCCTGCGCCGACTCGACCGACTCGCCGTAGTGGTCGAGCGGCTGTCCCTCGCCGAAGCCCGATACGCCGGAGTGCCGCAGCTCGACGACGAGGACCTCCTCGCTGTCTTGCGCGCCGCGCGAGATGACGAACGTCTCCGCGAGCTCGAGCGTGACCGTCCGGGCGGAGACCTCCACGGGCGGAACGTACCAACGGCGAGCCACGGGTAGACTGGCTGCTCCCAGCGCCCGTAGCTCAGGGGATAGAGCGCGCGCCTCCGGAGCGCGAGGTCGCAGGTTCGATTCCTGCCGGGCGCATACCGGCCCGCTCAGCCAAGCCGACGTCGCATGGTTGGGCGGTCGGGGGTGCCTGGAACGTCCTCGCTGAGCGTCCGGTGCACACCGCGGTGACCCCCCGCGACGTCGCATCACCTTCGAGGCGGGAAGCCGGACGGCTAGGAGGAGACGGCGGCTCCGAGTCGCGGCCAGTCAGAGCCGGAGGCCTTGCCCCGGCGCCGGGGGTATAGGGGTTCCGGATCGGGTCCACTTATCAGGATTTATAGCGCCCGTCACATAAATCCGGTAAGAGCACATAAACGATCGGTGCGCCCTTCGGAAAGGGCAGCAGGGTCTCCGTTGGCGAGCTTCTACGCGGCCTCGACCTGCAGCAACCCCACGAACGGTGACTCGTCCTCCTCGAACGGGACGACGTCCACGACGCGGAAGCGCCGGCGGTTGCCCGAGAAGGGTGGGTGGTCAGGAACCGTTGCGCTGGGCTTCGGCGACGAGCTGCCGGAACTCGTCGATCTTCTCTTTGCCGAACTTGACCTCGAGGCCGTGATGGTGGGCGATCTCCTGCTCGCGGTCATAGCCGATCGCGGTGGGATATAGCCACCACTCGCCGATCCGCTCGCGGCGCAGCTCGCCCGTGAAGCCGTAGGCGTCAGCAATCGCCTCGAGTGCTCGGCGGAGCCGCTGTTGTCGCGCGACGTCGTACTCGGCGCTCATCCCAAGGGAGTCTTACACGGCGACTTCTAGACCGTCACCAGACGCGACTCGCCCTGAAGTACGCGAAGTCGTGGCGCATGCCTGAGCGGACGAAGCGCCACTCCATACGAGAATCCTGAAGAACTCGGGCCCGACCCAGACTCGCGGGTCCTCGTCGAGGTGGCCGAGGTCCCAGGGCGTGCCGGGGGCGTCAGGCGCGCTCGACGACGAGGATGTTGCCGTCGGACTCGAGCACGTCGGTCCGCTGGAAGTCGATCACCCGCCACGGCCCGGCGCCCTCAAGGAAGACGTCGTCGGTCCCGATATGCGGCTCGTCCACCGAGAAGGGGTGGTAGCGATACGCGCTCGCTAGTTCCGGGCCGTCGCGCGAACCCTTCCTGACGTGCCAGACGAACGAGCCCACGACGGCATCGTCTCAAGTCCGAGGATTGCGCGACGACCTTTCGTCACCCTGCGTCGCTGCCGTCCTCGAGGTGCAGCCGGTACCTGAACATCGCTCCTCCGCTTCCGGGGCCGGACGGCGCGTCGAGCTTAGCCGCGAGTCAAGACCGATAGGCGGGGAGAAGCTGGACGCGCGAAGGGTGCCGAGCTGGAACGGTCGGAGTGAGAATGACTGGGAAGGGGGAAATGCGGCGCTGGCCACGTTGACGAGAAGCCGCCGTGGCCGGGCGCCGCAGTCTCCAACATCGGCGGCGGCGCATATTTCCTGAAGGACGACGGCGAGCGTGGTTCGACGCGCCTCGTATGACGTAGCAGCAGGCGGGCCACGGGAAGGGGGAACCAAACCGGGGCCCGCCGCAGTCTGAGGATTGTGTCCGACCCGCGTTACTCCTGCCGCACAAAGCGCCCGGCTTATCTGTCCGACGCTCAGAAATAACAGGTGCTTATGGCTCAGACCCAGCCGATCTCGCGGCCGAGCTCGAGCAGCTCGTCGACCGAATACCGATCCGTCCACCACTTCCTCATCCTCGCCTGCTCGAGCGGATCCGGTGGCTTCGCCAGCCGCCGGCACATCCTGCAGACGGGCTCCTCGCCGCGCGAGCGCCATCCTCGCGCCACGCGCGCAGACAACTCGAAGCCGCCACCGCACGACGCGCAGATGAGTGCTTGCGGCGCCTCAACCGTCACGCAGACAGTTTGCCTGCCGAATCTGCTCTAGCTTCGTTTCCGGGCCGGAGTCGGGAAACCGGCCGTAGTCCAGAACCGCTCGCGCGCCCGAGCCTTCTCAGGCGTTTCGACGTATTCGCTGCTCGCCTTGCTGACGATCTTCAACTTCTGTTCGCGCCGCCGTTGCGCGGTTCGATTCCTGCCGGGCGCATCTCGCTAGCCTCGCGCGGATGCGCCCGTTCGGCGCCTACTTCCGCTCGCTCGACCCGAGCCTGCCGCGCGAGGTCTACGTGCTCGAGCTCGGGGCGCTCGTCAACGCCTTCGGGAACGGCGTCGTCCTCCCGTTCCTCCTCATCTACCTCCACAACGTGCGCGGGATCCCGTTCGGGCTCGCCGGCAGCGCGGCGGCGGTCCAGTCGGCGGCGGCGCTGGCGAGCGGCTTCCTCGGCGGGACCCTCTCCGACCGCGTCGGCCCGAAGCGCGTGCTGCTCGGCGCACTCGCCGTGATGACGGTCGCGTTCGCCCTCATGCCGCTGATCCGGACGGCGCCGGAAGCCTTCGCGGTCTACACGCTCTGGGGCATCGGCAGCGGCTCGTTCTGGCCGTCGCAGTCGGCACTCCTCGCGGCGCTCACGCCCGCCAAGCGCCGCGCGCCCGCCTACGCCCTGCAGCGGCTCGCGATGAACGTCGGCGTCGCACTCGGCGGCGTCGCCGCGGGGCTGATCGCGTCCGTCGGCCACCCGCAGACCTTCACCGTCCTCTTCGCGATCGACTGCGTGACGTTCGTCGGGTACATGGTCGTGCTCGCGCGCGTCCGCGCCCCCGGCTTGCACGAGGAACGGCTCGGCGGCAGCTGGCGTGCGGTTCTCCGCGACCGCGTCTTCACGGTCTACACGCTGCTCAACGCGGCCTTCATGACAGCCTCGATCTCAGTCGTCGTCGAGCTGCTGCCGGCGTTCGGGAAGAACGTCACCGGGATCAGCGAGAAGGAGGTCGGCATCGTGTTCGCGCTCGACGCGATCGGCGTCGTCGTCTTCCAGCTTCCCGTCGTGAAGCTCGCCGAGGGCCGGCGCCGAATGCGCGGCTTCGCGCTCATGGGGACGCTGTGGGCGGCCTCGCTCCTCGCAGTCTGGGCCGCGGGGTCGTGGACGCGTGCCACCACGGCGTTCGGGATTTTCGCCGCGGCGATGCTCGTCTTCGCCGTCGGGGAATGCTTGCATGGGGCGATCCAGGCGCCGCTCAGCGTGGACCTCGCGCCGCCGCAGCTCGTCGGCCGCTACCTCGCTGCGTCGAGCATCTCGTGGCAGATCGGCTGGATCGTCGGCCCGGCTGCCGGCGGCTTCCTCCTCCAGCACCGGCCGCTCCTGCTGTGGCCGATTGCGGCCGGAGCCAACCTCGCCTGCGCTGCGGGCGCGCTCGCGCTCGAGCCGCGGCTGCCGGAACGCGTGCGCCGGACGCCGCGAGGAGAGCCGGCAGTGTTGCCGATTCCGGCGAGCGGGTAGCATTCCCGGGCCATGCCCGCGACCGTCGACCCCCTCAGTACCGGTGCCCAGCCTGCCGCGCATCCGTTCGCGCCGCGCCGCACCGGGACGGCCGGTCGCCGAGTCGCGTCCCGGCGCCGCTGAGCTCAGCGCCGGCGGCGTCACCTGGGTCCACCTCCTCGCGCCCTCGACGGACGAGGCGCAACAGCTCGCGGCCCGCTTCGGGTGGCATCCGCTCGACGTCGAGGACGTCCTCTCGCGGCGCCAGCGCCCGAAGGTCGACGTCTACCCCCGCGAGGACGACGGCAGCGGCGGCTATCTCTTCACCGTCCTCCACTTCCCGGTCTACGACGCGGCCGTCGGCCGCCTCAACGCCGGCGAGCTCGACGCCTTCATCGGCCCGGACTACATCGTCACGCTGCCGGCGGTCGAGCTGCGCCCGGTCAGCCTTCTCTTCCGCCGGGCGGCCGAGAGCGACGACTTCCGCGAGCAGCTCCTCTCGCGCGGCTCCGGGCGGCTGCTGTACGAGGTGCTCGACGACCTCTACGACTACTGCTTCCCGATCCTCGACAAGATCGGCTTCAAGCTCGAGCAGATCGACGAGGAGATCAGCGTCGCCGGCGAGGGCGCGAAGGAGCTCGTCCGCGACATCCACCGCGTCAAGCAGGAGATCATCTCCTACCGCAAGATCATCAAGCCGCAGCGGCCGACGCTCCGGCTGCTCGAGCGGCAGATCGAGCAGCAGTTCCTGCCGGAGGAGCTCGACATCTACTTCGACGACATCGTCGACGCGTCTGAGCGCATCTGGGACCTGCTCGACAACTACAAGGAGGTCGTCGAGGCGCTCGAGGACACGAACGAGTCGCTCATCTCGCACCAGCAGAACG
>DAIMGZ010000036.1:0-5319 GCA_036723535.1 Gaiellaceae bacterium
TCAGCCCCTCCCGCATCCGCTGCGCGACGACCGCGCACTCGAGCAGGTCGGCCCGGAACTTCGGGAAGATGCGCCCGCGCGAGACCTCGCCGAGCGAGTGGCCGGCGCGGCCGATCCGCTGCAGCCCACGTGCCACCGACTTCGGCGACTCCACCTGGATCACGAGGTCGACGGCGCCCATGTCGATGCCGAGCTCGAGCGACGACGTCGCGACGAGGCATGGGATCCGGCCCGCCTTCAGGTCCTCCTCGATCTGCGTCCGCTGCTCCCGCGCCAGGGAACCGTGATGGGCGCGGGCGATCTCCTCCTCCGCCAGCTCGTTCAGGCGCAGCGCGAGCCGCTCGGCTAGCCGGCGGTTGTTGACGAAGACGATCGTCGAGCGGTGCGCGCGGACGAGCTCGACGAGCGCCGGATAGATCGACGGCCAGATCGAGCGCGGTTCCCAGCCCTCCTCCCGCGACTCCCCCGGCTCGCGCATGTCCTCGACCGGCACGACCACCTCGAGGTCGAGCTCCTTCGCGACGCCGGCGTCGACGAGCTCGATCGGACGGCCCCCGGAAACGAACTTCCCGATCTCCTCGAGCGGGCGCTGCGTCGCCGAGAGCCCGATCCGCTGGAACGGCTGCGCCGCCAGCGCCTCGAGCCGCTCGACCGAGAGCGCGAGATGCGCGCCGCGCTTCGTCCCCGCGACGGCGTGCACCTCGTCGAGGATCAGCGTGTCGACGCTCCGCAGCAGCTCGCGCGCCCGCGAGGTGAGCAGGAGGAAGAGCGACTCCGGCGTCGTGATCAGGATGTCCGGCGGCTCGCGGAGCATCGCGGCGCGCTCCTTCTGTGGCGTGTCGCCCGTGCGGACGGCGACACGGAGCTCCGAGCGGAGCCCGGCGAGCGGGCCGCGCAAGTTCCGTTCGACGTCGTAGTTGAGCGCCTTGAGCGGCGAGACGTAGAGGAGCCGGAGCCCCTGGCCGGGATCCGGCGCCAGCCGGTCGATCGCGGAGAGGAAGGCGGCGAGCGTCTTTCCCGAGCCCGTCGGCGCCTGGATGAGGACATGGCCGCCGTTCGCGATCGCGGGCCAGCCCTGCGCCTGCGCCGGCGTGGGAGCGGCGAAGTTCCGCTCGAACCAGGCGCGCGTCTCGGGCCGGAAAACGTCGAGCGAATCCATTCGTCGAGCGTAGCTAGGCTCGCCAAGATGACGTACTCGATCGTGGGGCGGGACGAGGCGAGCGGCGAGCTCGGCGTCGTGGTGCAGTCGCGCGCCTTCGGCGTCGGGCTCTGCGCGTGGGCTCGACCCGGCCTGGGCGCGGTCGCGACGCAGGCGTTCACGGAGCGGGGTTACGGCCCGCGTGGGCTCGACCTGCTCGCGGCCGGCGAGTCTCCCGCGGACGCGCTCGCGGAGCTGCTCGAGGCGGATGAGCTGCGGGACTTCCGCCAGGTCGCCTTCCTCGCCGCCGACGGGCGGACGGCCGCGCACACCGGCGCCGCCTGCATCCCCGACTGCGGGCACACGAGCCGCGACGGCATCTCGGCGCAGGGGAACATGCTCGCCTCGCCCGCCGTCTGGCACGCGGCTGCGGACACGTTCGCCGCGACCGAGGGCACGCTCGCCGAGCGGCTGCTCGCGGCACTCGACGCCGCGGAGGAAGCCGGCGGCGATTTCCGCGGCCGCGAGAGCGCAGTGCTGCTCGTCGTCTCCGGAGACCGGGAGGAGGAACCGTGGCAGCGCGTCTTCGACCTCCACGTCGACAATCACGCCGAGCCGCTCGGCGAGTTACGCCGCCTCCATGGAATCGCCGCTACCTACCGCAGGCGGCGCGACTTCGACGAGCGAACGAGCCTGGACGAGGAGGTCGAGCTCGCACGCCAGGTGGGACTTCCGGAGGACCAAGTCGCTATGACGGCCGCCCTCGTGGCGGTCGCGCAGGGCGACCTCGACGAGGCGACAGCACGGCTGCGGCCGATCGGCGAGTCCGACCCACGCTGGGGGGAGACGCTAGAGCGCTATGTCCGGCTCGGCCATATGCCGCCGGGCGTCCTCGACCGCCTCAGCTAGCGGGTTTACGGTACTGACATGGTGACCTGCCCTTCCTGCGGCCAGGAGAACCCCGAGGGCTTCCGGCTCTGCGGGATGTGCGGGGCCGCGCTCGCCCCCGAGGCCGCGCCCGCCCGCGAGGAACGGAAGGTCGTCACGATCCTCTTCACCGACCTCGTAGGCTCGACCGCCCGCGCCGAGGACCTCGACCCCGAGGACGTCCGCGCGACCCTCTCCGCCTATTACGCACAGCTTCGCGCCGAGCTCGAGCGGCACGGCGGCACCGTCGAGAAGTTCATCGGCGACGCGGTTATGGCCGTCTTCGGCGCGCCAATCTCGCACGAGGACGACGCCGAGCGTGCGGTGCGGGCGGCGCTCGCGATCCGGGACTCGATCGGCGAGGAGCTCCAGATCCGCACCGCCGTCAACACGGGCGAGGCGCTCGTGGCGCTCGGCGCACGGGCGACCGAGGGCGAAGGCATGGTCTCGGGCGACGTCGTCAACACGACGGCGCGGCTGCAGAGCGCGGCGCCCGTCAACGGGGTCCTCGTCGGCGAGGGGACGTACCGCGCGACCCAGCACGCGATCGACTACCGGGACGCGCCGCCGGTCGAGGCGAAAGGGAAGTCCGAGCCGGTCAAGGTGTGGGAGGCGGTCGCCGCCCGGTCTCGCTTCGGCAGCGACGTCGAGCAGAAGCTCCGCACGCCGCTGGTCGGCCGCGAGCGAGAGCGCGGCCTGCTCGCCGACGCTCTCGCGCACGCGCGCACGGAGCAGTCCGCGCAGCTCGTCACGCTCGTCGGCGTCCCGGGCATCGGCAAGAGCCGCCTCGTCGCCGAGCTGTTCCAGATCACGGAAGCCGATCCCGACCTGATCTCCTGGCGCCAGGGCCGGTCGCTTCCGTACGGCGAGCGCGTGAGCTTCTGGGCGCTCGGCGAGATCGTGAAGGCGCACGCCGGGATCCTCGAGTCCGACGACACAGCGGCGGCCGAGGAGAAGCTCGTCGCGATGGTCGACATGCTCACGGAGGACGAGCGGGAGCGGGAGTGGCTCGCGCGCCACACGCGGCCCCTCGTCGGCCTCGAGGGTGCGGAGCGCACGGAGCGCGAGGAGGCGTTCGCGGCCTGGCGGCGGCTGCTCGAGGCCGCGGCGGAGCAGAGGCCGCTCGTGCTCGTCTTCGAAGACCTCCACTGGGCCGACGACGGGCTGCTCGACTTCGTCGACCACCTCGCCGACTGGGCGACCACCGTTCCCCTCCTCATCGTGGGCACGGCGCGTCCCGAGCTGCTCGACCGCCGCCCCGGCTGGGGCGGCGGGAAGCGCAATGCCTTCACGCTCGCGATCGGAGCGCTCACCGACGCGGAGACGGCCGTCCTCCTCCAACGGCTGCTCGACCGCGCCGTGCTCGACGCGGACGCGCAGCAGGCGGTGCTGCAGCGCGCCGAGGGGAACCCGCTCTACGCGGAGGAGTACGCGCGGATGCTCTCCGAGCACGAGGGCGGAGACCTGCCGCTACCCGAGACGGTGCAGGGGCTGATCGCCGCGAGAATCGACGGGCTGGCGCCGGAGGAGAAGGCGCTCCTGCAGGACGCGTCCGTCGTCGGCAAGGTCTTCTGGCCGGGCGCGCTCGCCGGCGCGGACGCGACCGCCCTCCATGCCCTCGAACGGAAGGAGTTCGTCCGCCGTGACCGGCGCTCCTCGATCGCGGGTGAGACCCAGTACGCCTTCCTCCACGCGCTCGTCCGCGACGTCGGCTACGGCCAGATCCCGCGCGCCGAACGGGCCGAGAAGCACCGGCGCGTCGCCGAGTGGTTCACCTCGCTGGCCGGCGACCGTGCCGAGGACCACGCCGAAATGCTCGCGCACCACTACCGCGAGGCGCTCACGCTCGGGGAGGCCGCCGGAATCGACACGGCCCTTCTCCGCGGGCCGGCGCGGAAAGCGTTCGCGGAAGGGGCGCAACGCGCGCTCTCGCTGGGAGCCGGTGCCACCGCATACGAGCTCGGGCTCGAGGCGCTGGCGCTCACCGGTGCGGAAGAGCCGGAGAGGCCGGGATTGCAACTCCTCACCGCCTATGCCGGGCGCCTCGTCGGCAGCGATGACGCCTCGGAGCTCCTCGAGCCGGCGATGGAGGGCTTCCTCGGGCAGGGAGACCCGGCGCGTGCCGCCGAGGCGGCGGTGCTCCTCGGCAGCGACCTGTTCTACCGCGGCGATCTCGTGGCGGTGCGGGAATTGCGAGGCCGGGGACTCGAGCTCGCCCGCCAGGCTCCTCCCGGCGCGTCGACGGCACGCGCGCTCGCGAGCGTCTCCCGGTCCTACTCGATCATCGACCGGAACCTGGAGGGAGCGCTCCCGCTGGCGCGTGAAGCGCTTGCGCTGGCCGACGAGGTCGGCGACGACGAGACAGCTGCTATCGCGCTGAACACGATCGGAATGGCGCGCGTGCACGGCGGCGATGCGGACGGAATCGACGAACTCGAGCGCAGCGTCGAGCGGGCTGAGCGCTCAGGCTCGGTCTTCCAGCACCACAGCGCCCTCAACAACCTCGCGAACATGCTCTGGGGCGTGGGCCGTATCGACGAGGGCTCGGCCCGCATCCACGAGGCGCGAGCTCTGTGCGAGCGCTACGGCTTCGCCACCGCACTCGTGTGGAATGACGCCGAGCTTGTCTACGACGCCAGCTTCCGCGGCGACGTCGAGGCCGTGCTCGCCGCAACAGATGCCTTCCTCGGACACGACGCCTCCATGCTCGGCTACCAGCTCCGACCGGTGCTCGCGAGCCGCGCTTGGGCGCTGCTCATCCGCGGAAGGATCGACGAGGCCATGGCCGACGCAGCGCGTGCGCTCGCGGGCTTGCGCGAGGGCGGATCCGACGCACAGGTCACGCCATTCGTTCTGACGATCGCGGCCCTCAGCTTCCGGGCTGCCGGGCGTGAACATGAGGCTGACGCACTGCTCGTCGAGGCCCTCGCCGCCGTCCCCGACGAAATCATCTCCGACCTACCGCTCCACCTCGTCGAGCTCGACCGCGGCGAGGAGTATCTCGCGCTGACGGAGGGGGAGCCGGGCCACGTCTGGCTGGAGGCCGGCCGCGCTGCCGCATCCGGCGAGCTCGTGTGCGCATCCGAGATCTACGGCCGGATCGGGGCCCGCTTCGCGGAGGCGTGGGCGGGGCTCATCGCCGCGGAGCGTGGAGACACGTCACGGCTCGACGCTGCGCTCGCGTACTTCGAGGAGCAGCGGGCGACGCCCTACGTCCAGCGCTGCCGCGCTCTGATGCAAGCCTCCGCATGACC
>DAIMGZ010000036.1:5419-10749 GCA_036723535.1 Gaiellaceae bacterium
ATGCAAGCCTCCGCATGACCGTCTGGCACACGTCCGGAACCTGGTACCGGCCGTGTCCGCAGGAACCATGCCCGCAAGTAGAGGAGCAGTGGGGCCACGCCGTACGTCCACTCGTCCACCTGACACCTAGGGACATGTCCGGAACCTGGTTCCGGCCGTGTCCGCAGTCGCCATGTCCGCGAGTAGGATCGAGGCGTGCCCGAGGCGCTCTGGTTCACCGACGACGAGGAGGCATGCAAGCTGCTGGCCGACGATCCCTTCGCGCTCCTCGTGGGCTTCGCGCTCGACCAGCAGGTGACGGTCCAGCAGGCGTTTCTCGGCCCGCTGCGGCTGAAGGAGCGGCTCGGGACGCTCGAGCCGCGGGGGGTCGCAGACGCCGACCTCGAGCCGTTCTTCCGCGCGAAGCCGGCCATCCACCGCTTCCCCGGCTCGATGGCAGAGCGGGTGCGCGACCTCGCCGCGACTGTCTCGGAGGACTACGACGGCGACGCCGCGCGCATCTGGGGCGAGGCCGCCGACGGCGCCGACCTCCGCCGGCGCATCTCCGCGCTGCCGGGCTTCGGCGAGATGAAGATCAAGTCGCTCGGCGCCGTGCTCGCGAAGCGCTTCGGCGTCGAGGTCGCGCAGGACCTCGTGCCTGCGCATCCGACCCTGGGGGACGTCGACTCGCCGCAGGCGCTCGCCGACTACCAGGCCGCGAAGAAAGCGCACAAAGCGGAGTGGCTGGCGTCCAGATCCGCACGCTGACCGACGGCGGCCAGCCGGCCGAGGAGACCGCCCACGCGCTCGCGGCGTTCTTCGCAACCGCGAAGCAGACGCTCGAGGTGGCGGTCTACGACGTCAAGCTGCCGCCGGACCTCGAGGCGATCGCCTGCGGTGCCCTCGTCGCTGCGCACAAACGCGGCGTCGCCGTCCGCCTCGCATACAATGTCGACCATCCGCGCGAAACGCCGGTCCCGCCGCCGCCGATCACAGATCCCGACGCGGTGGAGGCGCTGCCCTTCCCCACGGCCGCGATCCCGGGAGTCCCCGACCTCATGCACCACAAGTACGTCATCCGCGACGGCGCGTCGGTGTGGACCGGATCGACGAACTGGACAGCCGACGCCTGGACGCGGGAGGAGAACGTCGTCCTGACGGTCGACTCCGAGGGCGTCGCCGGCCGCTACCTCGCCGACTTCGAGCAGCTCTGGACGACGCGCGACGTGTCCCGCACCGGCAAGGTCGACACGGCCCCGGTGGACGGCGTCCGCGCCTGGTTCTGCCCGGGCCGCGGCGAGAAGCTCGCGCACCGAATCGCCAAGGCGATCGGCTCCGCCCAGCGCCGCGTCCGGATCGCCTCGCCCGTCATCAGCTCGGCGCCCATCCTCGCGACGCTCGCGCAGGTCGCCTCCGACGGCAAGGTCGACCTCGCCGGCGTCGTCGACGCCACCCAGGTCGCCGAGGTGCTCGCGCAGTGGCGCGAGAACGGGAACGCCGAATGGAAGAGCCCCCTCCTGCAGACGGCGCTCACCCGCGCGCCCTTCACCGGCAAGCACTCGACTCCCTATGGCCCCGGCTCGGTGCACGACTACATGCACGCGAAGGTGACCGTCGCCGACGACCTCGTGTTCGTCGGCAGCTTCAACCTCTCCCACTCAGGAGAGGAGAACGCCGAGAACGTGCTCGAGATAGAGGACGCGCAGCTCGCCGACCGGCTGGCCGCTTTCGTCGACGAGGTGCGGCTGCGGTATTCCCCCCTCACTCTCTAGGGAAAGGTCCTGTCTTGGCCGCCAGCGCAAAGGCCGACGAATCGCGCATGGCTGCGGCGCTGGCGCTCCTCCCCTCCCCGTTTCGGGGGAGTCCGGGTCATACCGGACGCATACCGCACACCCACTCGTTTTCATAGCTCGCCGGACGATCCTCTGGAGACCGGGCAACGAGTCCGGCCGGTACGAACGAGACCAGAGGAGTATTCACATGCACAAGCTTCGGAACGCCACGCGGACGACCAAGATGGTCATCGCCGCCGTGGCAGCGGTAATTGTCTTCGCGAGCACCTACGGCTTCGCCGCGTCCCTCGGGCTGACGACGTCGGGCCTCGGCGCCGGCAGCGCCGTCGTCGCGGCCTGCGGCTCGGGCATCACGGCGTCCTACACGACGGCGTACAGCTCGTCGATCTCGGGCTACTCCGTCAGCCAGGTCAACCTGGCCAGCATCCCCGCGGCCTGCCTGAGCAAGTCGTACAGGATCCAGCTGACCGGCGCGGCCGGCGCGGCGGTGGGCTCTGAGATGTCGGGCACGCTGCCTGCGTCCGGCACGACGGCGTCGATCGCCACCTCGGGCACCCCCGACGCGAGCCTCGTCACCGGCATCTCGGTCGTCGTCTCGTAGCGACCCGTCTCCGTACCGGCGGACTGCGAGCGGGGCGACGCGTATGTGCAGCGTCCCGCTCGCCCCGTCTCCCGGAGGTAACGAGTGAAGCGGCTGACCAACGTCTTCGGCATCGTCGTGATGACGACCCTCCTGTCGGTCGGAGTCGCCTCCGCGGCGAGCCTCAGCTTCGGAACGGCAACGCTCGGCGCGGGCAGCACGACGGTGACCGGCTGCACCTCGACGGCGCTGACCGCGACCCGCAACGTCGACAACGGCGGCAACGTGACGCAGCTGAACGTGACGAACGTCCCGCAGGCGTGCGCGGGCGAGGTCCTGGCCGTGACCCTCGAGAACAGCTTGCACACGAGCCTTGGCAGCGCCTCGGCAATCGTCGGCACGTGCACCGGCGGCTGTACCGTCGCCCTCACCGGCTTCGGAGCCGTTTCCGCCGCGAATGTGACCGCCTACGCCCTTTCGCTCACCCAGTAACCGACGATGCGCTGCTTCCGCCTCACACCCCTCCGGCTCGCCGCCGCGATCGTAATCGCAACCTGTGCCTCGGCCGGCGTCGCCTACGCAGCGGGCCTCGGGATCTCATCGAACAAGCTCCACGCGTGGAGTCAGACACTGACGAAGGGCACGTGCAACCCGTCGACCCTCTTCGACACCTACGTCAGCCAAGCGACTCCCAACACCGCTTACGGCAATGCCCCCCCGACCCTCCTCGTCTCAGGAGCCGCGGGCGCGCAGGACTACGCCTTCATCCACTTCGACCTTTCCGGCTGCAATCTTCCCACGACCGCGGGCGCCGACAGCGCGACGCTCATCATCACTGTGACCGCCGCGGGGCACGACAAAGTCTCGCTCTTCCCGGTCTACTCGAGCTGGGATCCGACAACGCTGACCTGGAACGGCCTCGCCGGCCTCACGATTGGCTCGACTGCGACGGCGACGCAGCCGGTGAACTCCGCGAAGGCGTTCACCTTCACCGTGACAGCCGACGTCGACGCGGCCATCAAGGCCGGCGTGCTCTGGGGCTGGGAGATTCAGGACACGAGCGGCACGGCAACGACCGTGATCTCGTCGACGATCAACCCCCCGTCGCTCTCCATCAGCTATGAGAAGTAGCGTCGCGACCATCCCGCCCGCTGCCGCTGTTCGGCCGCGGCTCCCACACGCGAAGACCGTCGCCGTCGTCGCTGCGCAGCTCGCGCTTATCGCGGTGCTGCTCTGGTTCTGCCTCCCGCAGACCCTGGGCGGCCGCGCCGATTGGGTGCTCGTGAGCGGCACGAGCATGCTGCCCCACCTCCACACCGGCGATCTCGTCCTCGTTCGGCAGCGGTCGAGCTACCACGTCGGCGAGGTCGTCGCCTATCGGGTCCCCAAGGGACAGGTCGGCGCCGGCCACGTCGTGATCCACCGGATCATCGGCGGCAACGGCCGGACCGGCTGGACGATGAAGGGTGACAATCGCACGGCCCCGGACCTCTGGTATCCGACGAACCGGCAGGTCATCGGCGCCAAGCTCCTGCGCATCCCCGACGCCTGGCTCCTCCTCCGCTTCCTCCACACGCCGGTCTTCCTCGGCCTGCTGGCGGCCTGCGGCGTCTTCTTCTGGATCGCGCTCGGAGGGGACGGCGAGCCCGAGGCCCGTCGCGAAGGAGACGAGCTCGAATGAGCGTGGTCGCAGACGCCTATCTCTTCGAGCGGCGTGCCTTCTTGGCACGGCTGTGGTCGACGTGCTCCCGGCTGGCTCGGCACCGGCCGGTCGTGCTCGGGACTGCGACCGTCGGGTTGCTCGCGACGTTTGCGGGAATGCTGGCCACCGGGCGCTCCGGCCCGATCGGGACGATCATGTTCGTCCCCTGGGTCGCGCTCTTGGCGGCCGAGGTCGGTCCCAAAGCCGGGGGCCTCGCCGGGGCCGGGGCCACAGCCCTCTACTTCGCAGCGGCGGAGACGGACGGGCTCCCGCACGACCCGGTGGCGCTGACGCTACGTCTCGTCCCGCTCGTCGGAGTCGGAGTCGCCGCCGGCCTCTCCTCCCGCCGCATCTCGTCCGACGCGCGCGAGCTGCAGTCGACGAGGGCGCTGCAGCAGGCGTTGCTCGACTCGACGGTCGACGGCATCTGCCTCACCGACATCTCCGGCAACCTCGTATTCGCGAACGCGCCGTTGCAGCGGTTCGTCGTCGAGCTCGGCCTCCCGCCGCACGGCACCGTGACGGACCGCCTCCTCGCGCTCGCCGACCGGACGACCGAGCCGGCTCGCTTCCAGGAGCGCATGCAAGCGCTCGCGGGCGACCTCGCGGCGAGCGAGGACGAGTTCGAGCTGGCCGAAAGCGGCCGCGTCTTCCGGGGCTACACGGCGCCTGTCGCCCGGCCGGACGGAACGGTCGTCGGCCGGATCTGGACGCTGCGCGAGGTGACGGCCGACCGTCGCCTCGAGCGGCTGCGCGACGCGTTCGTCGCTGCGGTCTCGCACGAGCTCCGCACGCCGCTCACGTCGATCTCGGGCTTCCTCGAGATGCTCGGCGACCAGGAGCACGAGCTTGGAGACGCGGGCCGCACCTACCTCGATGTCATCCGGCGCGGCACCACGCGCCTGCAGCGGATCGTGGAGGACCTCCTCCTCGTCGCGCAGATCGAGGCGAACCGCCTCGAGCTCGACCCGGCGCCGGCCGACCTCGCCGAGCTGGCGGCCGCAGCCGTCGAGGCGGCCCTGCCCGCGGCGGCCGAACAGGGGATCGAGCTCGTGCTCGACGCCCGGGGAGCGCTCCCGCTCGAGGCCGATGCCGGGCGACTCGGGCAGGTGCTGGACAACCTCGTCTCGAACGCGCTCAAGTTCACGCCTGCGGGCGGCTCGGTGATGCTGTCGGCACGCAACGGCGACGGCCGGCTGCACGTGGAGGTCACGGACACGGGCATCGGCATCCCGCAGGAGGAGCTCGGCCAGCTCTTCTCCCGCTTCTACCGCGC
>DAIMGZ010000036.1:10849-16965 GCA_036723535.1 Gaiellaceae bacterium
GCATCGGCATCCCGCAGGAGGAGCTCGGCCAGCTCTTCTCCCGCTTCTACCGCGCCTCCACCGCCACCCGTCGCGCCATCCCCGGCACCGGGCTCGGGCTCGTCATCGCGCGTGCGATCGTCGAGGGCCACGGCGGCACGATCGCTCTCGAGAGCCGCGAGGGCCAGGGAACCCGCGTCACCGTCACCCTTCCGGGTTAGCTCGCGAAGCCTTCGGCTTCGCGAGCTGGGAGAAGGAACTCCGCGCGGTCAAGAGCGCGGTCTCGACCGCGCTCCGTGCTGTTGTTGGCTTTCGATGCTCTGGACGAGATGGCTGCCCCGTGCGCTCGCGCGCGGCAGCGAGCGCAGTCCAGCCTGCGGCTCTTGGCGTAGATGAGGTTCGAAACGTTTCGAACCTTCACCAACGCGAGGGCGGCGGCAGCGGGTGCGCAGCACCCGCGAGCTACCCGGAGGGCGGCACGTACCGGTAGCCGAAGCCGCGCACCGTCTCGATCGGCTCGTAATCCTCCGCCGCGTGCCCGAGCTTCTTCCGCAGGTACGAGACGTAGAGCTTCACCTGGTCCCGCGAGACGCCGGCCGCATGTCCCCAGACATGCTCGACGAGCTGGTCCACCGAGAGGACCTGGCCCGCGTGCTCGACGAAGGCGAGGAGCAGCCGGAACTCGAGCGGAGTGAGGCGAACGGGCAGGCCGCGGCAGAGCACGAGACGCCTTCCGTGGTCGATCGAGATCGCTCCGTCGTCGTAGTGCTCGAGGTGCCTCGGCTCGGGAGCACGCCGCAGAAGCGCCTCGATCCGGGCGAGTAGCTCCTGCCGGCCGAAGGGCTTGACGACGTAGTCGTCGGCGCCGGCGCGAAAGCCTCGCACCTTGTCGATCTCGCCGCCGCGCGCGGTGAGCAGGATCACCGGCACGTCACTGAGGTCGCGCAGGCGCTCGAGCGTCTCGAAGCCGTCGAGCTCCGGCATCGAGAGGTCGAGGACGACAAGGTCGCCCGGATTCGCGTGGAAGGCACGGAGGGCAGCGCGGCCGTCACAAGCCGTGTCGACGGCGTAGCCAGCCCCGCGCAGGAGCTCCTCGAGCAGCAAGCGGATGTCGTCGTCGTCATCAACGACGAGCACCCGCCGCAGGGGCGCCGTCATCGCGCTCAGTATGGGGCACGCTTCGGCCGATGCATAGGCCGATGAAGCGTCTCGCTGTTGCTGCAGCGGTCGGCGCCACGCTCCTCGCGGGCTCCACCGCGCAGGCGCTCCGGCTGCCCGCGGCCCGGCACTGTGCCGTCTTTCCGGCGAACAACTCGTGGAACCAGCGCGTCGACAAGCTGCCCGTCGCCGCCGATTCCGCGCAGCTGATCGCCTCGATCGGCCTCCACGCGCCCGTGCACGCGGACTTCGGCTCGGGCACGTGGGACGGCGGGCCGATCGGCATCCCGTTCGACGTCGTCTCGCGGAACACGCCCCGCTCGCGCGTCGCGTTCGAGTACGCCGACGAGTCGAACCGCGTGCGCTACCCGATCCCGCGTCATGTCCACATCGAAGGAGGCTCGCACGCGACCGGCGACCGGCACGCAATCCTCGTGGACAAGAGCGCCTGCCGCCTCTACGAGCTGTACGACCTGCGCCACACGAGCCACGGCTGGACGGCAGGCTCGGGCGCCGTCTGGAGCCTCCGCTCGAACCATCTCCGGCCGGCCGGCTGGACGTCGGCGGACGCTGCGGGGCTGCCGATCTTCCCCGGCCTCGCCCGCTGGGACGAGGTCTCGCGCGGGGTGATCGACCACGCGCTCCGCTTCACCGCACCGCAGACGCGCCGCGCGTACGTCTACCCCGCGCGCCACTACGCCTCGAGCTCGAGCGACCCTTCGCTGCCGCCGATGGGGCTGCGGGTCCGGCTGAAGGCGAGCGTGAACGTGGCGTCGTTCCCGCCGCAGGCACGCGTCGTGCTGCTCGCGTTGCAGCGGTATGGGATGATCCTCGCCGACAACGGCTCGCCCTGGTACGTCTCGGGCGCGCCGAACCGGCACTGGTCGAACGACGCCCTTCACACCCTCGGCCGGCTCAGCGGAGCCGACTTCGAGGTCGTCGACACGTCCTCCCTGCCCGCACCGGGCAAGTAGACACACCCAAAGCGGACACGGCCGGAACCTGGTTCCGGACATGTCTCAACAGGACGCCCGCCAGAGCCGGGATACGGCCCGGGTGCCCGGCAGGTACTGGTCCGGACATGTCGCATCAGGACGCGGCCGGAACCTGGTTCCGGACATGTCTTGTGCCGGACATGTCGCATCACGACACGCCGAGACGACGACTACCGCGTGGCCCAGCTCGCCCGCGGGTCCGGCAGCGGCGTCAGCAGGGGCTCGACCCGGTCGCGCAGGTGCTCGAAGTTCGGCGGCAGGATGAGCTTCTCGCCGAGGTGTGCCGGATCCTCGTCCGTCGCGAACCCCGGCCCGAGCGTCGCGATCTCGAAGAGCACGCCTCCCGGCTCGCGGAAGTAGATCGAGCGGAACCAGAAGCGGTCGACGATCTCCGTCGGATGGCCGCCGGCGCCGAGGACGAGGTCGTGCCACGCCTGGTGCTCCTCCATCGTCGAAGCCCAGGCGACGTGGTGCACGGTGCCGGCGCCGCCGATGCCCAGGTTTTCGGGCCGGGCGCCGCCGGCTTGGCCGGCGGCGCTTCCAGCCAACCGCGCAGCGGCCGCCTCGCCGTACTCGATCCATCCGCCGCGCGTCTCGCCGCGCGACTCCCACCTGCCGTCCTGCTGCTCGAAGCCGAGCGCCGACAGGAACTCCGGGCTCGTCCGGCCGTAGGCGCGGACGCCCTCGAACCCCTGCAAGGCGAGCTCCCGCGGGATCTCGGGATGGTGCGCCACGAGCGGCTCGTCCGCGACCTGCGAGACGACGAGCTCGTGCTGCAACCCTTCCGGATTCGCGAAGCGAAGCGATTCGCCGGGCTCGACGATGTGCCCCTCCGCACCCAGCCGGTCCGCCCAGAACTCGAGCGCGTCCGCGGAGCCGACCCGCCAGACCACGGTGTGGACCATCCCGTCCCCGGCCTGCCCGGGGCGCGCGTTCGGGTACTCGAAGAACGTGATGTCCGAGCCCGCGTGCCCGCCCTCGTCGGCGTAGAACAGGTGGTAGACGGTGGGGTCGTCCTGGTTGACGGACTTCTTCACCAGCCGGAGCCCGAGGACGCGCGTGTAGAAGTCGACGTTCTGCGGCGCGTCGCCCGTGATGCACGTCACGTGATGGATCCCGTCGAGCCTCATTCTGTTGAGCCCTGGGAGGCGGCGAGCAGCTCCTTCGCGGCTTCCAGATCCGCCTCTCGCACGAGGATCTCACGGGGTCCCGCCGCGATGAAATCCTCGAGGGACGAATCGATCGCGTCGGTGTCCCGATAGCCGCACTCGATCCCCGCCGACCGGAGCAGACCGCACACCACCTCGGCTTCGGGTTCTCCGGACACCACCGTCAGGACAACTGTGTCGCCGGCTTCCACGCCGCAAAGGCTACTCGCCGTGACACGCGTCGTCGTCGTAGGACAGCGCCACGACCGGCGAAGACGCGGCGCGGCAGATCCGTGGTTTCGCAGGATTCGGCCATAGGAGGTTCCGACCGACCGCCGGCGCGCGTCTACCCGGCCGTTTGGCTCTCTACGGCGGGAATGGGCCAGCCGTACTCGGCCTCGGCGGCGAGCGGGGCGTCGTCTCCGGGTACCTCGTAGTCGCGTCGCTGGTCAAGCTCGAAGGCGTCGAGCGGCAACAACCGATTCCCGGCCTGCAGCGTCTGATTCGGCAGGCTCTGCGTGGCCGCGTTGGCTCGTGCGCGTTCCGCCACGTAGACCGCTCCGTACCCGAGAGCCGCTAAGAGCAGGGAGACGATCGCAGCGCCAAGTCCCGCAGTCATCCAAACGACCCCGAAGCCGAAGCCGACCGCACCTCCGAGATACCGCGACCAACTACCCACCGTCTTACCTCCTCGTCGTGAACCTTGCCCGGCGTCGATTCGCGACAGCAGCGCAGACACCTTCCTGTCTCGCCGTGGCAGTGGCCGAGATACCGGTCACCCGGCCTGGGCCAGTGTTCGGGAATGACCCCTGAGAGGACTATTCGCGAAGAGCCTCCTCGAACCGCGGGTCATCGCGTACGGCAGCGAAGTCGTCGTCCCTGCGGGCCTGCTCACGGAAGCTCGGCAACAGTTCCACGGACCGTCGGAGGTGACCGAACGTCTCATCGCTAGTGTCGCCCGCGAGCGTCGCGAAGCACGCGTAGTTGTAATGGAGACCGGGATGGTCCGGGTTGCGCTGGAGGCCCGCGCGGACCGCTTCGAGCGCATCGGCGTAGCGCTGCTCGCCGTACGCACGCATCGAGTCGCTGTGGAACGTCCACGCTTCGCCCCAGTCGAACGCTTGGTACGCCTCGTCACGTGTAGCACCAACGGCGAGGACGGTTCCGTCCCCTGTCGCCTTCCGCCGCGACTCGGGCCGGACGAGTACGAATGTCCCTGCGGGTGCGTCCACCGTGTCGCCGTCGACCTCGAATGTCGCGTTTCCGTCGAGCACGATGTACAGCTCTTCCTGCCCCGACCCGGCCTCGTCATGCTCGACGATCAGCGTGCCGTCCTCACCGGGCGTGAAGGCGTTGATTCCGAACGCGCGGATCCCGAAATGCTCGCGCACCGGGATGTCCCTGCCGCGCCGCTCGATGTCGTCGAGACGCGCGACCTGCCAACTCTGTGTGTCGCTCATTGAATCTCCTCCTGTAGCGCGGGTCGCTTCAAAGGACATTTGCAAACGCGGGCATGGGCCAGTGTTCCGGAATGACCCCTGACGCTGTCGTCGGACGACTCGACATCGGTTGAGGGGATTGCGGTGAAGGCTGGCGACGCTCAGAGCTTGTGCACAATGATGAGTCCATGCCGGTAGAGCTGATTCATCTAGGGACTGCGGGTGAGCCCAAACTGTGGACTGTCGAGGAGGTCCGGGCCGTTGCCGGGAAGGGGCTCGAAGGCGACCGTCATTTCCACGACGAGGGCGCTCCCTCCGGGCAGGCACTAACGCTTGTCGCCGCCGAGGTTGTCGAGGACGTTGGGCTGCGGCCCGGCGAGACTCGACGGCAGGTGACCCTGCGCGGTGTCGATGTCAACGGCCTCGTTGGCAAACGCTTCCGTGTTGGCGAGGTCGAGTGCTTCGGCGTGGAACTCTGCGAGCCGTGCGCTCACCTGGAGAAGATGACCCGGCCGGGAATCATCAAGGCGCTGACTCATCGAGCGGGCATCAATTGCGACATCCTCGTCGGCGGCGTCGTCCGGGTCGGCGATCCCGTCGCACCGCTCTAGGCACTGAACACTGACTTGGGCCAGCGTTCCGGAATGACCCCTGAACAGAAGTGACCTTCGCGCTCCCGGAGCCGTATCTTGTCCGGTGATGAAGCCTGCGGTCGTATGCGCGCTGGCAGTCCTCGCTCTTGCGGGCGCCGGTTGCGGTGCATCCAAGAAGGTCACTGCAATCTGCCCCGGCGGGTACGCAGTCGGGTCCCGGCCCACAGTTGCGCATCCCCTCGTGTGTGCCAGGCGGACAACGCTCGCTAACGCCTCGACTGCCCTCGGCAGGCGAGTCGTTCTTCCGAACTCCGCGCTGATCAGACCGTCCGATGCAGGGCCTATTTGGATGGTTCACACTGGCAAGCAATCCGCAGGGATTACGTTCGTTGCCGTCACCTTTCCCTCCCAGCGGGTGATTGTCGAATACACACGGCCAGCCCCGTCTGACGGCAGTGCCGCCCACTTCCGAGCGGTAGGTCAGGGCATCAACGGCCAGGTGGTACGACTCGGCGGTCGAGTACCCGCCCTCGCGGTCAAGCAGAACTCCGACGCGACCGGCGCAAACTTCGGAACGATCGCCTTCAACGCAGGTGGCAGCGAGATACGCGTTATCGGCCACTACGGCCGCGCGACCCTGCAACGCGTGGCCCAATCCATCCTCGAAAGATCTAACTCGTAGGTCAGCCGAGTCGGAAGCTCGGCTGGGCGAGTGATGCTTGTATGTTTGTCAAGTCGCGATCGGCGGGTCCGTGTTCGAGTAGGCGGTAGAGGTTGCGGGCGAGGTAGCGCTTGAGGCAGCGG
>DAIMGZ010000037.1:0-16676 GCA_036723535.1 Gaiellaceae bacterium
GCGCCTCCTCGAGCTCCTTCACGAAGACGCCGCGCGAGCCGATCTCGCCGAACGGACGCGAGCGGTCACGGTCGCCCGCCGTCGTGATCGGCAGGAGCGCAAGCTCAATGCCGGGCGCTCGCAGCGACGAGAGAGCGCGCTCGGCCTGGGTGAGCGCGAGCCTACTGCCGCGACTGCCGACGCGGACGAGCACAGGCCAATCGCCTCCGCACAGGCGGCGCGCACCCGACGCCGTGCGATCGGACTCGGATGAAGGCAGTCGGCGCCTGCAGGGGCAAAGGACGGCCGGTGAGCTGCCCGAGCTTCAGCGCTCGTCCTCGCCGAGACCGAAGAGGTGCCGCACGGCCTCAGCATAGAGAACCCCATCGGCTGCTGCGGCCGCCTGCTTCATCCGCACGGTGGGGAGATGGAGGAGCTTGTTCACGATCTGAGCCGTGACCGCCTCGACCGCCCGCCGCTGGCTCTCATCGAGGCGGCCCAGCAGCGATTCGGCTTTCTGCAGCTCGGCTTCGCGAATCTCTTCCGCGCGTGCCCGCAGCGACGCGATCGCCGGCACGACGTCGAGCGAGGCATGCCACTCGTGGAACTTCTCCGCCTCGGCCGCCACGATCGCCTCGGCCTGCTCCGCCTCGCGCCGGCGCAGCGACAGCGTCTCGACCACGATCTGCTCGAGGTCGTCGATGTTGTAGAGGTAGCAGCCGTCGAGCTCTCCGATCGCCGGATCGAGGTCGCGCGGAACGCCAAGGTCGACGAGCAGGAGCCGGCGACCCCGGCGGCGCCGCAAGGCATCCGCCACTGTTGCCGCCTCGAGCACGAGGCGCGACGCGTTCGTCGAAGCGATGACGACGTCGACCGCTGCGAGCTGCTCGTCGATCCGCTCGCGCTCTGTCTTGCTGTTCGCGACGAGCGTGATCTCGGCGCCGCGGCTCCGGAGGTTCCGCGCCGCCTGCTCGCTCACCTTGCCCGCGCCGAGGAGGAGGATCGAGCGGCCTTCCAGACTGCCGAACACCTGCTCCGCAAGCGCAGCGGCCGCCGCCGACACGGAGGCGGGGCTCTCGCCGATCGCGGTCTGCGCCCGCACCTTCCGGCCTGCATGCAACGCCTGCCGGAAGATCCGGTCGAGCAGCGGTCCCGTCGTCCCGAGCTCGTGCGCGAGACGCACCTGGCCGAGAATCTCGCCCTCGCCCGGGACGAGCGAATCGAGCCCGGCCGCGACGCGGAAGAGGTGATGGGCCGCCGCCCGGTCGTGCAGCCGGTAGAGCGCCGGCTCGACCTCCGGCTCGAGCGACGCGAGCGCCGCGACCGCTGCTTGCTCGGCCTGCTCGGCGTCGGCAGCGATGACGTAGAGCTCGGTCCGGTTGCAAGTCGAGAGGCAGACGGCCTCGAGTCCATCCTCGGCCAGCCGCGCCCCGAGCGCCTGCGCTTTCTCCCGATCGAGCGCAATCTGCTCCCGCAGCTCGACCGGCGCGTGGTGGTGGGAGGTACCGACGAGGACGAGCCGCATCATCACGCGAAGTGGGTTGCGGGGAGGGCAAGCCGGACGACGACGACGAGGGCGAAGCCGGCGAGGGCGAGATACGCGGCGCGGCGGCCCGTCCAGCCGCCGAGCAGGCGCAGAACGAGATACGCACACCAGACGAGCCAGGTGGCGGCCGTCACGGCGATGAGCGCGTCGAGCCGCTCGCCGCGAACGACGAGGCGCACGAGCCCGACCGCGGCGCCGAACGTCAGGAGCGGCACCGACCAGGCGACCGTCCGCAGAGCGAGCGCATCGAGTGTCCCGAGCGCCGGCATCTGCCTGCGGAGGATCGTCGCAGGGCGCGTCCTCAGCCTGCGCTCCTGCCAGACGTACAGCCCCGAGAGGGCGGCAGCGAGCGTGAAGCCGGCGAAGGCAGCGAGCACGAGCCCGACGTGAACGACGAGGAAGAGGTTCGAGTAGTGGCTCGCGGTCCCTATTCCCGTCCCGCCGCCGGCGCGAGCGACGGCGAGCAGCGCCACGGCGAGCGGCATCACGACGAGACCGAGCAGCCGGTACGGCCTACGACAGCCCCAGATGAGGTAGGCCGACACGACGAGCCAGACGAAGAGATCGAGCGACGAGGCCCACGTGCCCCACGGGAAGCCGTCGTCGCGCGCCGCCTGCACGCCGAGCAGCGCGGTCTGGGCGAGCCACCCGAGCCGCACGCCCCAGGTGGCGGCGCGGCCAGCGCGACCCGGGCGCCTGACGTCACCGAAGTAGCCGACGGCGGCCTCCCCGTAGAGGAGGAGCGCCGGCCAGAAGAGCAGCTCAGCCAACGCGCGCCGGCTCCCGCGGCGCCTCTTCCGCGTCCTCGGCGGGCACGCGGCCGGCGAGGTCGTCCACCTCGCGCTCGAGCCGCTGCAACTTCAGCGCCATGATCAGGACGTACGCCAGGACGACGGCGAACACGACGCAGTACGCGGCGGTGACGTATTTCTCCGCGGTGGTCAGACGAGCACCTCCCTCAATCGGCGCAGCCGCACGTCGAGCCGCTTGCTGCCGAGCTCGAGCCGGTAGAGCGTGTACGCGAGGACGAGCATCGCAACCTGCGCGATGCAGTACGTGACGAGGATCCAGCCGCCGAAGTTCGGGCCGTGACGCGTGAAGACCTCGGGGTGGGTAAACGTCTTCGCGAGCCGGATCGCAGCGAAGCTCACCGGGATCAGGACGACCCCGAATAGCGCGTAGACCGCGCTCAGATTCGCGCGTTGCGGCCCGGAATCGACGGAGAAGCGGAGCATGAAGTAGGCGCAGTAGAAGAGGTAGAGGACGAGGAAGAGCACGAGCTCGTCCTCGCTCCACAACCACCAGTGGCCCCACGAGATCTTGGCCCAGATCGAGCCGGTGACGAGGACGAGCGTCCCGAAGATCAGCCCCTGGTGGACGCAGACGTAGCTGCGGAGGTCGGAGCGCGGATCCCGCTTCCAGAGGTGGCGGAGTGCGTTCCAGGCACCGCCGACGAAGCAGGCGTAGGCGGTGAACGCGATCGAGACGTGGAAGTAGAAGATCCGCTGCGAGAAAAGCTGGTTCGCGTCGTTAGGCGCGACGAAGAACACGAACGCAAGAGCGGTCGTGACGAGGACGAGCGAGGTTGCCGCGAGCGCGGGCAGGGGGATGCGAGCAGCGCGACCCACAGCAGGGATTGTCGCACCAGTGGCGCTCACTCGGAGACCACATACTCGAACGACGCCCAGCACACGACCGCGAACAGCGCGTCGTAGAGGGCGAGGAACCCGAGATACCGGCCGGGCGAGGCGACAACGCTCGCGCCGACGGCGCCGACGACGATCGGTACGGCGAGCGGCAGGAAGAGAAGGGGCAGGATCAGGTCTCGAGCCCGCGTCGCGACCGCCATCGCCCCGAGGAACGTGCCGACCGCACAGATGCCGAGGTCGGCGAGAGCGACCGCGGCCACCGTCGCGCCGCCGACGCGGTGGAAGAAGAGCGCGTACAGCGGCAGCGCGACGACCTCGGCGGCCGCGAGGAAGGCGAGCGTCGCGAGGGACTTCGCGAGCCAGATCGCGCTCCGGTCGCACGGCGCGAGAACAAGCCCGTCGAGCGTCCGCTGCTCGCGCTCCGGCACGAAGGCCCGACCGAGGCCGAGCAGCGCCGTGAAGAGGATCGCGACCCAGAGCAAGCCGCTCGTCTCGAGCCTCGACGGGGATCCCGGCAGCGCGAAGTGGAAGACGACGAAGACCGCGGCGACGAAGAGGAGCATCGCCGGCAGCGTGTCCCGTGCCCGCAGCTCCAGCAGCAGGTCCTTGCGTGCGAGCGCTCCGACGTCGCGGACGTAGTTCATCCCGCGAGCGCGAGCCTGCCGCTCGCGAGGGGCTCGACGCGTGCCGGCTCGTGCGTCGCAAGCAGGAACGTGCGCTCCCCCCGGAGCTCGGCGAGCTGCGCGTCGAGGAGCTCGGCTCCCGCCTCGTCGAGCGAGCTGTACGGCTCGTCCAGAACGAGCAGCTCCGGCTCGTGGAGGAGGACGCGGCACAGGGCCAGGCGCTGCGTCATGCCCCGGGAATACGAGGCAACGCGCTCATGTCGAGCGTCCCACAACCCGAAGCGCTCGAGCAGCATGCCGATCCGCTCGCGCCGCTCCGGCACGCGATAAAGGCGCCCGTAGAGCTCGAGGTTCTCGAACGCCGTCAGCTCGCGGTAGACGAGCGGCTCGTGGGCGAGGTAGCCGACCTGCGCGCGCGCGGCGCCTCGCTCGATCGTCCCCTCGGTCGGCTGCGCGAGGCCGGCACAGATCCGTAGCAGCGTCGTCTTCCCGGAGCCGTTCGGCCCGGTGACGACGAGAAAGCCGCCGCGCGGAAGCGCGAGATCGATGCCCCGCAGAACCCGCTTCTCGCCGTAGCGCTTGCCGAGCCGTCGCGCAACGAGCACGCGCGCAGCATAGGCAGCTTCGTCCGCTTTACCGGTGTTTTACGGCCTCTTGGCCGGGATCGATCACCGCGCGGTCAGGCTCCGACCGTCCTTCTATGTGAGGAGATCCCGATGTCAAGGAAGCGACTCTTGCTGCTCGCACCGCTCGCCGTAGCGGCGCTCGCAGCGACAGGTATGGCTCTCGCCAGTCAAGGCGGCCCGAGCGCCCAGGCTGCGTCGGCGACGTTCAGCGCGACGACCGTCTCGCAGGCGCGTCTCACCACATGCTCGATCAACAACAGCGACACGTTCGCTGCCACGATTGCGACGTATACCGGTACGGCGACCAGCAGCGACGCCCGCCTCAACGGCACGATCAGGATCCGCGCCACCAGCCTCGTGGACACGAACAACGGGCTCGGCCGGGTCGTCGGAGTCTTCCGCATCAGGAATGCGAACGGCGTGGGCGCCCACGGCTCGATCAACGCGGTCGTCGGCAACGGCGACGCAACCGGCGCCGCG
Organism: Gaiellaceae bacterium; assembly: GCA_036723535.1. GTDB lineage: Bacteria > Actinomycetota > Thermoleophilia > Gaiellales > Gaiellaceae > Palsa-739. The sequence goes on from DAIMGZ010000037.1 coordinate 4,904, forward strand.
ATCGGAAGGGTGAACGGCCCGGGCGGCCAGCTGGCTGCAACGCTCTCCTCGCCGTTCGATCCTGCCGCCGGCTTCGGGGGCACGTCGTCGGGCTCGCTCGGCACGGGAACCGCCGCCGGATCCGGCGTGGTGCTCAACGGCCCGTTCTGCCACCAGTGGCACAAGCACCCGCTGCGCTGGCTGCGCAATCACCGGCACCACGGCTAGCGAACGACTGAACGACTGGTGCCTGGCAGCGCTACGCGGTGCCAGGCACCCGCCTCTCAAACGCGCTACAGAACCGCGTCCACGATCACGAACGCGGCAAAGGCGACGCTGATCGCCCCGTTCATCGTGAAGAACGCCGCGTCGAGACGCCGCAGGTCGGCGGGGCGGACGAGGGAGTGCTCGTACGCCAGCAGGAGTGCCACGGCGGCGACACCGAGCCAGTAGAGGGCGCCGACCGGGAGACCGAGCCCCGCCGCGACGAGGCAGGCGACCGTCGCCGCGTGCGCGATGCGGGCGCCGAGAAATGCGCCACCCGTGCCGAAGCGGGTGACGATCGAGTGCAGGCCTTCCCGCCGGTCGATCTCCTCGTCGAAGAGCGCGTAGAAGAGGTCGAAGCCGGCCACCCAGAGCGCGACAGCGACACCGAGCACCCACGCCTGCCACGGCAACCGGCCGGTGATGGCCACCCAGGCGCCTACCGGGGCGAGCCCGTCGACCGCGCCTAGCCAGAAGTGGCAGAGCCACGTGAAGCGCTTGAGGTACGGATAGACGACGAAGCCGACGACGGGGATCGGCCAGAGCCAGCGCACGAGCGGATTCAGCTCCCAGACCGCGGTCAGGAAGAGCGCGAGCGACACGACGCAGAAGACGACGACCTGGGCGATCGAGAGCTGGCCGCTCGGGAGCTCGCGGCCGGCCGTCCGCGGGTTCCGCGCGTCGATCCCTGCGTCGATCAGCCGGTTGAGCGCCATCGCGAGGGAGCGGGCGCCGACCATCGCAACCGTGATCCAGAGCAGATCGTGACCGCTCGGCGTCCCGTGTACCGCGAGGAAAGCGCCGACGTAGGCGAACGGCAGCGCGAAAACCGTGTGCTCGATCTTGACGAGTCTCGCGAAGCGCGCGGGAAGCAGCGCCGGCGTTGGGCCGGCCGTCACGTCTGCTCGTGTGCCGTGGGAGCGTCGGCCAGAAGCTCGAGCGCGTGCGCGAGCGCGGGCCGTAGGACCGCGAAGCCGTCGCGGCAACCTCCCGTCGAGCCGGGCAGGTTGACGACGAGCGTGGAGCCGAGAACGCCGGCTGTGCCCCGCGAGAGGAGGCCGTGCGGCGTCTTCGCGATCGAGTCCGCGCGGAGCGCCTGCGCGATTCCCGGGGCCTCCCGTTCGACCACATCGCGCGTTGCTTCCGGCGTCACGTCGCGCGGCGCGAGGCCGGTCCCGCCGGTCGTGAGGACGAGGCGCGCCGAGGCGGCGAGCTCCCGAACCGCCGTCGCGACCTGCTCGCGTTCGTCCGGAACGACCCTGCGCTCGACCTCGTAACCCTCGCCGCGCAGCAGCTCGTCGAGAGCGTCCCCGCTCCGATCCTCGCGCGTCCCGACGGCAACGCCGTCCGAGACGGTGAGCACGGCCGCTTTCAGACGGGTTCCTTCGTCTTCTCGACCAGCACGACCTCGGCGATCCGCATCTGCTTGTCGACCGCCTTGGCCATGTCATAGACCGTGAGCGCCGCGACCGAGGCCGCCGTCAACGCCTCCATCTCGACGCCCGTCTGGGCGGTCGTCTCCGCCACGGCGACGATCTCGACCGACTCCTCGCCGACCTCGAGCGTCACCTCGACGTGCGTGAGCGGGAGCGGATGGCAGAGCGGGATGAGCTCGCTCGTCCGCTTCGCAGCCATGATCCCCGCGAGCTGCGCCGTCGCGAGCGCGTCGCCCTTCGGGAGCTCGCGCAGTTTCCGCGCGGTCGCAGCGGCCATCCGAACCTCGGCCCGGGCGACGGCGCGGCGGCGCGAGACCTCCTTGCCGCCGACGTCGACCATCCGAACGGCACCCGAGTCGTCGACGTGCGACAGGTCGTCCATCAGGAGGATCGTACGGCGTCGAGGTCGGCGAGCTGCGCGTCGATCCACTCCCGGATGTCGTGCGCGCGGACGTGCGCGCGGATCGCCTCGGCCCGCCGCCGCCGCTCGGCCGGCTCGAGCGTCAGCGCCGCATGCAGCGCATCCGCCTGGCCCGAGACGTCGAGCGGGTTCACCGTAAGCGCCCATTCGCCCAGCTCCTCGTGCACGCCGGCGTTCTCGGACAGGACGAGCGCGCCGTCGCGCTCGTTCACGAGGAAAGCTTCCTTCGCGACGAGGTTGAGCCCGTCGAAGACCGGGTTCACGAACAGCACGTCGAACTGCTTGTAGCCGGCGACGGAGCGGAGGAAGTCGTCGGCAACGTCCAGCTCCACCGGCTGCCAGCCGTCTCGCCCGAAGCGTTCGTTCACCTCGCGCGCTGCCGTCTCGACCTCGGCGGCGTACTCGGCGTACTCCGGGATGTCCTGCCGCGAGGGCGCAAGCAGCGCGATCATTCCCACCTGTCCGTGCAGCTCGGGGTGCCGTTCGAGGAGCAGCGCGAAGGCGTGAAAGCCCCGGACGACGTTTTTCGACGGGTCCATCCGGTCGACGCGCAGGACGAGCTGCTCGGGCCGTCGGGCGACGAGGGAGGCCTCACGCTCGAGTACCGCGGGATCCACGCGTGCCCGGTCGAACTCGGCCGGATCGACGCCGATCGGTCGTGCGACGACGCGCGTCACGTGGCCGCGGTGCTCGACCGTTCCGGCCCGTCCGTCCACCCGGGCGCCGAGCAGCCGCTCCGCCGCGAGCAGAAAGGCTCGCCGCCAGCGGTCGGTATGGAAGCCGACCACGTCGTTCGCCAGCAGCCCTTCGTGGACGGCGACACGCAGCTCCCTCGGCAGCGCATGCCAGTAGTCGGCCTCCGGCCACGGGATGTGGACGAAGTGCGACGTCACGACGTCGGGTCGCGCCTCCCGCACGAGACGCGGCGCGAGGTACAGGTGGTAGTCGTGGAACAGAACGGCTGCGTCCGGCTCGCGATCGAGCTCCTCGAGCGCGGCCGCGGCCAGCGCCTCGTTCACCGGGACGTACCCATCGCTCCACGCCTCGTGCAGTTCCGGGTCGAAGTCGGGGGCCGAGCCGAGCCCCCAGAGGTAGTGCTGGAGGAACCAGAGAGTCGGGTTGGCAAGCACGTTGTAGAAGCGGTCGTAGGCTGCCGGGTCGTGCGCCACGAGGCGAAGCCGGTACGTGGCGCCGTCCGCCGTCTCCTCGACGAACGACCCGTGCCGCTCCGCCGCCACAACCCTGTCCTCTTCGGTCATCGCGCTCGCGACCCATGTCACGTCGTGGTGCGCCGGCAAGCCGCCGAGCGCGGTGACGACACCGCCGCCGCCCCGCCTCGAGACGCGCGCCCCGTCCCCCTCGCGCGAGTAGGCGACGGGCGCGCGATTGAAAACGACGAGGAGCTTACGCCGTGTCGTTGTCGGTTCGGACAACGATCAGGCCGGCGGCTGCAGCCGCTTCACGAAACGTAGCCGCGAGCCGCGGACGCCCGGCTCGGAGTGCAGTTCGAACTCGTCGGCAATCGTGCGGATGATCGCGATGCCGAGGCCACCCTCCGTGAGCTCCTCGCCCTCGAGCAGCGGCGGTCGTGCCGGATCGAAGCCCGTCCCGTCGTCGACGATCTCGAGGGCCAGCGCGTCTCCTCTGAGCTCGTAGGCGATCGAGACGAACCCGCTTCCATCTGCGTACGCATGCCGCACCGAGTTGGAGACCGCCTCGGTCAGCGCGAGCTTGAGGTCCGCGAGCAACTCCTCGGGCAACGTGACGATGTCGGCCAGCCCGCTGAGGGCGAGCCGCGCCAGGGCGACGTACTCCGCGCGGGCAGGGACCCGCAGGCGGACGGTCCGCATTCCCTCTAGCTCCTCGCCCGCTGTCTCGACCAGTGTCGCCTCGTCCATTGCCTGCCTCGCATGTTCCCGCAGGTTCCCAGTGCTAAACCCGCCGATTTCTACCACTAGCGGTCGCGCCGGCCCGATGTTTACTCCATACCCCGGCGTTCCCCGCGCGACGACGCCGCTAACCACCGTCGTTTCCACGGGGAAACCGTCTCGCCCGGATCCCGTCCTACACTGGACGACCGTGACGGCCGCCTCGCCCGCACCCGAGCGCCGACGGTCGCGGCCGGGCTCGCTCGAGCGTCCCATCAACGCACGCCTCTACCGGGGCACCTGGCTCCTCGTCGGGCTCCCGCTGCTGCTGCTCGCGTTCAGCGTCGCCCGGCCCTCGGCGCTCCAGGCGCCGAGCCTTCCCCCGGCGTTCGACGGCGCAACGGCCGCGTCTCTCGCTGCCGATCTCGCTTCCCGCTATCCGGACCGGCGGCCGGGGACGCCGGGTTCCAGCGGCGCCGCGGGGTGGTTCCGACGCGAGCTCGCGCCGTACGGGTTCGCCGTCCGCAGCGACCGCTTCACGGCGACGATCCACGGCCGCCGCACAACGCTCGTCGACCTCGTCGCGGAGAAGACCGGCATCGATCCGCATCAGGAGATCGTCGTCATGGCGCACCGGGACGACAGCGGCGCCGGCATCGGGCTGAACGACAACGCCTCCGGAACCGCGGCGCTCATCGAGCTCGCGCGCTCATACGCCCCGAGTGCCGCGGCCCAGCGCATCTCGCTCCCCTACTCGCTCGTCTTCCTCTCGACCGACGGCGCAAACGAAGGCTCCCGGGGCGCCGCGCATTTCGCGGCGGAACAACAGGGGCGCCAGAACATCATCGCTGTCGTCAACCTCGACTCGATCGGCGCTCACGGCCGGCCACGCCTCGTGTTCGGGGGCAATACCAGCCGGTCGCCGGCGCCCGGGCTCGTCGAGACCATGCGGGCCGCGCTTGCCCAGGAGGGAGGGGACGATCCGTCGCGACCGAGCGGCCTCCAGCAGCTCGTCGGGCTCGCCTTCCCGCTCAGCCCGTACGAGCAGGCGCCGTTCGTGAGCCGCGGCATCCCCGCGGTGACGGTGACGACGGCCGGCGCGCAGCCGCCCGCGGCGCCGAGACGAGGGGCCGAGCAGCTCGACGTCCGGCATCTCGGCCTCATCGGCCTCGCGGCGCAGGACGCGGTGGACGCCATGGAACAGGGTGTCTCACTCGCACAGGGGCCGACGAGCTACGTCTTCCTCGGGCAGCGTGTCATCCGCGGTTGGGCGATCGAGATCGTCCTCGTCGCCATGCTGCTGCCGTTCCTCGCAGCCGCCGTGGACCTCTTCGCCCGCTGCCGCCGGCGCCGCATCCGGATTGCACCCGCCCTGCTCAGCTACCGGAGCCGCCTCGGTTTCTGGGCGTGGGTGGGCGCCCTCTTCCTCATCTTCGGGACGCTCGGCTTTTGGGGGTCCGGCGGAGGACACCCGCCGTCCCTGAACAACGTCACCTGGCCGGGAGGAGCACTGATTGTCCTCGTCGTGCTTGCCGGAGCCGGCTGGATCGTCGCGCGCCACCGGCTGCTGCCGAGACGGCCGATCCGGACGGAGGAACGACTCGCGGGGCACAGCGGCGCGCTGCTGGCGCTCGGCGTCGTGGGGCTGCTGGTCGCAGCGACGAACCCGTTCGCGCTCGTCTTCCTCCTCCCCTCACTCCATGCCTGGCTGTGGCTGCCGCAGGTGCAGACTCGTCACCCGGTTCTGCGCGCGAGCGTCTTCGCCGCGGGCTTTGCGGGGCCGGTCTACCTCGTGTGGACGTTCGCGACGCATTACGGGCTCGGCTGGGACGCGCCGTGGTATCTCGCCAAGCTCTTCGCCGTCGGCTACGCGCCGCTGCCGCTGTTCGTGATCGGTCTCGGCTGGCTCGCGGTCGCGGGACAGCTCGCCGCGCTCACGGCCGGGCGCTACGCGCCGTACCCCGCCCCGCAGGACCGCCCGCGTCGGGGCCCGATCCGCGAGCTGATCCGCACCCTCGTCCTTGCGCAGCGGCGTCGCGCTGCCGCGGAAGCGCAGCACGCGATCAACGAGTAGTCCGCGGTCAGCCGTCGCCGAGCCGAAGCCATTGTACGGACGAGCCCGCAACGAGCTCGCCGTTTCCACGTGGAACGTGGATCAGTGCGTCCGCGGCGCCCGACCGCACGATCATGTGCGATTCCTGGCCTACGACCGGCTCGAGCACGAGAGCGTCAGCTTCGGCACGCGATCGGGCACGCACGAACTCGTCACGATCCTCGTTCCGCCGCAGGCCGGCCGCAAGACGTCCTGGCTCGAACCGGGGCAGAGGATCCGGGAGCCCCTGCAACGCACGCAGCGCGGGCTTGACGAAGAGCTCGCAGCCGACGAGCGCCGAGACGGGATTGCCGGGCAGGCCGAAGACGAGCGTGTCCCCGCGCACCCCGAACGAGACCGGCTTGCCCGGCTTGATCGAGACGCGCCAGAAGACCTCCTCGACGCCGAGCTCTCGCTCGACGGCCCGGACGAGGTCGTGCTCGCCGACCGAGACGCCGCCGGAGGTGACGAGCACATCCGCGCCGAGCCCGCGCTCGAGCGCCTCCCGCAGCGTCGCCTCGTCGTCCGCGGCGGGCGGCTCCGGGACGACCTCCGCACCGGCCGTTGCGAGCGCCGAGGCGAGCATCAGGGTGTTCGTTTCGTAGATCTGGCCCGGGCTGAGCTCCTCTCCGGGAGCGACGAGCTCGCTGCCGGTTGCGAGCACGGCGACGCACGGACGGCGCGTGCACAGCAGCGTTCCGATGCCGGACGCCGCCGCGGCGGCAAGGCGCGCCGGCGTCAGCCTCGAGCCCGCGGGCACGACCACATCGCCCGCGGCGACGTCGCCCCCGCGAACACGGACGTGCGCGCCCGGCTCAACCGCGTGCAAGATCTCCACATAGTTGTCCCGTATGACAACGCGCTCGATCGGGACGACGGCGTCGGCGCCCTCCGGGACGACGGCTCCGGTCGAGATCGCCGTGGCGCAACCGGGCTCGAGCCGGCCCTCGAACGGTCGGCCCGCCGCCGACTCGCCGGCGATACGTAGCGTTGCCGGCAGATCTGCAGCCCGTACGGCGAAGCCGTCCATGGCGGAGCTCGAGAAGGGCGGGAGGTCGACGCGCGCACATACGTCCTCGGCGACAACGCGTCCACCGGCCTCCGCTATGGGCACGGGCTCGGCCGGGAGGGGCCGCGCGCGTGCGAGCACCCGTTGCTGCGCTTCCTCGAGAGTGAGTAGCGATGCCACCCTGGCCGCATACCGTAGTCGCGAGGCAGGGTGCCGCTACGACGCCCGGTAGGCGTACCTCCCGCGCCAGGGCGCGAACTCCGCGGGCGACAGCGGCGACGGAAAGGCGAGGCTCGGCGAGCGGGTGTCGGCGCGCTCCATGAACAGCCGCCAGGCCGTTGCCGGCAGCGTCGGGCCCGACACGGTAGCTCCGTGCACCGCGAGCATCGGGATCTCCGCCTGCGGATAACCGATCCAGACGGTTGCCTCGAGTGACGGCCTGTAGCCGCAGAACCAGGCGTCGGCATCGTTGTCGGTCGTCCCCGTCTTACCCGCGTCGTCGAGCCCCGGGACGTGAGCGCCCACGCCGGTGCCGTGGAGCATGTTCTCCTCGAGCACGCGAGTGACCGTCGACGCGACCCAGTCCGGGACGACGCGCTGCCGCTGCGGCTGTCCCCAGGCGGCGTCGATCTTGCCGCCGGGGAAAGCGACCTTCCGGATCGCGAGCGGCCGTGCGTACACGCCGCCCGCGGCCAGCGCCGCGTAGACGGAGGCCATCTCGAGCGGGGTCACGGCGCCGGTGCCGAGAGCGAGGGAAGGCGTCGGTTGCAGCCGTGTCCGCACGCCGAGCTTCTCGGCCATCGCGGCGATCGCCGACGGGCCGACGTCGAGCGCCAGGCGCGCGTACACCGTGTTGTCCGAGTGGATCGTCGCCGCGGCAACCGTTTCGGGCCCGGCATACGTGCCGTCGTACGTCCGGACGCGCCAGCCGAGCGGCGCGTAGTAGAACGGTGCGGAGAGGTAGCGCGTCGCCCACGGGTTCATCCCGTCCGCGACTGCGACCGCGAGGACGATGGGCTTGAAGGTCGAGCCCGCCGGGCGCTCTGCGGTCGTGACGAGATTGAACTCGTTGCCGGGCCGGTCGGGAGTGACCGCCGCCATCGCACGGATCGCCCCCGTCGCGGGGTCGATGGAGACGAGCGCCCCGGCCGGGTCGCCGCGCGCGTAGAGCACCTTCGACAGCGCGTGCACCGCCGCGCGTTGCAGGCGCGGCCGAATCGTCGTGTAGATCCTGAGGCCGCCGGTGCGGACAGTCGCCGCCCCGTACGCTTGCTGCAGCAGGTTCTCGACGTAGCCGACGAAGTACGGCTCCCGGCTCGCGTACGCCGGGCTGGGGCGCAGATGGAGACTTCGGTCGCCGGCTGCGGCCGTGTACCGGGCGACCGTGATCTCCTCGCTTCGCCGCAGAGCGCGCAGCACCTCGTCGCGCCGCGCAAGCGCGGCCGACGGGTTGTGGAGCGGGTCGTAGTAGGACGGCGCCTGCGGCAGCCCGGCCAGGAGCGCTGCCTGCTCGAGCGATAGCCGGGCCGCCGGGACGGAGAAATACGTCTCCGCCGCGGCCTGGATTCCGTAGGCGTGGTTGCCGTAGTAGACGTCGTTCAGGTAGGCGGTGAGGATCCTGTCCTTCGACCAGGCCCGCGCGAGCTTGACGGCGAGACACGCCTCGACGACCTTTCGCTGCAACGTCCGCTCGCGCGTGAGATAGAGATTGCGAACGAGCTCCTGCGTGATCGTCGACCCGCCCTGGACGATGTGGCCGGCGCTGACGTCGGCGACGAGGGCACGGACGATCCCCACCGGATCGATGCCACCGTGCCCGTAGAAGCGCCTGTCCTCGATCGCGACGGTCGCCGCGGGCATCCAAGAACTGATCTCGTCGCGCGTGACAGCCGTCCTGTTCTCGACCGCCGGCAGGACCCCGATCAGCTGGCCGTTTGCGCCGTAGACGAGCGAGCTGTCGGTCTGGCGCACCGGTCGTAGCGAGCTCAGGTCGCAGCTCGAGCTGAAGTAGACAGCGCCGCCGGCCGCCGTGAGAGCGAGCAGCGCGAGCGGCGTCGCGAGCGCGAGAACGACGAGGGCACGGCGCCTCCGCTTCGGCCTCGGCTTCGGCCTCTGCTTGCCGCTCACGCCCAGACGCCGAGCGCGCGAAGCCGCCTATGGGCGCGCAGCCGGAGCTCCTGCTCGAGACGCTGCGCCGCCACCTCGTCGGCCGCGGCCGCACGTAGCGTGACCGTCGCGGCTCCGTCGAGCGAGCTCACGTAGACGTCGGCATCGCGCTCTTCGGAGACGTCTTCTCGCAGGGCATCGACCGCGCCGTCGAGGTCGGCGGTCAGCGGAACCGCCACCGACACCTCCGCGAACGTTTCAGGGCTGCGGATCGAGGCGTTGATGATCGTGTCGGAGGCGAGCTTGTTGTTCGGAACGATGAGCCGGCGGCGGTCGATCGTGCGGATGAACGTGTAGGTCAGCCCGATCTCCTCGACGACGCCGGACTCGCCGGCGTAGGTGACCCGGTCGCCGATCCGGACCGGCTGCGTCGTCGCGATGAGGAGGCCGGCGACGAAGTTTCCGAGGGTCTGCTGCGACGCGAAGCCGATGATCACGCCGAGCACGGCCGACGAAGCGAGCAGGCCGCCCGCGATCGCGCGCACTTCCGGGATCACGAGCAGGGACGAGAACAACCCGACGACGATGATGGTCGCCGAGATCCCGCGGCGAAGGACTCTGTACCGCGTCTCGGCTTCGACAGGCAGCGGCTTGCGGGCCAGCCACCAGTCGACGATGCGCGCGAGCACCGAGACCGCCGCGAAGACGGCGGCGGCGATGACGATGTGCCGCCAGAACGGATCCATCCCGGCTTCCGGTTCGCCGCGGAGTAGCGCTTTCCTCAGTCGTCCAGCGGCAGTGGCCGGCGGCCGGCGAAGCCGTCGTCGACGCGGTGCCACCAGGCGATCTCGTCCTCGCCGAGCTGCCAGCAGAGCAGGACCGTCTCGCCGCGATGGAGCGCAGGGAAATCGACGAGGCCGGTGTCGAGGTCCTTCACCTCTGCACCGTGGCTCGTGATCTCGTCGACGAGGCGCGCCAGGCGCCGCGCGTGGCCGTCGACCTCGGCGGTCGCCGAGGCGAGCTCAGCAGGTGGAATGCCGCCGCCGTTGCCGCGGATCTTCCGCTCGAGCTCCTCCTGCCGCTCGAGCGCGGCTGTGTGCTCCTGCCGGCTCGCGACGAGCTCCTCGACGAGGGGCCGCACCTCCTCGAGCTCGGCATTCGCCTCCTCGGGCGTGAAATGGCGCACGGTCCGAAGCCTATGCTGACCCGTCGTGGAGGCCGCTGCCGCCCAGTCCCGCCCGCGCCCCTCCCACAGACGCCTCGCTTTCTGGATCCTCTTCGTCGGGCTGATCGCCGCGATCAACTACGCGGCTCGCTTCGCCGGAAGCAACGGCGCAGGCAGCAGCAGCTCGAACCAGGAGGTCTACTCGTACACGACGTTCGTAGGCGGGACGATCGTCTACGCCGTCTGGCTCGGGATCATCCTCCTGATCGTCATCGACCGCTTCGACCTCCTCGCGCTGCGGCTGCCGCGGCGCTGGGGGAGAGCGCTCGGGCTCGCGGTCGCTGTCGTGGTCGCGATCTTCGCCTGGGAGGGCGTCGTCTCGGTCCTTCCGCTACCCGAGAGCCCCGGCAAAGAGCAGGGGCTCACTCCGACGCACTGGGAGCCCGCGCACGCGGGCGCCTTCGCCGCCAATCTCGTCCTCTTTGCCGTAATCGCGCCGTTCGTCGAGGAGCTGACGTTCCGCGGGGCAGGCCAGTCGCTGCTCCGCTTCCTGGGGCGGACCCCGTCGATCCTCCTCGTCGGGCTGGCGTTCGGCCTCGCGCATGGTCTCGTCGAGGCGCTTCTCGTTCTCGTCCCGTTCGGCATCGGGCTCGCGTGGCTCCGCGACCGCACGAACAGCGTCGTGCCGGGCATGGTCGTGCACGCCCTCTTCAACGGCACCGCGCTCGCGCTCGCCGTGCTGAGTTAGGTCCTAGTCCTCCTCGTCGCCGTTCTCGACGACGAACTGGTCGGGCGTGACGTCTTCGAGGAAGCTGCGGAAGCGCAGCACCTCTGCCTCGAGCTGTTCCTCGTCGACCTCCTCGCCCTCGAACTCGATCGCCGACTCCGCGATGACGTCGTCGGCGGCGAAGATCGGCGCCTCCGCGCGAATGGCGAGAGCGATCGCGTCCGATGGGCGGGAGTCGACCTCGATCTCCTGGCCGTCCTGAACCACCGTGATCTGGGCGTAGAAGGTGTTCTCGCGCAGCTCCGTGACCGTGATCCGGCTGATCGACGCTCCGAGCTGCTCGAGCATCTCGCTGAAGAGGTCGTGCGTCATCGGCCGCACGGACGTCTGGCTCTGGAGCTTCATCAGGATCGCGGCCGCCTCGGGATGCCCGATCCAGATCGGCAAGAACTTGTTGCCGTCGGCCGTCTTCAGGAGGACGATCGGCTGCTTGCCGACCAGATCGAAGCTGACTCCGTAGATGAGCATCTCCTGCATCGGCCCGACCTCGTCTCGAATATAGCTCAGGCAGCGTGGACAGAAACCCGCGCATCAAGGGCGGGAAGGGCGACTCGTCGAGTTCGCCCAGGACGAGTCGTTCCTGCTCGCGGTCGAGGAGTACCTCGTCCGCACACACAGAGCCCACTAGCGGGCATGGGCGATCCTG